>CANRJV010000001.1 GCA_947631045.1 uncultured Bacilli bacterium
TTAACTCTCTTTGTCATCAATTTTTTTACTAATATCTTTTAATGTTTCTAAATATGCTTTTTCCACAGGGCTAATTTCTTTTACTTGATATTTTCTATATTCACTTTTTGCTTTTTTTATTGCCTCATCGTGACTTATAGTACCTGCACCAATTAATGTCTTTCCTCCTGTAGTGGACAAAATGGAATCAAGTTCTCTTATATAATCTTCCATATACATTTGTTTATGCCTAATTGCTTGAATTTCAGCAAAATCAAAGTATCCTGATACTAAATTATTTAAAATTTTTAATTCTTCCTCTGTTAAATAATTTTTAGCAATGACTACATCATTCATAACTGGAATATCACCACTAAAGGTTGTAAGTCCCATAAATGGTTTTTCTGAATCAGCTCTTTCGTAGATTATTTCTGAAGCAGTATGGCCATGTGTTGCAAAATGAAGTTTATTTTGCACAATTTTAAAAAACTCAATAGATTTTTCATCTTTTGGATTATAATCAACTGCTGTGGCATATAAATCTAAAACTTGGCGGTAGAGAACTTTTTCTGAAGATCTGATATCCTTTATTCTAGCTAGTAATTCCTTCCAGTAATTGCCACCAGCATTGCCTTTAAGACGTTCATCATCTAATGTGAATCCTTTAATCATGTATTCTTTTAATCTTTCAGTAGCCCATTTTCTAAAATTAGTAGCTATTTTAGATTTAATACGATATCCTAAAGAAATAATCATATCTAAATTATAAAATGGAATTTCTCGTGATACCTCTCTATTTCCCTCTTTTCGAACTTGTCGGAAATTCTGACATGTTGAAATTTTATCTAATTCCCCCTCTAAATATATATTATTTATATGTTCAACAATATTTGTTCTTGAAGTTTTAAAAAGCAATGACATTTGTTGTTGAGATAACCAAACAGTTTCATTTTCCAATTTTACATCAATTTTAGTTTCTCCATCAACAGATTGATAAATTATTATATTATTAGAATCATCCTTATTCTCCATTTATACACCACCTTAAATTTAAAAGATGTCAACCATTTTAATATTGCGACATCCTTTATTTTACGTAATTTTTTATCACTTTTTTGATTTTTTATTAATTAAAATCTTATAAATTACTTTATTTATCTCATTTTCCACAACAATTTTTATACTTTTTTCCCGAACCACATGGACATGGATCATTTCGACCAACTTTAGTTACTCTTTTAGGAGTGCTTTTAACTGTTTCTTTGCCATCGTTAGCAACACCATTTAAAGTTTGCTTTCTTTCGGTATTTTGTCTTACTTCTGCTTTAAGTAAGAATTGAGCTGTTAAATCTTCAATTTTAGCTAAAAGACTATCAAACATTTCAAACCCTTCCATGGTATAAGCTTGAATTGGATTGGTTTGACCATAGCCTCTTAAAGAAATACCCTCTTTTAAATGTTCCATGGCGCTCATATGATCTACCCAGTTAGAATCAATTATTCTTAACGATATGGCTTTTTCAAATTCATTCATTAATGGTGCATCAATCATTTTCTTTTCGTAATCTGCAATTACTAATTCATATATCTTATCTCTTAACTCTTCATCATCTAATTTTTGAATATCTTTTAATTTTAAAGCATCATTTTTCAAATAATTAGTATTGACATATTCCACTAATTCTTTTTTATTTTCATCAGTAATTTTACCATCTTTAGAATAATGACTTTCCACTAAATTAGTAATTGTACTTTTGAAAACTCCTAAAATGCTTTCATGAATACTATCCATGTCTAATATTTCATTTCTTCTATTATAAATTATTTCTCTTTGTTCATTTAAAACATTATCATAGTCAAGTAAAGTTTTCCGAATATCATAGTTATTTCCTTCAACTTTCTTTTGAGCCGTTTCAATACTCTTAGTTAAAGTTTTAGAACGAATGGCTTGATTTTCATCAAGACCAAGCCTTGCTAGCATATTCTTAATACTTTCCGTTCCAAAACGCCGCATTAAATCATCTTCAAAAGAAACAAAGAATTGACTTTTACCTGGATCTCCTTGTCTTCCAGCCCGACCACGTAATTGGTTATCAATACGTCTTGACTCATGTCTTTCTGTACCAATTACACATAAACCACCAAGTTCTCTTACACCTTCACCTAATTTAATATCGGTACCACGACCTGCCATATTAGTAGCTAAAGTAATGGCCCCTTTTTCACCAGCTTTAGCAATAATTTCGGCTTCTCTTTCATGATTCTTTGCATTTAATACTTCATGTTTTAAACCGGCTTTTTTAAGTAAACTACTTAAATATTCGTTAGCTTCAACGGAAATAGTACCAATCAAAATAGGTTCGCCCGTAGCGTGAATTTCTTTAACATAATTAATAATGGCATTATATTTACCTTTACTAGTAGCATATACTAAATCGGCATAATCTTCTCTAATAACTTCTTTATTAGTAGGAATTTCAATAACATACATGTTATAAATATTTCTAAATTCTTCTTCTTCCGTTTTTGCAGTACCTGTCATACCAGATAATTTTTTATACATTCTAAATAAGTTTTGGAAAGTAATCGTGGCCATTGTTTTAGTTTCAGTATTAATTGTTACATTTTCTTTGGCTTCAATGGCTTGGTGAAGTCCATCACTAAATTGACGTCCATGCATTAGACGTCCTGTAAATTGGTCAACAATTATGACCTCATCATTTTGTACAACATAATCTACATCTTTTTTAAAACCATAATTAGCTTTTAAAGCTTGATTTAAATGATGAACTAAAGCCGTATTATCTAAATCATATAAATTTTTTAAATTAAAATAACTTTCAATCTTTTTACTACCTTCAGCAGTTAAAGAAACATTTTTGGTTTTAACATCAATATCATAATCTTCAGTTTCTTTTAATCTTTTAACAGCTCTATCCGCATCAATATATAAATTCTTAGAATTCATGCGGCCCCCACTGATGATTAAGGGAGTTCTCGCTTCATCAATTAAGATAGAGTCAACTTCATCGATAATACAAAAGTTAAGAGGTCTTTGAACTCGATCTTCACTTCGAACAACCATGTTATCTCTTAAATAGTCAAAGCCAACTTCATTATTGGTTGAATATAAAATATCACAATTATAAGCGGCTTGTTTTTCTGAAGGAGACATTTCTCTTAAGTTAACTCCTACCGATACTCCTAAAAGTTCATAAACTGGTCTCATCCATTCGGCATTACGACTAGATAAGTATTCATTAGTGGTGACAACGTGCACTCCTTCACCAGTTAAAGCATTAACATAAGCGGGCAAAATAGTAGTTAAAGTTTTACCTTCACCAGTTTTCATCTCGGCAATATTACCATAATGAATAGCAAGGCCACCTAAAAGTTGCACATAGAAGGCTTTTTCGCCAATAGTTCTATATGCTGCTTCTCTCGCTAAAGCAAATGCCTCAACTAAAATATCGTCTAAAGTTTCACCATTTTGAAGTCTTTCTTTAAACTCTTCTGTCTTTTTCTTAAAATCACTATCTTTTAATTTTTGCATATCTTCATCTAAAGCGACAATCTTATCGGCAATAGATTCAAACCTTTTTAATTCTTTATACTCACTATTTAATAATTTTTTGAATAGTCCCATAATCCACCTCATATATTATTATACCACGTTAGGCCAAAAAAAGAAGTTAAACTTCCTTTAATTCAATAACACTTTAATTAAAAAGCCCATCTTGTATTGAAGATACTAACTACAATAAATAATGTTTATTAAATTAAATTAGAAGTTCCCGATGGTAAAAAATTAATTTGTAAGAGAAAAATCCCATATTGAGGTTTTTTAATTGTAATTTTAACATAATATGTATTAAATTATCTAACTACTTATTTATATCATCAATAATCTTTTTAAATATTTCATCATAATTATTATAATCATATGCTATAAATAAATCACTTAGTTTTTTAGCACCATTTAAAACTGCCTTTTGATTCCATTCAGTATTAATTAAATCTTTGTTAACTGAAGAAAAAATATCTACACTTTTTTCTTCATCATAGAGTCTAGCCTGTAAATCGGCTTCTAATTTATCACATTGATAAGCAAATCTAGATTCCTTAGTCTTACAACTATTAAATTCATCTAATAATAAGACATATTCTTCTTTCTTTACTAAATCATCTAATACTTTACTTACCGCTATTTTTCCTCTTTCTAATTTATCTTCTTTACTAACATTATCATAAGGAGTAATGTCGCCAATTATTATTTCTTCCAATTCATGCAAAACTAACATTTTTAAAACTTTATTTAAATCAATATTGGCATCATATTCTGAATCAATAGCAATAGCTAAAATACAAGTTCCATATATATGTTCTGCAACACTTTCCAATCTTTCTTTAGATACATGCCATAATTTCCAACCACTTCTAATTTTGGCTTTTAAAGTGTTAGCTAAATAATAAAATTTTAAAACATTATTTTCTTTCATGATAAGCTCCTTTGTTTTCAATAAATTATTGGGAGTGAAAATTAATTTCTCTTCATCTATATAGTTACAATTTTAATATATTTTATAATTTAAAACAATAATTCTTTTTCTAAAATACAAATTTTGGCAAAAGAAAAAAGCTAATTAATAGCTTTTATTTCACATTAATTATTCCGTATTTATTATCTTTTCTTTTATAAATTACCGATACACATTCTTCATCCGTATTTTTAAAAACAAAGAAATCATGGTTTAATAAATTCATTTGGAGAATAGCTTCTTCTTCACCCATAGGTTTAGTATCTATATCTTTTCTCTTAATAATGTCTAATTCTTCTTCTTCCTCTTCTTCAAAATCAAAATTCATTTCAATAACATCAGTTTTATCATATCTTTTTTTAAGTCTCGTTTTATTTTTTCTAATTTGACCTTCTAATTTATCAACAACTAAATCAATCGCTGCATATAAATCCTTATCAGAAACTTCGGCTCTTAAAATAAATTTATTTAAAGGAATAGTTACTTCAATAGTTTGTAAATTATTTTTACTTCTTATAACAACTTTACAATCTAAATTACTAGCATCTTCATAATATTTATTTAATCTATCTAATTTTTCTTCAATATAATCTTTGATAGACTTTGTAACCGCTAGTTTGTCCCCTCTAATAGTATATTTCACAATTATCACTCTCCTAGTTAAAGTGTATCAAATTTCTAGCAAAAAGTCTATATTACCAAAAAAATTTAAAAAGAGGTAATTAAAAAGAAAAAAACTATTTACACAATAGTCTTTTGTTCTTCTACGACATCAATTGCTTGTAATCCTTTAGATGTTTCAATTAACTTAAAATTAACAAGCGCTCCTTCCGTCAAAGTTTTATAACCTTCTTTGATTATTGCTGAATAATGAACAAAGATATCTTCTAAATTTTCATATTCAATAAATCCGTAACCCTTTTCATTGTTGAACCATTTTACTTTGCCGTACACACTGTCCACCTCTTTTCTTCACGATTATATTATTCCATAAGGATTCCTGAATCGCAATAAAAATCGTTAGACATAATTCGACAATAATTTCAACGGACTTTAAAATAATATCAAATTTAATTACTTCTGAAAAGGGGGAAATTGGTGTTTTTTTGTACTTTACATAAATTTATCGTTAATTATTTTATTAATAATTAAATTTTCACCATCTTCGTAATAAAAATAGTTTTGATGACATTCCTTTAATAAATCAATTATTTTAAGATAATTCTTTCCATATAAGTATATTTTTTTATTTTTAAATTGATTTAAAATATATTTTAAAAATACATTCAAAAATTTATTATTATCTAATGTTATAACTTGCATATTTCCTTTATAATCTAAGTAATATATTAAAGTATAATCTAAATTAGCATTAATAATAATTGCCTTCTTAGTTAATTTTAAAAATTTAATTTCCGGAATAAAATTAATCTTTTGATAATTAAAACTTTCTAAAACATCTTTAATAATTCTCTTATCTTCTTTATTATAAGTTCCATTGATAATTACATTTATACTACTATTAAAGAAATTTTTATTCAATTTATTATCGCCTATAATCTTGGTAAATTTTTTTATAAATTTATCATGATCAATAATTTTGCCATATTTTAAAGTATGCTTATAAGGTTTATGAACAATCAATAATTTATTTTTAATATGATAAAAATTAATATAATCATCTAAATATAAGATATTTTCCATAATGACTCCTTGAGAAAAAAATAACTCCTTTTAAAGGAATTAATTTTCATCATAATCGGTGATTTTAGTACCAATGATACTTTCAGGATTTTTAAGTTCGTTATTTAGATATACTTCGAACATAAAGGTTTTCTTATCATTCATAATTTCGTTATTTTTAGCAGTTCCTAAGATTGTCTCATTGGTAACTTCATCATCTTTTTTAACTTGAATATTATCAAGACCATAGTAATAGGTTCTTAGTTTATTATTATGTTCAATAACAAGGCATTTACCAAAAAATTCATCATCTGTAATATCGGTTACTTTACCATTAAAGACTGATCTTACATCAAAAGCATTATCACTTGCATAAATAATACCTGTATTTGGTAAGTAAGTATTTTCATAATAAATTAAACTACTTTGTTGTAAGGTTTCATCCGCATCTTTACTATAAAAATGCACTGCAATATCGGCTTTTCCTTCTTCAACTGGACTAGCTATCTCACTTGATACAATCGTATCTTCAATAATTACTGATTGCACCTCATCTTTTAAAGCTCCAACCCCGTAATCATAATCCTTATTTGTTAAAACCATATCTCTTCCTAAAAGAACAACTCCGACAAAAATACTAATCGTAATTAATAGATATAAAGTTGGTAAGACAAACCCTTTTAATTTTCTTCTTTTCATTATTCACCATCCTACTTAAAGTATTGACGGTTTTAATTTTTTTTATACTTAAATAGATGTAATTTCAATATTTTTATAAAAATATTTTAAAATATTCTCATAATTAGAGCCATTTTTAGCCATCCCATTAGCGCCATATTGACTCATTCCGACCCCATGACCATAACCTCTCGTAGTAATATAAATATCGCCATCAATTTTAATATCAAAGTCCGTAGACCTTAAACCAAGTTTAGACCTAAAGGTTGTTCCTTTAAAAGTTTGACCATTAACATCTAAAGAATTAACTCTGTTGGTATCACTTCTTACAATGTTCGTAAATTCAACATTACGACAATTTAAATTTAATTTAGTACATATTTCTTCGGACGTAAATTTAGTTGTTACTGAAAAGTTTTTTAACGATTCATTATCATAAGCAGACTCAACACTTTGTAAATAATTTTTACTTTCACTAAAAACTAAGCTAACATCTTCCGTATAACCATTACTCATCGCAAAATAATAAGCTTCGATTATTTCTCCTTCATAAGTCATAACTAAACCCTTAGTACTTTCAACAACCATTTTTATTTTGTCATAATATTTATTGTAATCACTCCCCCATTTATTCTTCATCTCTTCTGGAGTGATAAAACTTTGATTAGAAACATCTGTTACCACATCATAATCTTTATCATTACTAGCCATTTTATATAAAGCATAAGTCCGAGATGCAATCGCTTGAGCTTTTAAGGCTTCTACTTCAAAAGATGCTGGCATTTCGGCGGCGACTACTCCAATAATATAATCTTCTAAAGGCATTTCATCGATCATATCATTTTTAGTATTTTTAACCACAATCTTTTTATGAGGCTCACTATTAAAAAAAGTAGTTTGATAACTACTACTTACAACAACTAAAATACCACTCATAATTATAATAATACCGATAAGTATTTTATTGGTCATTTTTGTCTCCTTATAAATTTAAAAAGTCTAAAACAAAATTTGAAAGCAAATAAGAAAAAGCACAACTCAAAGCCATAATTAACATTTTAGCTTCAATAACTTTATTCTTCCGCATAAATTTTTCAAAGTTTATTCCTGATAACATGAAAATACTTAGAAAGAAAAATAGAGCATAGACATAAATTCTATAGTTCATTATATTCTCCATTTTCATAACTTATGATTTTAGTAATTCTTTTTAAATATCTTTCTACATCTGCTGGTTTTGTAGAAATAAAAGTATCAACTATTTCTTTGGCTAAATCTATTCCTAAATTAGAACCAATAGCCAAGACATTACAGCCATTATGATTTTTGCCTTTAAAAGCATCATCCACACTAGTGGCTCTTACACAACGAATACCTTTTACCTTATTCGCCGCAATACTCATTCCGACTCCATTACCACAAATAAGGATTCCTAAAGCTCCATTTTCATGGCTAACTAAATCTCCTAATTTAAAAGCAAAATCCGGATAATCATCTAATTCCGTATTTTCAATTCCGATATCTTTAACAACTATTCCATTATTATTTAAATGTTTTATTAATTCTTTCTTTAATTCTACTCCTAAATGATCACAAGCCATATATAAAGTCATTCTATCACTCTCCTACTTTCATTATATCATATAATTTATTCATAAAAAAAGAACAAATCTCATTGTCCTTAAGCAGCTTTATCAAAGCCATATTTTTTATTAAATTTTTCGATATTTCCAGTTTTCTTTGCTTTTCCTTGCGCACCAGTGTAGAATGGATGACATTCACTACAAACTTCAACATGAATTTCATCTTTTACTGATTTAGTTTTAAATGTAGCACCGCAAGCACATTTAACAGTACAATCTTTCATTTCTGGATGAATATTAGCTTTCATTTTTTCTCTCCCTTCGCCATACTATTAATTCATAGTATAGAAACTTTCGTTCTTAAGTATTATATCATATTTTTATAATGTTGCAATATCCATTTTACTTTCTCTGGCTCTTTTATTTACTCTTTTACGTGATAAAGATATTCCACGACCTAAGGAATTACTTTCGGAAACAAGAGCCTCGTCTTCTAAAATGCTTAATTTGCTTTCTTCTGGTAAAATTCTTGGTTCAACTTTAGAAGCATTATAAGCAAGACCTAATAAAACTGATAGTGCTAATACATTAGCGACTAATCTATCTTTAAAAGTATGCACTACTTCTTCAGAAAAACTCTCTCTAAATCTTTTTTCGTTATTCATATAAACCACCCGTGCAAATTATAATAGCACAAAAATTTTAAGAAAACAAGTCATAAAGAATGAATAATCATCTCGGCAATGGCTTTATGACCTTTATAATTAAAATAGTAAGTATCTTTATTAACAAAGTATTCTTTAGTCTTCATTAAATCACTAATATTAATAAATATTAAATCATATTTAAGGGCGGCATTCGCTATTTCTGAATTTAAAATAATTGTGTTGCTCTCTTTTAAATATTTATTACTATAAAAGCCCACAATAACTACTTTGGCTTCACTAATATCCTTTATAAAATATAATAAATCATCATATTCTTTAATAAATTCATCTAAACTCTCTTTAGTTAAATCATTGGTAATCGCGGCTTTTACTAATTCCTCTTCTCCAATATTTAAAATAATTAAGTCAGCTTTATGAATTAATTGTTGAATAGTTAACTTATCTTTATCACTAATAATATTACTTTTTAAATCATTTAACAAACTTGCCATTTTATAATTTTTAAAAGCATAAGTAGCATTATAATTATGAAGTAAATGTTTATTTTCGAGATACTCTTTTAAATAATCACTATAACTAATACCATCAATATTATAAGCGGTTTCCCCACTAGCTATACCATCGCCTATAACTACAACGTTAATTTTATTTTTATGATTAATAAAATAAATAAAATAGGCTAAAACAATACTTATAAATATAATTAAAAATATTTTATACTTTCTTCTCACCCAAACACCCCAAAATAAAAATGTAGATTTCTCTACATTATATTTTTTCAATATCTATTTTAGCACCTACATTACTTAACTTATGAATAATATTTTCATAACCTCTTAAGATATAATCGATATCATAAATGGTGGTTGTTCCAGAGGCAATAAGACCCGCCAGAATAAGAGCCGCTCCTCCTCTTAAGTCAGTTGCGTTAATATCAGTCCCTTTTAGAACGCTTTTCCCTTTAATGGTGGCTTTTAAACCATCAAGTTCAATATTAGCCCCCATTTTTTGCAAATAAGGATAATGGCCAATGCGATTTTCCCAAATCGTTTCTTCCATATGACTTATCCCATCCGCTTGCGTAAGTAAGACGCTCATTGGTTGGCCTAAATCCGTCGGAAATCCGGGATAAACTAATGTTGTAACATCCACTGGTTTTAAATTAGAGCATTTATTAACAACAATCGAATGATCCTTTATTTCATAAGAAACACCCATTTCTTTTAATTTATCAAGTAAAGCTTTATTATGCTCTGGAATAATTCCTTCAACACAAAGATTATCTCCAAGTAAGGCCCCCATTAAAATATAAGTACCGGCTTCAATCCGATCAGGAATAACATCGATTTCCGTACCTTTTAATTTTTCGACACCTTCAATTACAATAGTATCAGTACCGGCTCCACTTATTTTAGCGCCCATTTTATTTAAGAAATCCATAATATTTATTATTTCTACTTCTTTCGCAGCATTCTTAATAACTGTTTTTCCTTCGGCTAAAACAGCCGCATACATAATGTTAATCGTTGCTCCAACGGAAGCAAAATCTAAATCAATCTCAGCTCCCTTTAATTTATCGGCATTTAAAATGTATTTATGACCTCTTTTAGTAACTTTAGCTCCTAAGGCTTTAAAACCTTTTAAATGTAAATCGATGGGTCTTGATCCAATATTACAACCACCGGGAAAATATATTTCAACATGTTTATACTTACCTAATAAAACACCCATAAAATAATAAGAAGCTCGAAGTTTAACACTTAATTCTTGGCTGATTAAAACATTTTTTAAATTAGTAGTATCGATTTTAATCGTACTACCATTTTGTTCAATATCACAGTTAAGAAGTTTAACAATGTCAAAAAGAGCATCTCTATCCGTAATATTGGGAACATTTTTAATGGTACTTATCCCATCAGCAAGTAAAGCCGCTGGAATCAAAGCCACCGCACTATTCTTGGCTCCTCCAATAGTGATTGTACCTTTTAAAGGATGTCCACCCTCAATAACAATTCTTTCCATTAACATACCTTCTTTAAATATACACTAAGGTATTTCATAAGAAATTCACCTTTACTATTATTTATGTTAACAACTTAGTTTTTGTGCCTAAGAAAAAACAACAATTTGTGTATATAACTTTGACTATTTATAAATCCCGATTATCTCGGTTTTCTCGTACTTATCATACTTTTTTTAAAGTCTTTTGTCAACCTAAATAAAGAAAGTAATTAGTAAATTAGACGTTATTTTGGAATGTTAATTTTAAATATTCATAAAAAGAAATAGTTCTAGGACTTAAAACATCATTACTTAAAAGGGTATTAATCATTAAATAAATTAAAAAGACCTCAATTAAAAACAAAATTATATTAATAATGATAAAGCTTCTTTTCGTTAAATATTTATGCATACGACACCTTCCTAAATCTATATTGAAGATAATCTTATTTTTTTATGCAAAAAGATGGAAAATTCCTAAAACAAAAAGTAATATTATTCCTAAAATATTGCCATATATTCCCAAGATACCTGAAGAATATTTGCCAATTAATAACCCCATAAAAGTAAACGAAAAAGCACAAATACTAAATATTACTCCCGACATCACAATATTACTAGAAATAGCGCTTAATCCAAGCCCCGTCGAAAAGCTATCTAAAGAAACCGATACTGCAATTAAAAGCATATTAATGATGCCTAAATCAAAATGTTTCTCTTCTTTATTAAATAGGCTAATAAGCATTTCTATGCCAATTAAAATAAGAATTATTCCTAAAAGAAAATTAACATTAACATTTAAAAATTTAACAATTTTCTCCCCCAAAATAAAACCAAATAAAGGCATAAAGAAATGCAGAATGCCTACAAGTAAACTAAAAAGAAGAATTTTTCTTTTGGAAATATTAAAAGAACCAATAGACAAACTAATTGAAAATGTGTCCATAGATAAAGAAATACCTATTAAAAATAAAGATAAGACTATTGACACATTATCACCCTAATTAAATATATTTTAATTATTTAAATTTATTAATTAATTTACTAGCATAAAATTCATATTCGGCATTTTCTAAATTATTATTTTCATCAAGTAAACATAACGGTGGAAATAAAACACACCACCAATTATGACCTAATCCGTTTCCTAAAGTAATAACCAAACTTTCATAATTACCTTTTTCATATTTAATGCCTTTATAAATCTTATCCGGAAAATAATTATTTCCAAAACTAATATCATAATTAACATTGTATTTTTGAACAATATTATCTACTTTATCTAAATTATTATTAATAATTTCTCTTGCTTGTTCAATATTAGAGGCTTCACTAACTAATTTAAATAACTCATCCTCTACCTCTTTTTTAATTTCTTTTTTTAAATCTTGATCTTCTTTATTATCACTATTTGCTATAATTCTAAATCTTATAGCATTATCAGGAATTAAAATATGTTCTTTTTCATTAATTCCTACACTTATTACTATTACAATAAATAATCCAATTATAATTTTTTTCATAATTCACCTAAATTATAATGAGAATATTTGAGAAATTTAATTCAAATTAGCAAAAATAATGTTATAATTAACTACAATAAGGGGGGGAAAAACACATTATGGTGATATTCAATATTAAAAAGACATTACTTGAACAAAAAAGAATAAATTTATCCGGTAATCTATATCATAAAACCCAATTAGATTTTGCTTACTATAATAATTATATTGAGGGTTCAACTATAACTCCCGATGAAACAGCTAGTATTTATGATACAGGAACTATTTTAACAAGCAGTGATAAAGTTATTGTCTTAAAAGACGCTACGGAAACTAAAAATCATTTTACTTTATTTAAATATATGCTAGATACTATTGACGATGAACTTACTGAAGAAATGATTAAAAAATTTCATTTTATCTTAAAAGATGGAACCTTAACTGATAGTGAAAAAGAATGGTTCAATGTTGGCGAATACAAAAAGAAAAGAATTTTGTTGGTAATATTACTACTTCTCTTCCTAATGAAGTTTCTAAAGATATGAAAAATTTACTTGCTTGGTATAATTCAATTTCTAAAAAAATACTTGAAGATATTATAGAATTTCATGTTAGATTTGAAAAAATACATCTTTTCCAAGATGGCAATGGAAGAGTCGGTAGAATGATTATGTTTAGAGAATGTTTATATAATAATATTATGCCTTTTTATATTTAAGATAGAAATAAAGGTTTTTATTTAAGAGGTATTAGAGAATATCAAAACAATAATGAAAAGGGCTATTTAATAGATACCTGTTTAAATAGCCAAGATAATTACGAAAAACTAGTTAATTATTTTTTAAAAGATGATAAATAAGCAAAAATAAAAAAGTCCGAGGACTCTTTTAATAATTTTTCTTTGAACATTTTTTAGAATTTTTATACTTTAAATTTTTCTCTAAATTATTGAAAAAATCTAATACGTCTTGTAAATCATCTTGGTCAATACAAAAGCTAAAATTTTTCACATTTTCTCTTTGATAAACATCAGTTGTTCCTTCATAAGAAGGCCTATTTTGATGATTTAAATGATTTTCAATAATACTACAAATTTCTTGAAAACATTCATGTTCACTCTTTTTACTCATTACCAAACACCTCCTGACAAAGGGCATTATAACATAAAGGTATAAGTATAAATTGTCAGTTTTTGTCGGAAAATTCAATTTTTTTCAAAATTAAGGTTTTTACTAGAAATAAAGGCATATCTTTCATAATTATTATAGTCTTTTTCTAGTTTAAAATAAGCATTTGGTAAATATTTATTTGCAAATTCTTTTATTCTATCTCCTTCTTTATCTCCTATTTCGAAAGCGATTAAATAATTGTTTTTTAGATTATGAGATAATTTTTCTAAAATTATTTTATAAAAATATAAACCATCATCTTTGGCATAAATAGCATCTTCTGGTTCATACTTAATTTTTTCATCAACTAAAGAATTATATGGAACATAAGGTGGATTACTAATAATTAAATCATATTTTTCCTCATCTTCATATGTTTCTATTGAAGCATTTAAAAAATTAATTTTCACTTTATTTAAAGCAGCATTTTCTTTAGCAACATCTAAAGCCTTAGCACTTATATCAATAGCTTTTATATTACAATCTATATTTTTCTTTAAAGCAATACTAATGCAACCACTTCCTGTACCTATTTCTAAAATTAAAGGATTATTAATATTTAATTTTTTTAAATAATTTAAAGTTTTTTCAACTAAATATTCCGTTTCAAAACGGGGAATTAACACATTTTCATTAATTTCTATATTACATCCAAAAAAATCGACATTGCCGATTATATATTGGACAGGATACCCTTCCTTTAATTTTGTTAAAGCAGATTCCTGTTTTTCTTTAGAAACATATTTTAAAATTAATTCTTCATCAGTCATTATAATTCTTGTTCACCCGCTAATTTAAGACGTAAATCCTCGGTAATTAAGGCTTCAATTATAGGCTCTAAATGACCATCCATAACTCGATCTAATTCCATTACAGAAAAATTTATGCGGTGATCTGTTACTCTATTTTGCGGATAATTGTAAGTTCTTATTTTCTCAGAACGATCGCCCGTCCCAATTTTCGTTTTTCTTTCGGCTCCAACTTCTTGGGCTTGTTTTTGCATCATATCATCATGTAATTTGATTTTTAATAACTTCATCGCATTTTCTTTATTCTTAAGTTGGCTTCTTTCCGTTTGGCAACCAACAACAACACCCGTTGGAATATGGGTAATTCTAACTGCTGAATTAGAAGTATTTACAGATTGACCACCAGCCCCACTTGAATGGAAAACATCAATTTTTAAATCACTTTCTTTAATTTCGATATCGACATCTTCCACTTCTGGCATAACTAAAACGGTCGCCGTTGAGGTATGAACTCTTCCTTGGGTTTCCGTTACAGGTACTCTTTGAACCCGGTGAGAACCACTTTCATATTTTAACTTAGAATAAACATTACTTCCTTTAATCATACATTCTATTTGGGCAAACCCTCCACTAGCGCCTTCAATAGAGTTTAAAACTTCAATTTTCCAGCCATTAGCTTCAGCATAATAAGAATACATTCTAAATAAATCTCCCGCAAAGATATTAGCTTCATCTCCCCCAGCAGCTCCTCTTATTTCCATAATAACATTTTTGCCATCATTTTCATCTTTGGGAACAAGTAAAATTTCTAATTCTTTTTTTAAATCTTCAATTTTCTTAGTTTGCGTTTCGATTTCACTCTCCGCTATTTCATGCATTTCGGGATCATTTATTAAACTTTTAGCTTCTTCTAAGGCACCAGAGGCCGTTTTATATTCTTCATATTTTAAAACAATTTCTTCTAAATCACTTTGTTCTTTAGATAAATCCTTTAATTTATTATAATCAGCTAAAACTTCCGGACGAGTTAGTTCTTCCTTAAGTTCATTATATTTTGCTACAATATTATCTAATCTTTCAAACATAATATCACCTTTTCACTTAAAAATTATATCATTTAAAACATTTATCTTCAACATAAGCATCAAAACATCAAAATGTTAAACTGAGAATATTTAGGTAATTTAATAAATTCTTGCCTATTTTTGACTCTTTTTAAAACGGGACCAATTGATGGTTTACCATAACTATCAGATAAAATAGTTCTTATTTCTTCTCGTAACTCTGAATCTATATATTGCATGGCGTTGCAAAAACAGGATTCAGTATCATTTAATGTTACTCCAAAATAACCAAACAATTCTCGCATTGCCATATACCCAAAAAGAAAGTTATCATTATCTAAAGGAGAATAATATTCTTTATACATTTCAAATAAACGATAAGTAACCATTGGCCTTACATCGAATCCAAAACAATCATAAGCATAATTATCAGTATCAACAAAAACGGGATTTAAATCTTTATCAATTAAAATATTCCCCCATTTAATATCTCCCACAATTAAACCTAAATTATGCGCTCTATCTAAAGCATCAGATGTTTTAATCAAAATATCAAATAAATATTCTAAGGGATTATCCAAAGGCAATTTTTTTATTTTTCCTAATTCAGCAAATGAACCAATTATAGGATGTTGAATAATTCTTTTCATATAATAACCAGCTTTATAAAGGCCATCAAGTGTAACAAGTCCTTTAGGAAAAGTAAAAGATGGATCGCTTAACTTGGAAAGCATTTCAATTTTAGCAAATTTATTGGAAAAATCAATATTATCTTTATCTAATTTAAATATTTTTACGGCTGAATTATCATCCAAAGCATATACTTTTCCTTCTGATCCCTCAAAAATATAATTTTCTAGTTTTTTAACTCTTAAAACATTTAAATTTGTATCAGTAACCAATTCTCGCTTGTCATTCATAACAATCCCTCTTTGTGAGTTAATAATTTAACATAAAACTACTAAATTATCAACTATTCGTTAGGAATTATATGAATATTACAATGTTTAACTTCTTTAAATTTCTTTTCCACAACATCATGAATATGAGTAACTATTTTATCAGCATCTTTTAAAGACATATTGCCATCAGTAGCTATAAGAGCATCAATATAAATTTTACTCCCAAAAATTCGAGTTTTAAAATCTTTAACAACAACATTTTCATGTGTATCTTCAATTATTTTTAAAATTGCTTCATTGGTTTTTTCATCACAAGAAATATCAATCATTTGACTAATTGCTTCCTTAAAAATTTGAATAGCTGAAATAACAATTAATAGGCAAATCAAAAGACTACAAACTGAATCTAAAATTGGAAAACCAAACCGAGCAAAGAAAATCCCAATAAAAGCCCCAATAGATGACAAGGCATCACTCCGATGGTGCCAAGCATCAGCTTTTAGGGATGTTGATTTTAACTTTTTAGCATAATAAATAGTGTAATGAAACATTCCTTCTTTAACTAAAATAGAAATTAAAGCCGCAATTAAAGAAAGAAGTCCTGGAACTTGTAAATTTTTATAATTAATAATATTAATCAGTCCTAAATAGCCAATTCCAAGACCTGTTAAAAACAAACAAAAGGAAAGAATAATTCCACAAACAGATTCGATTCTCTCGTGACCATAGGGATGCTTTTTATCTGCATTTTTACTAGCCATAACAAGACCAAAGATTACTAAAAAAGTAGTTAAAACATCAGATAGGGAATGAACAGCATCACTAATCATGGCATTAGAATGACCTAATATGCCCGCTACTAGTTTAAATATAAATAAAATAATATTAATTATAATCGTTATAATAGAAATTTTTATACCCACATTTTTTCTTATATTCATAATATAAATCACCTACAAAAAAGTGAAACTAAAAGTCTCACAAATTATTCTTTAATAATATATGCCATTTATTTAAAAAAGGTTAATCGTTGATATTTTCTTCATCATCAATAATAACTAAATCTTTTAAATCATCTTCATCGTCATCAGAATCATCTAAATCATTATCGTAGAAAATATCGTCATCTTCTTCTGGTTCTTCTTCGACAATATCATCTTCATTATCTTCAAGTTCTAAACTATCAGCATCTTCCTCATCTTCTACAACGATATCTTGAACATGATTAGTAGATAAATCCCAATATCCATTAGGAAGTAAAATAAATTTTTTATTAATTGATAATAATTCAAAGAAATCCGTAATACGTTCTTCGACAGTACTTTCTGGTAATTCTAAAACTTGGCATACTTTTTTAAACAAATCTAATAATTTCATTTTTTTACCATTTTTTTCTAGAACAAGATAAGCTATTTCATCATAACTCATTGATTCTAATTCTTCTTTTGGTATATCTTTTAAATTCATTTCTATCTCCTCTATTCTACTCATTATATGCATTATAATACAATTATTACTATAACAATTGTATTATAATTTTCTTTTCTTCTTCATCTAGTTTATATTTTAAGATTATATCTTTAGCTATTTCAATACTAGAACTTAATAATTTACTCTCCATTTTATAATCTTTTTCTTTTAATAAATAACTAAATGTTTCCTTTTTAAAATCTATAACTAGTAAAAAGTCTTTATTTTCTCTTTGATAAGTTAAATTCTTTAAATCTACAATATTAGAAGCATTACCATCATTATATTTAACATAATGCCCTAATTTATACTCACACATGACATTTTCATTATTAATGATTATCTCATCATTGTTAAATAAACGCCAGTTTATTAACTTTTTGATATAATCACCTCTTTTGTCTTAAAAACTATAACATAACATATATATAATTTCAACATAATTTTTTATATTTTTTACATAATAACTTTAGGTGATTAAATTGCGCTTTATTCGTTTTGCAGAAAAATTAGTTTTATTTGGCTTTTTAAGCTTTATTATTTGCTATATCGGGATTAATATTTATGCTCTAATTACCCCTAAATTAAACATAACTAATAATGGTACTTATTACCTTTATGACAATCAAGATAATTTAGTTTATCAAGGCAGTAGCACTTCATCCTGGGTAAATATTCAAGATATAGATAAAAAATTAATTGATGCCGTTTTAGTGGTAGAAGATAAAAAGTTTTATGAACATCGAGGATTTGACATTTTAAGAATAGGAAAAGCGATGATGACCAATATTGCAAGTGGTCATATTGTTCAAGGAGCATCGACTATTACTCAACAATTAGTAAAAAATCTTTATCTAGATTTTGATAAAACTTGGAAACGAAAAATTGAAGAAGCGTTTTTAACAATTATTACAGAAATTCAATATGATAAAGATGAGATATTGGAAGCCTATTTAAATACAATTAACTATGGTAACGGCAATTATGGAGTTAGTAATGCCGCCAAGTATTATTTTAATAAAGATGTCAGTAATTTAACTTTAGAAGAAGCGATTATGCTATCAGGCATTCCCAAAAGTCCGAATAAATTTAATCCCGTATCTAATCGGGATGAAGCCAATAAAAGATCCGAAGTTGTAGCTAAAGTTTTATACAATAACGAATTAATTACCAAAGAAGAATATGAGAATTTAGATTTTGCTAATTTAGAAATCTATGGCAAAAATAGTGAAAATAATTTACAAATGCTTATGTATTATCAAGATGCTGTTTATAAAGAACTAGAAGATTTGGGAATTAGTAAAAGCATCTTAGAAACAGGTGGTCTTAAAATTTATACTAACTTAGATATGAATAAACAAGCCAGTTTAGAAAAAAATATTTTAAAAAATATGGGAGAAGAAAAAGAAGTGCAAGTAGCAAGTGTTATTGTTGACCCTGAAACAGGGAAAATTGAAGCCTTAACGGGTGGCTTAGATTATGGAACAAGTCAATATAACCGCGCAACTGATTCTAAAAGACAAGTAGGTTCAACAATGAAAGCTTTCCTTTATTATGGAGCTTTAGAAAATAATTTAATATCTTCTTCTAAATTTAAAAGTGAATATACGACTTTTAACATTAATAATAAAGAAACTTATTCGCCAACTAATTCTAATGATAAATACGCAAATAAAGATATTACTATGGCGGCCGCAATTGCTTTTTCGGATAATATTTATGCCGTTAAAACTAATCTTTTCTTAGGAACGGATTTACTTGCCAATACTGCCAAAAAAACAGGCATTAAAGAAGAATTATTACCGGTTCCATCTCTTGCTTTAGGAACAGGAGAAATAAATATTATTGATTATGCAACGGGCTATAATACCTTTGCCAGTGGCGGTTATAAAAAAGATTTATATTTAATCAGAAAAATTGAAGATAGTGAAGGAAAAGTAATTTATACAAAAGAAAATAAAAAAAGTTTAGTTCTAAATCCTAATTATGTTTATATTTTAAATGAACTTCTTTCAAATACTACTAGTTCCGCATTTCGAGATTATACATCCGCTACGGCAGTAACTATTGCCGGAAAATTATCACGAAAATACGCCATAAAAACCGGAACAACCCCTACAGATTATTGGACAGTTGGTTATAATAAAGATGATTTAATGTTAGTGTGGCTAGGATATGATAATAATCGGGAATTTACTAAAGGATATAGTAATGTTGCTAAAAATATTTGGGCTGATACGATGGAAGAAATCCAAACAGGACTAGAAAATAATTGGTATGAAACTCCTAATGATGTAGTAGGAATAATCCTAGATGCTGTTACAGGAGAAGTAACCAAAGACTCAAGTAGAGCCATAATGTATTATTATTTAAAAGGAAGTGAACCAAATATTAGCAAAACAGAAGTAGTTAATAAAGAGGAATAATTAAGTTTCTTTCAAATCAATTATATATTAAAAAAGTTTTATTTTTGCAAATAGAACTTTTTTTATATAATATTAAGGCGTTGATATCAAAAATGGATTTTCTTCTGTTCCTTCACCGGTTAATGTTATGTCTGGTATTAGGTAAAAGACAGGACGAAGATTACACCAAACCATAGACCAATCACTCCAGATAATTCCATTAGGATGTATAAAATAAACACCGCACATAGTGTCTGTACAATTTATGTCACTCATTGTTAAATCGCCTTTATTTTTTAAAGTTTCAAAAATATCTTCGTAATCCCGCCAAGCATGGGCTCTATACAACCAACTATTTGGACTTATAACTGGCGTATATATTCTTTGAGAATTAACGTAGTCATTTATATACATTAATCCTATTTTATAATTATTGGTTAATACTTTTGGATTTGTTTTAGGAGGATTATCTTTATCACCACCTGTGTCACCTTTATACCATTTTGGATTACTAATTAATTCTTCCCAAGTATGTATTCCAACATTTTCTTCAATATCTGTTATTGATTTCAAATATGTATTATTTACATAATTTTTTGCTCCATTATTAGCATAATCCCAATCATACGCACCATGATTTGTCCAAATATCCGCATATGGAGTTGCTTTGATTAACTTTAATTGATTGGGAACAAGTTCTAATTCTCTATTTACATTTTCAGTTGTTATACCTATTATTCTATACATGTATGTATCTTTATTTCCTAGACATGTACTTTCATCGTTTGTTCCAAAACAAATGTAATTATTTAATCTTCCTTCGTTTGCATCGGTATATTCACCTACATATCTTAATAGTTCATCATCTTCTGGTACTATTTTTAAATATGCTGGACCAGTCGTTTTATAAAGATTTTTTAAAAGTGGTGATATTTTTAAATTATAAAAATATAATGTACAATATATAGTGTTTTTTGTTTTGATATGAATGGTATTGTTTTCAAATGTTATTGCTTCTTCACTTGGGATTATTGTCCCTTCACTATCGGTGCATTCACTTCCATAATATTCATATGTACTTGAATCTGGCCAACTTGTTCTATCTTGTGTTTCTTCATAACTTCCGTTTTCGTCTATTACCATTATTGATAACATATTTTCTTTATCTGTAAATGTCTCTTTGGTACTTACTTTTTCTATTTTGTTTTTGTTATCACTAAATGATATCGAATATAAATTTATTATTATACTTATTGTTACGATTATTAATATTATAATTGTTATGTTCTTTTTCATATTTTCTCCTTAACTATTCTTTCTAAAATATGCTTGGCATATATTTGGTCCGGAACTTTTTATATCTAAGGTATTTTCTGCATATGTTATGGTGGTATCTATTTCTTTATTGTTACAATTAAATTCTATAAAGGCTACATTATCTGGTATGGTGTTTATTATCTTATAATTATTTTCTTTATATTTCTTTGTTCCTTTTTCATCTTGAATATAGGCATACACTATTACATCTAAATTGTTTTTATTTTCATAATTATAATATATTCGACATACTATTTGATTTGGTTTATTTTCTTTTACTTCAATATCTATTAGTCCTTCACTATTTATTGTGTAACTATTATATTCTGTTCCTTCTATATTATTTTTAGGATAACAATTGGATGCTTCTTCATTTATAACATAATTCGTAACGGGTATCTCTTTAGTTTCCACATATTTATTTTTACTATTAGGTGTTTGAGCATAAAATATTACATTAACATCGGTATTCTTTTCTATAGGTCCATCATTTACTAATTCTCCATCTCCAGCAAAATTTCCTATTGTAGCTTTCATTATTTCTAATTCATTACTATTTCCATAATAGGCGTAGCTATCTTTTATTGTTATTGTTAATAATACGATTATTGTCATTATTAACAATGTACTACTTACTACTATTACCTTTTTATTCTTTAATTTTTCTTTCATATCTTTTTCTCCTTGTTTATAATGCCGAATACCAATATCAAACAAAAAATAATTTATGTTGACAACTACATAAATACTTCTTACTATCTACATCTTATATGCTTATTATATAACACCCCCCCCGGAGTCAAGTTTTTCATTTTATTTTGTTAACTCAAAAAAAATAGTGTACTGGTAAACTTAAAGTACTAAAAAAGATGATTAATTTCAAAAATAACTAATTTTGAACAATTAAAAAAGATAATCAAAACAACAATTGATTACCTTTATTTTATTCTTTAGATACTGTTACAATATATCTAATTTCTTTTTCGTCTTCTTCTCTAGATATACTAACTTTATAATCATTATCCCTTAAATCATCTTCTAATTTTCCAACATAATCTTTAACTGCATTCATATCTTTTTTTGGTGTTTCTGAAGTTGGTTCTTCTTTAGTTTCAGACACAACTGGTTCAGATGGGGTTGGTTCCGGAGCTAGAAAATCTAGCATTTCTACTTCCTCTGTAGGTTCAGCTTTTGTAACTTCTACATTTTGACTTACTTCAGCAACTGGTGATGTTTCTTCAGTCGAAATAGCAGATTCAGGACTAGGAGTTACAGGAGTTTCTATTTTTGGTTTATTAACATCTCCTACATTCATATTTACAGATTCATCTTCCAAGAAATTAAAGAACTTATTTGGTATCTTTGTTGGAGTAACTTCTTCACTATCTGATTCAATACTAGTACTTGGATTATTAGCCGCTAAGATATCCGTAGCCTTTTCTTTGATAGCGGCAATATTCGGAGTATTATCAATTATAGGAATATCATCAACTTGTGTCTCTTCTTTTTTATTTAAATTTTTTAAACGAGTATCTAAATCTCGAACCGTAATTCTTTCATCAATTATTTTATTAAGCCATTCTTTTTGAGCATCAGCGCTTTCTAATTGCAGTAAACTTCTTGCATGTCTTTCGGATATTTTGCCTTCCATAATCGCATTTTGAACTTCTTCAGGAAGTGTTAAAAGACGAAGTTTATTAGATATAGCAGATTGACTTAAACCCATTTTTTTAGCTAAATCTTCTTGAGTTAAATAACCTTTATCAAGAAGGGCTTTATAAGATTTGGCTTCTTCAATAGATGATAAATCTCTTCTTTGGATATTTTCAACTATCGCTACTTCGGCACTGGTATTATCATCCATTTGAGCAATAACAGCCGGAACAGAAGTAAGGCCAGCCATTTTAGCAGCTTTATATCTTCTTTCGCCAGCAATTATTTCATATTTATCATTAAGGCGTCTTAAAACTAGGGGTTGAATAATCCCATGTTCTTTTATTGACGCTGCTAGTTCTTTTAAAGATTGTTCATCAAAATTCAATCGGGGTTGAAACCGATTTGGAATGATATCTTCAATAGGCACATTTAAAACTTGTGATTCTGTATTCACACAAATCTACCCCTTTACCTCTACTAATTAATTCTAACGTATTTAGCACTTTTTCGCAAGAGGTTTTCTTAATATTTTATTATATGGTCTTAGCATTTCTAATTTGGTTTCTTCTTCTTTTTTAATTCTAATGATATTTCTTATTCCAGACTCTTTATAAAGATTAAAACTAATAATATCTTCTATTTTTGAATTCATTAAAGAAATGGTTTTTTTGGCTTCTACTAATTCAGGATCTATACTACCCTTCAAAGGAATAAAATAACCTTCTTTTTTCACAAGAGGCAAAGATATTTCAGATAAAACTCGTAGGTTTGCAACCGCTCTTGAGGTTACTAATGTAAATTTATTTAAATTATTTTTAGCATAATCTTCTACTCTTTCGTTTATAACTTCAACATCAAGATTTAACTTAGATTTTAATTCGGTTAAAAATTTAGTCTTTTTATTATTAGAATCCAATAAAGTTACTTGCAAATGAGGATAAAATATTTTTAAAACCATTCCGGGAAAACCGGCTCCACTTCCAACATCTAATAAAGTATCTATTTCATCTAAATCAATGGCTTTAGTAATTGTTAAAGAATCATAGAAGTGTTTTAAATAAACTTCATTTTCTTCCACTATTCTCGTAATATTTGTATGGCTATTATATTCTTTTAAAAAATTTAAATAAATTTCTAGCATATCCAATTCCTTATTGGTTACATTTATTCCTAATTTATGTAATTCTTCAATAAATTCTTCTTTAGTCATGATTATATTCTTTCTTTAAATAAACGGCAAGTATAGCAATATCTGCAGGATTAACCCCACTAATTCTAGATGCTTGAGCAATCGTTCTTGGTCTTATTTCTGATAATTTTTGTTTTGCTTCACTGGCTAGGTTTCTAACTTTTTGATAATCAATATCTTCGGGTATTTGTTTTTCTTCAATCTTTTGTAATTTTTCGGCTTCTTTATTAGCCTTTTTAATATAACCTTCATATTTAATAGCAATTTCACCTTGTTCAATTACTTCATCACTATAATTAAATTTATGAAATTGACTTAAAAAATTTAAAGTTATTTCCGGTCTTTTTAAAAGTTCTTCATAAGTCATATTTCTTTTAGGTAGTTCCAAATTATGAGATGTGAAAATATCTTTAACCTCTTTGGTAATAGTTAATTTATTTTCTTTTAATTCTTGCATTAAACTTTCAATATCTTTAATTTTCTTATTAAGTCTTTGATATTGTTCTTTAGATATAGTTCCTAATTCATAACCCATGGCTCTTAATCTTAAATCGGCATTATCATGTCTTAAAATAAGTCTAAATTCCGCTCTAGAAGTAAGCATTCTATAAGGATCTGTTACACCTTTAGTTACTAAATCATCAATTAAAACTCCAATATAGGCTTCATTTCTTTTTAAAATTAAAGGTTCTTTACCTTGTAATTTTAAAGCCGCATTAATTCCTGCGATTAATCCTTGACCTGCTGCTTCTTCATAACCACTAGTACCATTTATTTGCCCTGCTGTAAATAAATTTTCAATTATTTTATTTTCTAAACTAGCCTTTATTTGTAAGGAATCAATCGCATCATATTCAATGGCATAAGCATATTTCGTTATGACAGCATTCTCTAAACCTTTTAAACTATGAACCATTTTTTCTTGAACATCTCTTGGCATACTTGTTGAAAAACCTTGTAAATACCATTCATCATAATAAATACTTTCTGGTTCTAAAAATAATTGATGTCTTTCTTTATCAGCAAAACGGACAATTTTATCTTCAATTGATGGACAATATCTTGGCCCTACTCCTGTCGCATAACCCCCATACATAGCGGATTCTTTTAAATGCTTCCGAATTATTTCATGAGTTTTCTCATTAGTATAGACTAAATAACATTTTTGTTGGTCATTTATTTTATATTGAGGTTTTAAATCATGGCTAAAAGTCCAATATGTATCATCACCTTTTTCTTCATGCATTTGGGTAAAATCAATGGAACCTTTTTTAATTCTTTGAGGAGTACCCGTTTTAAGTCTTTTAATATTTAAACCTAATTTCTTTAAATTATCACTTAAATAGTTACTTCTTCCCTCTCCATGAGGTCCACCAGGTGTATTTTCTGAACCAATTAAAATATTGGCTTTGGTATAAGTTCCGGTAGTTAAAATAACACTTTGGCTTTTAACTATAGTATTATCACTAAGAATTACTCCTTTAACAACATTATCTTCGACAATTAAATTTTCAACTAAACCTTCTTTAATTTCTAAATTAGGATTTTTTTCTAATTCTTCTAACATTTTTTTAGGATAAACTCTTTTATCGGCTTGGGCTCTTAAACTTCTTACAGCCGGACCTTTAGAATTGTTAAGCATTTTAATTTGAAAATGACTCATATCAGCAACTCGACCCATTAAGCCTCCTAGGGCATCTATTTCTCTTACAATTACTCCTTTAGCAGTTCCTCCAATAGAAGGATTACAAGGCATGTCCGCAATATTTTTTTTATTCATCGTTAAAAGAAGGGTTTTCATTCCCATTTTGGCGGCAATATTAGATGCTTCACATCCGGCATGACCGCCTCCAACTACTATAACATCATACATATAATCAACTACTTTCCTATACAGAAATTACTAAATAAAGTATCTAATAGTTCATCTTTATAAGTATCTCCCGTTATTTCTCCCAAAAGATTCCAAGCATTAGTAATATCAATTTCGACAATATCTATTGGCGTACCTTTATGGATATTCAAAATAGCATTTTCAATCTCTTTAATAGCCTTTTTTAATAAATCTATTTGGCGAACATTAGACATATAAGTCATATCTTGTTCTCGAATATTTTCTAAATTTAATTTTTTATTTATGGCTTCTTTTAATAAATCAAGTCCTTTTTCTTCAATGGTATTTCCTATTATATATTCTTTATCTAAAGTTAACACATTATTTAAATCGGATTTATTAACAAAAATTATTCTCTTTTTTAAAGGAACTAAATCAATTAATTCTTTTTCATAAGTTGATAATTTTTCATTATTATTTAAAACAATAATGACAATATCAGCCTCATTAATCGCTTTCTTACTCTTCTCTACGCCGATTTTTTCAACGGTATCATTTGTATCTCTAATGCCCGCTGTATCAATAAAATTAAGTAAAAATCCATTAAAATTAACACTACCTTCTACTATATCTCGAGTGGTACCAGCAATATCAGTAACAATGGCTTTATCTTCATCTAATAATCTATTTAAAATACTACTCTTTCCCACATTAGGACTTCCAACAATAGCAATATTTATTCCCTCTTTAATTAACTTTCCATTATAAGAATTTTTTAACATTTCTTGTAAATTTGCTAATACATCTTCTAATTTAGGAAGTAATGTTTCATTAGTAACAATTTCAATATCTTCATATTCCGGATAATCAATATTTACTTCAATATTCGCCATAATATCGGTAATTTTGCTTCGCAAATTTCTAATGTCTTTAGAAACACGCCCTTTTAAATTATTAAGAGCTAGTCTTCTTGCCACATCAGTTTTCGCATTGATTAAATCATTAACGGATTCAGCTTCAGTTAAATCAATCCTGCCATTTAAAAAAGCTCTTTTGGTAAATTCGCCAGCTTCGGCTAAACGGCAACCATTTTCTAAAAGAAGTTCTAATATTTTATTAGTAGTGTTGATACCCCCATGGCTATTTATTTCGACAATATCTTCCGTAGTATAAGTTTTGGGTGCTAACATAACACTAACTAATACTTCATCGACAATTTCTTCATGATTATAAATATAACCATATAAAAGAATATGAGATTTAGCCTTTTTTAAATCTTTAGAAAATATTTTAGTAACAATATCTAGAGCCTCTTTACCACTTACTCTAATTATCGAAATAGCCCCAATACCCGGAGCAGTCGCAATAGCACATATAGTATCTTCCATAGAAACTTTCCTTTCGTAAGTATATTAGCACAATTTAAGGCATTTTTCATTAAAAATTGACAAATACTTTAGATAACTTATATAATTATGCCAAGAAGTGAAAGGAAAAATTTATGAATAATTTACAAACAAGCCTAAATGAATTTTATACTTTGATAAGAGTTTACTTAGGAGTTGTAGTTACTATAACTTTAGTAGTATGTATTTTACAAATCGTTGCTATGTGGCGAATATTTACTAAAGCCGGTGAAAAAGGATGGAAATCATTAATTCCTATCTACAATATGTTTATTTATTATAAAGTTTCTGGTATTTCACCTTGGTTCTTAGTTTTAGCATTTGGACTATCTATTTTATCAGTAATTGAAAATAAAGTAGTTATTGCCACTACTCTAATTGGAACATTTATAATTGTTATTTATCAAAATCATAGTCTTGCTAAATCTTTTGGCAAAGGATTTGGTTATACTTTAGGTTTATTATTCTTAAATACCATCTTCTTACTTATTTTAGGTTTAGGTAGTGCCCAATATGTTGGGAAGAAAGAAAACTAAAAAGTAAGCCATTAAAAAAGCCACTAGTGATAGTGGTTTTATTCTGGTTTAATTACAACATGACGATTAGGTTCTTCGCCAGTACTTTCAGTTGTTACTCCTTTAAAATTAGTTAAAATGTTATGAACTATTCTTCTATCATAAGCATTCATATTATCTAAATGAACTTCCATATTGGTTTTAACAACTTCTCTGGCGATATTTTTAGCAAGTCTTTCAATTCTTCTTTGTTGTTTTTCCCGGTAGTTTTCCACATCTAAAGATATATATGGACGTATATTAAATTCAGTATTTACTTTTTGGCGGACAATATTTTCTAAGGCTTTTAAAGTATTTCCAACTTTGCCGATTAATACAGGATTATTATTAGAATATATTTTTACATACATAACATCTTCTCTTAATTTGGTTTCAAAATTAACAGTTAAACCCATATTTGTTAGTAATTCTTCTAAATATTCCTTAATATATTCTAACAAATCACTTTTTAAAATAGCAGTGACATTAATAACACTATTTTTACCAAATAAACCGGTTTTATTTTCCGTATAATGATAATAAAAATCATCATTACTTACGTTATATTCTTCACAAATACCTGTTAGAATAGTTTCTAATTCTTTTCCTTCTTTACTAATTATTTCCATATTTAAGACCTCTTTTAACTTCTAACTTTTCTTTTATTTTTTTCTTATTTTCTTTATTATTTTTAGCCCTTTTATCTTTTTTATTATCCTTTTTTTCACCCGTTAATTTACGGAATATAAAGGTTTGAATAGCAATAAAAGCATAAGTGACAATCCAGTATAACGCAAGAGCAGTTGATAGGGAAAATGAGGTGATAACAATTATTACAACCATAATATTAGTCATCATTTTCATTTGACTTTCCATTTCTGGAGTTTGATTCATTGCTCCGGTTGACCGCATTGAATATTTAAATGAAAAGTAAGTTGAAGCCGCGATTAAGATAATTAATAAAATGTATAAGTAATTACCTTGGGAAAGGCCAACATAAGGAGTCATTCCTAAATTAAAGCCTAACAATTTATCTTCAAATATCGCTGGAACTCTATTAATTGCTTGTAAGAAAGCAAAGAATAAAGGAAGTTGTAAGAAAGCAACTAAGCAACCAGACATTGGTTTAACATTGTATTTCTTATATATATCCATCATTTCTTGACTCTTCATCATCATGGAATCACGATCTTCCCTGCCGCGATATTTAAATTCTAACTTTTGCATTTCTTGATTAACTTTTTGCATGTTTTTACTTTGCTTATGAGTTTTATATGAGAATGGTAACAAGATAAGTCTTATTAAAAGTCCCACTATTATTAATGATATACCCATATTTTTAACTAAACCGCCAAGTTTTAAAATTAAATAAGCAAGTGGTTTAACAAAAATTAATTCCCAAATA
This sequence comes from uncultured Bacilli bacterium, assembly GCA_947631045.1. Taxonomy (GTDB): domain Bacteria; phylum Bacillota_I; class Bacilli_A; order RF39; family UBA660; genus SIG200. The sequence goes on from CANRJV010000001.1 coordinate 29,753, forward strand.
CCAGAAGTTTTATTAGAATTTATTTTAAATTCGCTACACTTTGGTAATTTTTCCAAAGGAATCTTTAATTCATCGTTATACTTTTCATATATTTCATATAAATCTTTATCTTCTGGTTGACATAATATATTGTTTGGTAAGTTTTGGCCAGTTTCTTCATATTGAACTAATTTTTTACCATCTTTTAAATAATCATTAGCTCCACAGCCACTTGTAAGTAAAACAATAAATACTAATATTAATCCTAATAATTTGTTTTTCATTTTTTGTCTCCTTTATTTATTAAACTAACAAGTACTTCTTCCATCTTTTGAAAAGATAAATCTAATACTTCTTTCTTACATATTATAATATAATTGTGATAATTTGGAAATAGTTGCGTGTTTTTTGTAACAATATTTCGTATTTGTCTTTTTATCTTATTTCTGGTAACAGCATTACCAACTTTTTTACCAACAGCTATACCATAGTTATTTTTAATAAAATTTTTTTTTAAATAACAAATAATGAAATATTTATTGCTTATTCTTTTACCTTTATTGATTATATCATTAAATAATATATTAGATTTTACAATATCTCTTTTTTTCATAAATTAAAAAAACACGTAAGAAACTATTTTGTTAATTCCTTACGACCTTTTCTACGACGATTATTAATAATCTTTGTTCCTTTACGAGCAAAGAAACCATGCTTTTTAGCTTTTTTACGATTATTTGGTTGATATGTTCTTTTAGTTGCCATGATTGTTCCACCTCTTTTTCTATAAGCGTCCTTATTATAATATTAATCTTAGACATATGTCAAGAAAATATCGCCTTTAAAGCCAGTTTTAATACTTTAGGTAATTATAGTTTTCAACAATTATTTTTATAATGTTGATAACTTTTAAGTTATTAACATTAATTTTGCGAATTATTTGTTTAAAATATTTGTTATTTTTCCTGATATATTCCGAATAAAATTAACTTTTCAACACTTTTAACATTTAAGTTAAATTATTTATTTGTTAACATGTTTAAATGTTTAAAAAAATTTGTTGAAAATGTTGATAACTTCATTTATTATATATTTTATCTACAAAAATTATGTTGAAAACTTGTGGATTATTAACATTAACACATTTTTTTCTTGTATTTAAAAATGGTTTGATGTTACAATTATTTTGGGATAGGTATCATAAAAGAGCGGGGTGAGGTACATGAAAACACAAGAAGTTTTTAATAAATTTCTAGCCGAGATTCAAGAACAAGTTAGTCCAACAACTTATGCGACTTGGTTTAAAGGGCTTGAACTTATTAGTATGGATGATAAAAACATCACCATTAAAGTACCTCTAGCTGTTCACAAACAAATTTTAAAATTACAATATTTAGATTTAATAGATGATACCTTATATTCTTTAACTGGAATAAATTATGAACTTACTTTATTAACTGAAGATGAAATATTAGAAAAAGATAATAAAACTTTAGAAGAAGCGATTGAAGAAGAATATCAAACAGTTGAATGGAATACTAATCTTAATCCAAATTTAAACTTTGATAATTATGTAGTTGGGGAATCAAATCGATTAGCTTTTATTTCGGCGATGAATGTTGCTCAGGCCCCAGGTACAACTCGAAATCCTTTATTTATATATGGCCGAAGTGGAATTGGTAAAACGCATTTAATGCACGCGATTGGAAATTATATAACTCAAAATTCGAATAAAAAAGTCTTATATACGACAAGTAATGATTTTCGGGATGAATATGTAGGAATTTCCAAGATGGAACCAGGAAAAGATACTTTAAAATATGCGAATAACTTTAAAAATAAATATCGAAACGTTGATGTCTTAATTATTGATGATATTCAATTTTTAGTCGGAGCAGAACTTACTCAGCAAGAATTTTTCCACACCTTTGAAGCCTTACACCAAGCTAATAAACAGATTATTATCTCAAGTGATCGAAGTCCGGATGATTTAAAAAAGATTGAGGAAAGACTAAGAAGTCGCTTTGCTTGGGGACTTCCAGTTGATATATATCCACCGGATTTTGAACTTCGATGTGAAATAATTAAACAGAAACTGCAAAATTCGAGTATTAAAGATAAAATAAACAAAGATGTTATTGAATATATTGCTAATGCTTGTCCAAATGATGTTAGACACATTGAAGGAACAATTAATAGACTCTTAGCATATACAGCCATGATGACACCGGAAGTTATCAACTTAGATTTTGCTGTTGAAGCTTTAAAAGATTATGTTAATACTAATATTTATCAAGAAAATACCATATCTCATATTCAAAAAGTAGTAGCAGATTTCTTTAAAATAACCGTCGAAGATTTAAAAAGTAAAAGAAGAAGTAATAACATTGCCAGACCAAGACACATTGCTATGTATCTATGCCGAATTGAAACTGAAGAAAATTTAGCCAAAATTGGTTTAGAATTTGGAGGAAGAGATCATTCAACAGTAGTAGCCAGTTGTGAAAAAATCAAAAATGAGTTAAAAAATAATGCGACTTTAGAGCAAACGTTAAAAGAAATTAAAGCGAAGTTATAATAATGTTTAAAAAAATTCTTCAAAAATACGGGTATTTATAAAGATATTAACAGTTTTCAACATTACTAACACTATAATAAACAAAATAATATTAATAATAAAAAGAAAGAAGGAAGAAAAATGAAATTTGTTATTGATAAGAATATTTTATTAGAGGCTCTTACAAATGTTACCAGAGCTATTGGAACAAGAACAACTATTCCAATATTAAATGGAATAAAGTTTGATTTAACGAAAGAAGGATTAAGTTTACTTGCTAGTGATTCAGAATTAACGATTAGAGTAACAATTCCGGAATCTGATATTAAAAAGATTGAAAAAGAAGGAAGTATGATTATTCAAAGTAAATATATTTTAGAAATAATTCGGAAAATGCCATCTGATATAATTTATTTTGATACGGAAGATACTAGTAAAATTAAAATTTATACGGATAATAATGAATATAATTTAAATTGTTATGATATAAATGATTATCCAAGAATAGTTCTAGATGAATCAAAAGAACCAATTGAAATAAAATCTGAAGTTTTAAAAAGTATAATTAATGAAACTGTTTATGCGGTATCAACTCAAGAAGTAAGACCACTTTTAACGGGAATTAACTTAAAAATTTTAGGTGATACTTTAGAATGTATTGCTACCGATTCTTATCGTTTAGCGAAAAAGAATGTTAAATTAGATAAAATTGTTAACAATACTATAAATATTGTTATTCCTGGTAAAAGTATTAGTGAACTTGAGAAAATGTTAGATGCGGATGATGTTGTAATTATGCATATTTTCAACAATAAAATCTTATTTAAATATAAAAATATTGAATTTCAAACTAATCTTTTAAGTGGAACGTATCCTGATACTAATCATTTTATTCCTTCTGAGTTTGCATATATGATTAATTTAGATCTTCATGCTTTTAATGATGCCGTTGATAGAGCTAGTCTTTTAGCCCAAAGTAAAGATAAAAATATTGTTAGGGTTTTAGTTGATGGTAAAGTGATGGTTATTTCTTCAAGTGCTTCCGAAATAGGTAAGACCGAAGAAAAATTAAATATTGAATGTAGTAACAAAGAAAAATTAGAAATTGCTTTCTCATCAAGATACATGTTAGAGGCTTTAAAAGTTATTAAAGATGATAATATTTTACTTCTTATTAATAGCGATGATAAACCAATTTTAATTAAATCAGTTAAAGATGAATCATTAATTGAATTAATCTTACCAGTTAAAACTTATTAATTTCTAAATAGAATCTCATTAAAAAATGAGATTTTTTTTAAAAAAATTATTTCCCGGGAAATAATTCGACAAATTTTTTAACTTTCATGTGCTATAGTAGACTTTAAATTTTTTAGAAAGGAAGAAGAAAAATGAAAAATTATTTAATAGATAATGATACTATAGCCCTTTTAAAAAAACGGGATAAGACAATAATTTATACTTTAGATGACCAGAAAATTTTTAATACAAATTATAAATTTATATTAGAGTATAATTGTAATTATTATGGTAGTAGTCTAGATGGTCGTAAAAAATCTGCTAAAAGTATTTTGAATGTTAAGTATCGTGTGCCTATAATTGTTGATGAATTGCATAATATAATTTTATTACAATTAAATTCTTCTCGGGATAAAGAGTGTTTATTTTTAGTCGCTAATAAAATATTAGATATGGAAGAAGAAAATAATCAATTAAAAATTACTTGTATTAATAAGCAAGAATTTTATGTTAATTTATCCAAAAGAAGTTTAGAAAAAATGTTGTTACAATCTTTTAAATTAAATAATACTTTAAAAAGCCGAAAAATAACAAATTTTGTTTAAAATATCCCTATTTTATGGTATAATTATAACTAGGTATGGGAGTACTTAAAATACCTTTTTATTAAAATATGCGTAAAAGAAAGGTTAATTATGAAAATCAACTATTTGCAATTACATAATTTTCGTAATTATGAAAATTTAAAATTAAACTTTGGCGATAATTTAAATATTATCTATGGAAATAATGGAGTCGGCAAAACTAATTTAGTTGAAGCTATCTATGCTTTATCAATTACCAAGTCTTTTCGTACTAATAATGATAAATTTTTAATAAAACATGGTCAGTTAAGTACTAAAATAGAAGGAGAAGTTGAAACAAATACTGTTAATAATTATGAAGTAATAATAAGTAAAGAAGGCAAAAAAGTTAAAATTGATGGCAATATTATTTCTAAAATAAGTGATTATATCTCGAATATAAATATTGTTTTATTAGAACCAGAAGAACAAAATATTTTTAAAGAATCTCCTAGTTCTCGAAGAAAATTATTAAATATTGAATTAAGTAAATTAGAAAAAGATTATATAATTTATTTAAATATTTATAATAAGATTTTAAAACAACGTAATTTTTATTTACGAGAGGCTTATTTAAATGGCAATAGTAGCAAAGAATATTTAGATATTATTACTAAAAAACTAGTTACCTATGGTTTAAAGATTTATGAAATAAGAAAAAATTTTATTGAGAAGATTAATCTTTATTTGTCAGACTTATATTTAAAAATATTTAAACAAGGAAATTTAATTGTTAAATATAATTCTGATTTTGATAAAAGCGAACAAGAGATAATTGATAGATATAATAAAAATTATAATCGAGAAGTGGTCATGGGTAAAAGTTTATATGGCATTCATCATGATGATTTGATTTTTTATTTAGATAATCAAAATATTGCTGAATGGGGTAGTAATGGTCAACAAAAAAATGCCATTTTTTCCTTTAAATTAGCGGAAATAGAAGTAATAAAAGCGGAAAAAGGTATGACACCAATTTTAATTTTAGATGATTTATTTAGTGCTTTAGATAATCAAAAAGTTAAAAATATTGTTAATATTTTAGATAATCAAATTCAAACTTTTATTACGACAACTGATTTAAATAAAATATCGAAAAAAATAATTAAAAATGGAAAAATTTTCAACATTAAAGACGAAGAAATTACGGAGGTATAAATATGGAAGAAAAATTACATTATAATGAGAGTGATATTCAAGTATTAGAGGGATTAGAAGCCGTTCGTAAAAGACCAGGTATGTATATAGGAACAACTGATGTTAAAGGACTTCATCATCTTGTTTGGGAAATTGTTGATAACTCGATTGATGAAGCTTTAGCAGGTTATTGTAATCATATTGAAGTGGTTATAAATAAAGGAAATTCCATAACTGTTAAAGATAATGGTCGGGGTATTCCAACTGGAATCCATCCTAAAACTGGAATTTCTACGGTTGAAACAGTCTATACTGTCTTACATGCTGGTGGTAAATTCGGTGAAGGTGGATATAAAGTAAGTGGCGGACTTCATGGTGTTGGAGCCTCCGTTGTTAATGCCTTATCCAAATGGGTAAATGTTACTGTTTATCGGGATGGTAAAATTCATGAAGCAAAATTTGCTGATGGTGGTAAAACTGTTCAAAAGTTAACGGTTATTGGTGAATGTGAAGCAAATAGAACGGGAACAACGGTTGAATTTAAACCGGATCCAGAAATATTTGATACGGATATTTATGACTATGAAACTTTAAAAGTAAGAATTAGAGAGTTAGCATTTTTAAATAAAGGCTTATCTTTAACAATAAGAGATGACCGAGATGACGAAGATACAACTGGTGAAACTTTCCATTATGAAGGCGGTATATCTGAATATGTTAAATATTTAAACAAAAGTAAAACGCCAATTCATGAAGAGATAATTCATTTAGAAGGCGAAGAAGATGGAATTATCTTTGAAGTAGCAATGCAATATAATTCCGGATATAGTGATAGTATTTATTCTTTCGTTAATAACATTAACACTCATGATGGTGGAACTCATGAAGAAGGAGTTAGAAGAGCCTTAACAAGAGTTATTAACAATTATGCTCGTAAGGCTAATATTTTAAAAGAAAAAGATGATTCTTTAACTGGTGATGATGTTAAAGAAGGACTTACAATGATTATTTCTTGTAAGCATCCAAATCCTCAATTTGAAGGGCAAACTAAAGGAAGACTCGGAAATAGTGAAGTTCGAAAATTAGCGGATAGTGTATTTTCAAAAGGATTTGAACGTTTCTTAATGGAAAATCCTGAAGAAGCAAGAATAATTGTCGAAAAAACCATGACAGCTGCTAGAGCTAGAGTAGCAGCTAAAAATGCTCGAGAACTTTCGAGAAGAAAAGGCGACTTAGATGTTGTTAGCAATTTTGGTGGCAAATTAGAAGATTGTAAAGAAAAAGATCCAGCATTATGTGAAATTTTTATTGTCGAAGGAGATTCTGCTGGTGGATCTGCTAAAAAAGGAAGAAATTCCATGACGCAAGCGATTCTGCCATTAAGAGGAAAAATTTTAAATGTGGAAAAAGCAAGGTTAGATAAAGCTTTAGCTAATGAAGAAATTAGAACGATTATTACGGCTTTTGGAACCGGTATTGGTGAAAACTTTGATTTGAGTAAATTAAGGTATGACAAAATAATTATTATGACCGATGCCGATGTGGATGGTTCACATATTAGAGTATTATTATTAACCTTATTCTATCGTTTCTTTAAACCAATCGTAGAAACAGGCCATGTATATGCCGCACAGCCTCCGCTTTTCTGTATTAAACATGGTAAAACTATAAAATATGTTTTAGATGAAAAAGAAAGAGATGCATATATTTCTTCCTTAAATCCTAATACTAAATATGATATTTTCCGAATGAAAGGTTTAGGAGAAATGGATGCTGAAGAATTAAACGAAACGACCATGGATATTAAAACACGTGTTTTAAGAAGAATAACGGTTGATGATGCCATCGCTGCAGATGAGGCATTTTCTATGTTAATGGGTGAAGAAGTTGAACCAAGAAGAAAATTTATTGAAGAAAATGCAGAATATGCTCAAAATATAGATGTTTAGGAGGTTTTTATGGATCATAGTATTGATAAATTAGAAGAAAATAATATAGTAAAAGAAATAAAGAAATCTTTTATTGATTATTCCGTAAGTGTTATTGTTTCACGGGCTTTACCTGATTTAAGAGATGGTTTAAAACCTGTTCATCGTCGGATTTTATGGTCAATGTATGAATCAGGATATACTCCAGATAAACCCCACAAAAAAAGTGCACGTATTGTTGGGGATGTAATGGGAAAATATCACCCTCATGGTGATTCTAGTATTTATGAAGCCATGGTCAGAATGGCTCAAGATTTTAGTTATCGTAATCCTTTAGTTGATGGCCATGGTAATTTTGGTAATATTGCCGGTGATGGTGCTGCTGCCATGCGTTATACAGAATCAAGACTATCTAAAATATCATTGGAGTTATTAAGAGACATTAATAAAGATACCATTAATTTTGGACCAAACTTTGATGAGTCAGAAAAAGAACCCGAAATTTTGCCGTCAAGATTTCCAAATATTTTAGTTAATGGAACTATGGGTATAGCTGTTGGAATGGCTACCAATATACCTCCGCATAATTTAGGTGAAGTAATTGATGGATGTGTTGCTTATATTGATAATCCTGATATTGATGTTGAGGGGTTAATGCAATATATTAAAGGTCCAGATTTTCCAACAGGAGGAATAATTTTAGGTAATAGTGGAATAAAAAAAGCTTACGAAACTGGCCGCGGTGGTATTACAATTAGAAGTAAAGCTTCAATTGAAGAAAAAGATGGTAAACATTATATAATCATTGATGAAGTGCCTTATGGTGTTAATGTTGATGATTTAAAGAAAAAAGTGGCAGAACTTGTTCATAATAAAATTATTGATGGAATAGCTGATTATCATACAGATTTAAAAGATGGTATTAAAATTACAATAACTTTAAAAAAAGAGGCTAATCCTCAAGTTGTTTTAAATAACTTATATAAGCATACCCAATTTCAAATGAATTACGGTATTATTTTCTTAATGATTGATAATAAAGTTCCAAAAACACTTGGTTTAAAAGACATAATTTCAAAATATATCAATTATCAAGAAGAAGTAATAATCAGAAGGACAAAATTTGATCTTGATAAAGCCGAAAAGAGAGTTCATATATTAGAAGGATATAAAATTGCCTTAGATAATCTTGATGATTTTATTAAAATTATTCGAGATTCTGAAACTGATGTAATTGCTAAAGAAAAATTAATTTCAAAATACAGTTTAACAGACATCCAAGCTGATGCTATTTTGGAACTTAAATTACGTCGTTTGACTGGTTTGGAAAGAAGTAAAATTGAAGAAGAACTAGCAGAATTATTAGCTAAAATTACCGAATTAAGAGAGATTTTAGCATCACGTGATAAGATTTTAGGCATAATTAAAGATGAACTTTTAGAAATAAAAGAAAAATATGCTGATGATCGTCGAACTAAAATTGATATGACGGCAATTGAGTATATAGAAGATGAATCTTTAATTCCTGAAGAAGATGTTATGGTAGTATTAACAAACAAAGGATATATAAAAAGGACAACTAATGATTCGTTTAGAACTCAAAACCGTGGTGGTATGGGAGTTAAAGGATTAACAACTAATGATGAAGATTATGTAGAACATTTAATTAACTTATCAACCCATGATTATATAATGTTCTTTACTAATAAAGGAAAAGTTTATCGAATTAAGGGTTATGAAATACCAGAATTTAGCCGAACATCAAAAGGTATTCCAGTAATAAATTTACTTCAAATTGAAAAAGATGAAAAAATTAATTCAATTATTAAAATTAGTAAAGATGATGATTATAAATATTTAATGTTTGCTACGAAAAAAGGCGTTGTTAAAAAGACTGATATTTCAGAATTTGACAGTATAAGGGCTACAGGAAAATTATGTATAAGTTTAAAAGAAAACGATGAATTATTAGATGTTAAAAAGACAACAGGAAATGATATAATTCTTTTGGGTAGCAGTCAAGGACGAATGGTTAAATTTGCTGAATCAGAAATTAGAGCTATGGGAAGAACTGCTGCTGGTGTAAAAGGTATAAATTTAAACGGCGGAGCCTGCATATGTTCTGAGGTAGTTTCTGAAGATTCAACAATATTGTTAGTAACAGAGAAAGGTTATGGTAAACGTACAAAAGTTTGTGATTTTAGACAAACAAGACGTGGTAGCAAAGGTGTATTAGCTCTTAATGTTACTGAAAAAAATGGTAATTTAGTGGCCGCTAAACTAGTATTAGAAGACAAAGATGTTGTTATTATGACTAATGCTGGTATTACAATTAAACTTCCAGTTAATCAAATATCTATCTTAGGAAGAGTAACTCAAGGTTTAAGATTAATATCTCTAAAGGATTCTCAATTTGTAGCTACTGTAAGTATTGTTGATCACGTTAATAGTGAGGATTCTGAGGAAATTTCTTCAAAAAATTCTAATAAAATTGAAAATGTAAAATTAGAAGATAATGATATACTTTCTGAAAGTAAGAATTCAGATAATCAATAATATTTCCCGGGAAATAAAAATTTTTTAAAGCAATGTTTCACGTGAAACATTGCTTTTTGTATGTGTAACTCTAACTAGGCTAGTAGTTCTGTAAAGTTTAAGTGATAAATTAAAAATAAAAACTCCTTCTAATATAATATTGATTGCGACCATCAAAAAACAATAATAATATTAGAAAGAAGACGTTTGTGAAAAATATTTAAATAAGCAATACATAAGAATATAGCATATACACCAAAGAATTATAAATTTTATATTGTTTTATTTAAAATGTAAATGTTGGGTTTTTATGAAAATAAAGGTGCGAAATAAGAAAAATAATAAGGCAATTATATTAAAAGATAATTTGAATTATCTATGTTTCACGTGAAACATTAAAATTATTTGCATCATATAAAATGATATGATATTATTTAAAAGCACAACAAATATACTGTAACCTGGTCAGAGTCGGAAGACAGCAGCCACATCAGTCTCTATTTGTGTGTGCTTTTTAATTAGGAGATTTTATTTATGAATTTTATGAATTTTGCTTATAAAGAAGCCTTAAAAGCATTTAAAAAAAGAGAAATACCTGTTGGTGCTGTAATAGTAAAAAACAATAAAATCATTACTAAAAGTCATAACAATCGCCAAAAAAAATGTAATGTTTTAGGCCATGCTGAAATAAATGCTATTTTAAAAGCTGAAAAAAAGCTAAAAGATTGGCGATTAGATGGTTGTATTTTGTATGTTACTTTAGAACCTTGTCAACTTTGCCAAAAAGTGATTGAAGAATCAAGAATAGATCAAGTTATATATTTATTAGAACAAGATAAATCTAAAATAGAAAGTAATAAATATAAGCAAACAAACGATTGTAATGATATCAAAGAAAATTATCAAAAAATGATTAATAGTTTTTTTCAAAAACTACGAGAATAAATAGCCAAAATACGGGCGATTATGGTATAATTAAATATGAAAGGAATAGCATCATGAAATACAAAGTATTATATCGAAAATATCGTCCTGATAATTTTGATGATATTGTTGGACAAGAATATATAATAAAAACTTTAAAGAATTCCATAATAAATGGAAATATTTCACATGCTTACATTTTTTCGGGACCTAGAGGAACGGGAAAAACAACAACAGCTAAAGTTTTTTCTAAAGCTATTAATTGCTTAAATCCACATAATGGTTCCCCATGTGGCGAATGTGAATTTTGTAAAAATTTTCATGATAATCCTGATATAATTGAAATAGATGCCGCTTCCAATAATGGTGTTGATGAAATAAGAGAATTAATTGAAAATGTTAAATTAACTCCTACTAATGGTAAGTATAAAGTATATATAATTGATGAAGTTCATATGTTATCAACAAGTGCTTTTAATGCTTTATTATTAACTTTAGAGGAGCCTCCTGCTCATTCCATTTTTATATTGGCCACAACTAATATTGAAAATGTCCCGATCACTATTTTGTCAAGATGTCAGCGTTATGATTTTCAAAAAATTAAAATCGATGATATTATTAATCGTTTAAAATATATATGTGAATTAGAAAAAATTGATGTAGATGAAGATGCTTTAAAAGAGATTGCATATTTATCGGAAGGTGGTATGAGGGATGCTTTAAGTTTGCTTGACCAATTATCTAAAAGTAGTCAAAAAATTACTTTAGAATTAATTGAAAAACAAATTAAAACCATATCTCAAAAAAATATTGATGAATTATTAACTTCCATTGAAGATAATAATGTGGAAAAATGTTTAAATTTAATTAATGAATATCGGATTAGAGCCGTTGACTATAAGACACTTATAAAAAAGATTATAGAAGTTTCAAGTCAAAAAGCCAAAAACATAAAAATATCTGGTATTATAAAAAGATTAGACTTTAATGATTATAAAAATTTTATTTTAAAATTAGCAGATAGTTTAAATAAAATTAACATTAATGTTGATTCTTATACAATTTTAGAAATGATAATATTAGATTTTTTTGAAAGTTCTAGTAATTTAGTTAATAATCAATCTATTAAAGAAGAATCTCCTAAAGTTGAAATAAAAAAAGGTAAAGAAGAAGTAGAAGATGAAAAGAGTGAAGAAATAGTAGATAATAATAGTATTGAGGATTTAATTAATATTAGGATTAATAATTGCTTTGTTGATGCCCAAAAAAAATATCTAGAAGAAGCCAAAGAAGAAATTGCTAATTTTATTTTTACAGAAGTTGAAGGTAAAGTAAAATCAATTTTAATTGATAGTAGTGTAGTGGCGGCTTCATCAAAAAATTTAATTCTTGTATGTAATAATATTCATAATGTTGAAACTGCTAATAAAATGGTTAAAGAAATTGAAGATGGTTTAAATAAAGAATTTAATAAAATGTATAAAATTATCTTTATATCAAATGAAAGATGGCTTCAAGAAAAAGAAAAATATATTGAAAATTTAAAAACTAAAACGGTTTATAAATATATTGAAGAAAAAGAAATACCTGAAGAAGAAACCATAGTTAATAGTGTATTTGATAAAAGTAAAATAGAAATTATTTAAGGGAGGTGATAACATGAATATGCAAAATTTAATGGCCCAAGCCCAAAAAATTCAACGAGATATAACAGCCAAAAAAGAAGAATTGGAAAAAATGGAATTTGTTGGTAAATCTGAGTGGGTTGAGATTACCTTTAGTGGTTCAAAAGAACTTAAAAATGTAAAAATATTAAAAGATGGTGCAATTACAGATGAAGATAAAGAAATATTAGAAGATATGATTTTAATTGCAACAAAAGATGCTTATATAAAAATTAATAATGCTATGACTGAAAAACTTGGTCAATATGCTGGAGCATTAGATGGGTTGATGTAAGATGATTTATCCAGAATTGTTACAAAAAATGATATCTTTTTATAAGAAACTACCAGGTGTTGGTGATAAGTCAGCAGAAAGAATGGCTTTGGCTACGCTTGAATTAAAAAAAGAAGATATTTCGGATTTTTCCAAGGCTTTATTGGAATCAAAAGAAAAATTACATTCTTGTCAAATCTGTGGTCATTTAACTGAAAATGATATTTGTAATATATGTTCTGATACCACTCGAGATAAAAATCTTATTTGTGTGATTGAAGACTATAAAAGTGTTTTTTCTTTTGAAAAAGTTGGAAATTACCACGGTGTATATCACGTTTTAAATGGTTTAATTTCACCAATGGATAGTATTGGCCCAGAAGATATAAATATTTCCTCTTTAGTTAAAAGAGTTGAATCATTGGAAGATTCGGAATTAATATTAGCTTTAAAGTCAACAATAGAAGGAGAAACAACAACCTTGTATATTAAAAAGATATTTGAAAAGAAAAATGTCACTATCTCAAGATTATCTTATGGTATCCCTATTGGTGCTGAAATTGATTATCTAGATATTATTACATTAGATAAGGCTTTAGAAGATCGCAAAAAGATTTCGGAATAAAAATATTTCCCGGGAAATATAATTTACTGGGTGATATAGGTGCTAAATAAACTAGGTATTATCTTAAAAAAAATCGTTTTTGCTTTTGGAATTATTTATGGAATAGATGTTATGCTAAAAAATGTTGGTGTATATTTACCTATAAATATTTATACTGTTTCGATTACTTCTTTCTTAGGTGTACCTGGTTTATTATCTCTTTTTGCTGTCTTCTATATTATAAATTAGGAGGTTATTATAGAAAGCAGTACCCTTGAACAATTAATTGAGTATTATCATGAAAAAAAATTAGCCCATGCTTATTTGATTTCCACTAATAATATTCAAAAGTGTTATGAAGTTCTTTTAAAAGTTATAAAGAACATTTTTTGCGTTTCTGAATATGTTGAAAATTGTAGTAAGTGTTCTTTATGTCATTTAATAGATATTCAAAATCTTCCTAGTTTAAAGGTGATTGAACCCGATGGTAATTTTATTAAAAAAGAGCAAATATTGGATTTAAAATACTTTTTTTCAAAAGAGTCACAATATACTAAAGAAAATATTTATATTATCAAAAATGCCGAAAAAATGAATAAAGAGTCAGCTAATACAATGTTAAAATTTTTAGAAGAACCAGAAGGCTCTGTAATAGGTTTTTTTCTTACATCCAAATTAGATAACGTTTTATTAACAATTCAAAGTAGATGCCAACACTTAGAAGTGAATTTTGCAAATAGTCCTAATGAAGAATTAGGAATAAGTAAAGAAGACTATAATAAATATGTAATAATAATAAAGGAATATTTACAAAAAATAGAAGTAGAAAAAACTGATTTAATTTTGTATAATAAAGAATATTTAAGTGAATTTTCTAAAGACGAAATAAAAATAATTTTTCAAATAATATTAAATATTTATAAAGAAGTTTTAAATAAAAAGATATTAAAAGATGAAGAAAATATAGAATTAGGTTATTTAAAGAGTAAAAGTATGGAAAATTTAAAACAGAAAGTAAATTTGTTAATTAACTTATTGCAAGAAATAAATTATAATGTTAATGAGGGATTATTATTAGATAAATTTATAATAAAAATGGAGGAAATAAATAATGAAGTCTTATAGTGTTAAATTTAAAGACCAGGGTAAAAGTTATTATTTTAATGGTTCTCTTGATTATGAAATAGATGATTACGTTATTGTTGAAACGGAAAAAGGTCTTCAATATGGTAAAATAAAAGGCATTATTTCATCAGAAAATAATGAAGAATATAAAAATATTATTAGAAAAGCGACTGAAGAAGATACAGAAGAATACTATAAACTTTTAAAAAGTGCTGAAGAAGCCTTAGAAAAATGTAAAAGTTTAGTTGAAAATTTAGGTTTAAATATGCATGTTATAAATGCGGAGTTTACTTTTGATAGATCCCAATTATTATTTAATTTTACATCTGATGAAAGAGTAGATTTTAGAGAACTTGCAAAAAGGTTAGCAGGAATATATCATACGAGAATTGAACTTCGTCAAATTGGAGCTCGTGATAAAGCTAAAGAAATTGGTGGTATTGGTATATGTGGCGGTCGAATTTGTTGTGCAAGATTTTTAAATCATATTGATGCTATTTCTATGAATATGGCTAAAAATCAAAATCTAGCCTTGAATCCTTCGAAAATAAATGGTTTGTGCGGTAGACTTCTTTGTTGTTTACAATATGAAGATGAAAATTACTTAGAATGTAGTAAAGGTATGCCTAACGTTGGTGATGTCATAAATACCAAAAATGGTGAAGGTGAAGTTCTAAGTGTTGATATATTAAATAGAAAGTGCAAGGTTTTAATTGGTAGCAATAAAGAAGAAATAGAAATTGATAACAATGAATAAAATGGAACTTAACGATTTATTTGATTATCCTAATTTAAAAATATATCAATATAAAAAGTATTTTAAATTTTCTTTAGATTCTATTCTTTTAGCGGAGTTTGTTAAAATTAATAAAATTACGCAAAATATTTTAGATTTATGCACTGGAAATGCTGCCGTTCCGTTAATTCTTTCTACTAAAACAAAAGCTCATATTGATGGTTTTGAAATTCAAAAAGAAATATTTGAACTTGCTAAAGAAAGCATTTTATATAATAAATTAGATAAACAAATAACTGTTTATAATGAAGATATAAAAAAGATAGATGAATTTAAAAAAAATCAAAAATATGATATAATTACTTGCAATCCTCCATTTTTTAAAGTTAATAATAAATCTTATATTAATGATTTTTCACCCTTAGCCTTAGCGAGACATGAAATATCTATAACTTTAGAAGAGGTATTTAAAATAGCGAAAAGTCATTTAAATACTAAAGGAGAATTGTATTTAGTTCATCGTTTAGAAAGATTAGATGAGATAATTATTTTAGGGGATAAATATAAATTAAATGTAAAAAATATTGAACTTATTAAAACAAAAGAAGATAATAAACCCTCAATTGTTTTAGTAAGATGCGTTAAAGATGCGAGTAGAGGTATTAAAATAAATAATATAAAAAACATTAATGAATATACAAGTTATCAAAATATGTTTAAGGAGGAATAATGAAACTAGTTGTTGGATTAGGTAATCCGGGAAGGGAATATAAAAACACCAGACATAATATTGGCTTTATGGTTCTAGATAATTATTTAGGAAAAGTAGATTGGAAAAATAAAATGGAAAGCTATTTTTATAATATCAATATTGAAGGCGAAGATGTTATATTTTTAAAGCCTTTAACTTATATGAATTTATCGGGAATGGCTGTAAGTAAGGTAGTTAAATTTTATAAAATTAATTTAGATGATATTTTAGTTATTCAAGATGATTTAGATTTAAAAGCAGGAACTTATAAAATCAAAAAGAATAGTTCATCTGGTGGACATAATGGTATTAAATCGATAATTAGTGAACTAGGTAGCGAAGATTTTTTAAGATTAAAAATTGGAATTGGTAAAAGTAGTTTGATTCCTACTGATAAATATGTTTTATCAAGATTTTCTGAAGAAGAAAAAAATAGTATTGAAGAAAACTTTGAAAAGTTTAATGAATTAATAAATGCTTTTATAATAGGTGGTATAGATAATATTCTTAAAGCAAATAATAATTAGGAGCAAATATGGATTTTAAAAGTTTCTTTAATTATGAAAATGGCAAAACGACATATGGGTTAACAAATGAGTTAATCGCTTTTTACTTGCTAGAATTATTTAAAGAAACTAAACAAAATATTATTTTAGTAGCGAGCAATTTATATGAAAGTAATAATATTTATAATGCTTTAAAAATTCATACCGATAATGTGGAATTATTTCCCATGGATGATTTTATAACTTCAAAAATTGTGGCTATTTCGCCCGAATTTACTTTAGGAAGATTAAATGTTTTAGAAAAATTGCAAGCCCATAATCTAATTATTGTGACCAATTTAATGGGTTATTTAAAATATTTACCAAGTGTTAAAGAAGAAAGTATTTTAAAGATTAAAGTAGATGATAATATTGACCGAAATGAATTAATAAAAAGATTAGATGATTATGGTTATAATAGGGAATCTTTAGTTACCACAACCGGAGAATATTCTATAAGAGGTTTTATTATCGATATCTATTTAATAAATGAACTTCATCCAATTAGAATTGAACTTTTTGGGGATACCATAGAGTCAATTAGGTACTTTGATGAAAATACTCAAAGAACGATGGAAGAAATCAAAGAAATTTCTTTAAAACCTTTTAAGGAAGTAGAAACAAATCAAAAAAGTTCTTTATTTGATTATACCAATAAAGGTATAGTGGTTTATTTAAATAGATCGCAAATAGATGCTGCCTATCAAAAATTAGGCGAAGAGATTGCCGAATATCAAGAAAGTAATCAGGAACATGAAAAGTATATGTTTGAATTATCGGATATTAATCCTTATTATGAGTTATATATTGATAATATTAATAATCCAACCGATATTGTTTCCCATGAAATTCCTAATTTTAAAGAAAATTTTGAACTTTTAAAAGATACTGTTTACAAATGGGAAAAAGAGAAAAAAGATGTTTATTTTTATTTATCAAAGCCCAATGAAGTTAAAACAATAAAATCTTTAATTCCTTCAGCTAAAATTATAAATAAAAAGTTAAATAAGGGTTTTATTTATAATAATATTGTCTGTATTTCGGAATTCGATATTGGAATTGAGACCAAGGCCAATACGAAATATAAAAATAATCTTCATATAGGCAAGAAAATAAAAAGTTACAATGATTTAGAGAAAGGTGATTATGTTGTTCACTTAAATCATGGTATTGGGATTTATAATGGTTTAGTAACTTTAACCAAAGATGGTTTAAAAAAGGATTACATTCAAGTTTTATATGAAGGTAATGATAAAATTTATATTCCAGTTGAAAAAATAAATTCTATTTATAAATATTCTAGTAAAGATGGTTTAAAACCAAAAATTAATAAATTAAATTCGACTAGTTGGGCTAAAACTAAAACTTATATTAAAGCTAAAGCTAAAGATATTTCGAAAGAATTATTAGATTTATATAAAAAGAGAGCGGAAATAAAAGGAGTAGCTTATCAAGATTATGAAGAAGAGGCTTTATTTGCCAGTAGTTTTCCTTATCAAGAAACAAGAGACCAAACCAAAGCCATTGCCGAAATTAAAAATGATTTAAAAAGTGTTATTCCGATGGATCGCCTTTTATGTGGTGATGTGGGCTTTGGTAAAACCGAAGTAGCTATGCGGGCTATTTTCAAAACCGTTGTTAATAACATGCAAGTTATGTATTTATGCCCAACAACTATTTTAGCTAAGCAACAATATAATGTTATTAAAGAAAGATTTAAAGATATTCCGGTTAATATTCGTTTGTTTAATCGTTTTACTACTCCTAAAGAAGGAAGATATATTTTAGAAAATTTACAAAATGGGCGGGTTGATATTTTAGTGGGAACCCACCGAATTTTAAGTGATGATATAAAGCCTTCTAAATTAGGTCTTTTAATCGTTGACGAAGAGCAAAGATTTGGAGTCAAGCATAAAGAGAAAATTAAACAATTTAAAACTGATGTTAATGTTTTAACACTTTCAGCAACACCAATTCCGAGAACTCTTAAAATGGCTTTATCAGGTTTAAGAGATTTATCTATTATTGATACTCCTCCGATTAATAGGTATCCGGTGCAAACTTATGTCATTGAAGAACAAGATTTAATTATTAAAGATGCTATTTATAAAGAATTATCAAGAAAAGGACAAGTATTTATTTTATATAATCGTATTGAAGATATTGATAGAATAGTAGAAAAAATTTCTTTGCTGGTTCCCGAAGCCAGGATTACTTTTGCTCACGGTAAAATGAGTAAAGAAGAACTAGAAACGATAATGGAAGACTTTGTCGAGTTTAATTATGATATTTTAATTTGTACTACGATAATTGAAAATGGTATTGATATTCCTAATGCTAATACTTTAATTGTTTATGATGCGGATAATTTTGGTTTGTCCCAATTATATCAAATAAGAGGAAGAGTTGGTCGTAGTGATAAAGTGGCTTATGCTTATCTTTTATATAATAAACAAAAGATGCTTAATGAAGTAGCGGTTAAAAGATTACAAGCGATTAAAGAGTTTACCGAATTAGGTAGTGGCTATAAAATTGCGATGAGAGATTTATCGATTAGAGGGGCAGGCGATATTTTTGGCAGTGACCAAGCAGGTTTTGTTGATTCTGTCGGAATTTCTCTTTATATGAAATTAATTGAAGATGAACTTAAAAGGGCTAAAGGGGAATATGTCGAAGAAGAGGATGAAGATAATCAAAATCTTATTGAAGTATCTACCCATATTAAAGACGAATATGTTTCTGATGAAGATATAAAAATTGAAATCCATCAAAAGATTAATGAAATTGATTCTTTAGAAAAACTTCAAGAAGTTAAAGAAGAATTAGAAGATCGTTTTGGTAAAATTGACCAAGATATGGAAATATATATGTATGAAGAATGGTTTACTAATTTATGTAAGATGCTTAATATAACTAGAATAAATAAGACAGACCGCTTTGTAGAAATTACTTTACCAGAAGAATTATCTAATAGTATTAAAGGCGATAAATTATTATTTGAAACTATGAGTATATCTCCTAAATTTAATATTAAATATTTACATAAAAATATTATTATTACGTTATTCTATAAACAATTACCTGAGCATTATATCTATTACTTAGTAAAACTTTTGGTAGCTATTAAAGATAATTAAAGATTATATTTAATTAAAATTAAAAAAATAATAATTTCTTAAGTATAATAAAGATTTTTTTACTCACACTATAAAAAGGAGTGAGTAGTATATGACAAAAAGTGGAATTACTAGAAGAATTGATGAATTAGGTAGAATTGTAGTTCCCAAAGAAATTAGATATAATTTAGGTATTCGTGATGGCGAACCTTTAGAAATATACACCAATGATAATGCTATTATTATTAAAAAATATTCTCAAGTGGAAAATATTAAAGATATTGGTGATGAATTTTGCAATATTATTTATGATGTTTGTAATGTTGGAGTTTTAATAAGTGATCGGGAAAAGATAATTGCGACAAGTAGTAATTTAAAAAGCTTAGCTAATATGTCATTAGATGAAAAGCATAAAAATTTAATTGATAATCGAGAATCTTGGGTTAGTAATTCTTTAGAAGAGTTCTTAAATATCAAAGGGTATTTTACTATTATGCCCATTATTACCTCGACTGATTGTAGTGGTCTTGCCATAATTATAAATGATAAAAAACAAGAAGAAGATCTAAAATATGCTAAAATAATTCAAAAACTAATTGTTCAAAAAATAGATGTTGTTTAAATAGATATAAATAGCATCTTTTTTAATTATTAGTTAAAATAACAATTGTAAAAAAAATTATTTTTGTTATTAAATTATTGCGAAAATTTTTTCTCTATGCTAAACTAATTGCAGTTAGCAATGAATTTGTGGAATAATTACCAAATCTTTTCAAAGAGAGTTAATGGTTGGTGCAAATTAATAAAGATCGTAATTAGGTATGAACAAGGGAGCTAAAAAGCAGACGTGCTTTATAACGATAAGCGTATGATTAAATTCATAAATAAAGGTGGTACCGCGGAGTATTCTTCGTCCTTTGTTTATGAATTTTTTATATTTTAAGGAGGACGAAATGAAGGCAATAATATTTGATGTTGATAAAACTTTAATTGAATGGCCAAAGGATCATACTAAGTCAGTTAATAAGACTTTGGATTTATTAAATATAAAATATGATGATAGTCTTCCTATAAAAATATATGATACTATTGATGAATTTGAAGAAAATAATATTATTTTTGAAAAAAAGAAATTAATAAAATATTTAAATCGTAAATTAAATATAAAATTACCAATGCAATTTATTGATTTGTATATAAAAAAGATAGGAGAGTTAGTTAAAAGTGATGATGAAAAATTAGAAGAGACTTTAAATTATTTATGTCGTAAATATGATTTATATGTTATATCAAATTGGTTTACAGAAAGTCAAATATTAAGATTAAAAAAAATGGGTATTTTGAAATATTTTAAAAAGGTATATGGTGGGGATATTAATTATTTAAAGCCTCATCCTAAAACTTTTGATGTTATATTAAAAGACTATTTTAAAGAAGATTGTATTTATGTTGGAGATAAATTAAAAACTGATATTGAATTTGCTGAATCAATAGGTATTAAACCTATTTGGAAGACCAATGAAGAAAGCGATAAATACATTACTATTAAAAAAATTAGTGATTTAAGACATATTTTGTAGGAGGTAATATGGAAAGATGTTTTGAAAAAATAAGTTTTGAACAATTTAAAAAAGATATTAAAGATGACTTAAAATTATATGAAGAATATAAACTTCCTATTAGGAAAACAAAACATAGCGCCGGGTATGATTTATTAGCGATTGAAGATTTTGAAATAGCTCCAGGAGAAATTAAAAAAATTCCCACTGGTTATAAAGCTAAATTTCCTGGTGATGAAATGTTAATGTTAGTAGTAAGAAGTAGTATGGGTTTTAAGTATAATGTTCGAAATACTAATCAAGTAGGCATTATTGATAGCGATTTTTATAACAATCCGGATAATGAAGGGCATTTTTATGTATCACTACAAAATGAAGGTGATAAAGTATATAAAGTAAGAAAAGGTGAGTCATATTCTCAAGGAATATTTATTAAATATTTAACATGTGGAGATGAAGGTGAAGGAGTCCGTCAAGGAGGACTTGGAAGTACTAATAGAAAGAGGGAAAAATAATGAATAAAAAGTTTTATATAACAACGCCAATATATTATCCTAGTGCGGAATTTCATATTGGCCATTGTTATACTACCATAATTGCGGATGCGATTGCGCGTTATAAAAGATTATCAGGTTATGATGTGTTCTTTCAAACTGGAACAGATGAACATGGTTTAAAAATTGAAAATAAAGCAAAAGAAGCGGGAGTAACTCCTAAGGAATATGTCGATAAAATAATTGAAAATGCCAAAGATTTATGGCAAAGTTTAAATATTTCTTATGATTTCTTTATTAGAACTACGGATGATTTTCATGTTAAAAGAGTTCAAGAAATATTTAAAAAATTATATGATCAAGGTGATATTTATAAAGGAGAATATAAAGGCCTTTATTGTGTTCCTTGTGAATCTTTTTGGACGGAAACTCAAGCAGCAGATGGCAAATGTCCTGATTGTGGAAGAGATGTTACAGAAGTTACCGAAGAAGCCTATTTCTTTAGGTTAAGTAAATATCAACATAAGTTAGAAGAATTTTATGAAACACATCCGCATTTTATTGAACCGGAATCTAGAAAGAATGAAATGTTAAATAATTTTATTCGTCCTGGACTTGAAGATTTATGTGTTTCTAGAACTTCATTTACTTGGGGTATTCCCGTAACTTTTGATGAAAAACATGTTATTTATGTATGGATTGATGCTTTAACTAACTATATTACCAGTTTAGGTTATCCAGAAGAAACACCAGAATTTAAAAAATATTGGCCGGCAGATTTGCATTTAGTGGGTAAAGAAATTGTGCGGTTTCATACTATTATATGGCCAGCCATTTTAATGGCTTTAGGTTTAGAGTTACCACACCAAGTCTTTGGCCATGGTTGGTTAATTATTGATGGTGGAAAGATTAGTAAGAGTTTAGGAAATTATAAAGATCCAAGAGAATATATTAATACTTATGGCGTTGATGCGGTTCGTTACTTTGCTTTAAGAGAGGTTCCATTTGGAAGTGATGGTACTTTTTCGGAAAAAGCCTTAATTACGCGAACTAATGGTGATTTATGTAATATTTTAGGTAACTTAGTAAGTAGAACAATTCAAATGGGGATAAAATATTTTAATGGGGTTGTTAAAAATCCTGGGGTTAGTGAAGATATAGATGCTTATTTAGTTGATTCTATTAATAATTTAAAAAGTGTTGTTTCTGAAAAAGTGGATGCTTTAAAAATCAATGAAGCCTTAGAATGTATTTTTGAAGTTTTAAGAAAATGTAATAAATATATTGATGATACGACACCTTGGGTATTAGCCAAAGAAGAAGATAAATTACCTCGTCTTGAAACTGTTATCTATAATTTACTAGAAGGAATAAGAATATGCGCTATATTACTTCAAGCTTTCATTCCTACAACTTCCGAAAAAATCTTTAAAGGTTTAAATATTACTAATACTGATTTTTCGGCTTTAGATATTAAAGAAGAAGTATATAATTTAGGATTAGAAAAACCCGCTAACTTATTTGAAAGGATTAAAGAAGATTAATGTTTACCGATAGTCATTGTCATTTATATCAAGAATATTATGATGATATAGATACAGTTATTAAAGAAAGTACTCTTAATAAAGTAAATCGTTATATAAATGATGGCTGTGATCAAAAAAGTAATGAAGAAGTTTTAAAACTAGTTAATATTTATGATAATATGTATGGAACATTAGGGATTCATCCGGAAAATGTTAATGATTATACTGAAGCTGATTTAAAATTTATTGAAGATAATTTAAGTAATCCCAAAATAATTGCTATTGGGGAAATTGGTTTAGATTATCATTACTCTAAAGAAAATAAGGATGAACAAATAAAACTATTAGAACGTCAATTACAAATGGCTGAAAAATACAAAATGCCTGTTATTATTCATAGTAGAGAAGCAACTTTAGACACTTTAACTATTTTAAAAAAATATTCTGCTAAAGGAGTAATTCATTCCTTTAGTGGCGCTTTAGAAACAGCTAAAGAATATTTAAAAATGGGCTATTTACTGGGTGTAAATGGAGTTATCACTTTTAAAAATGCTAATATTAAAGAAGTTATTAAAGAAATACCTTTAGATAAAATAATTTTAGAAACTGATTCTCCTTATCTTACTCCTGAGCCATTTAGGGGTCATAAAAATAGTCCCGCTCATATTTTAGAGATTGCTAAATTTGTAGCGGATTTAAAAAATGTTAGTTTAGAAGCTTTGGCTAATATTACAAATCAAAATATCGCTGATTTATTTAAAATAAATGTTGAAAATTAAAATGTTTTCAACATTTTTTACATTTTTTGTAAATGATATTTTTAAAAAGGTGGCTTAAATAATATTTTATATGGTATATTTAAAGTAAGATATAGGGTGATTGAAGATGGATGCTAGTATAAAAAGAACACTTATAAATATATTTTTTGTTTTACTTTTTATTGGTTTTGGAATTGGAATCGGAGTTTCTATATGTAGTTATGCTAATCGTGATACTTCTAAACCGGGCATAAATGTTCATTATGATGATGAAGAAAGTAGCATTCCTGATCGCTTTACTATTAATCCTAAACCAGAAGAGGCTAAAGAATATTTAGAAAAAGAATATGACCATCCTTATACCTATGAATTTATAAAAGGTTATTTTGTGGCTTATAAATATAATGATGAGAATGGAAGATATGAATATTTAAATTCTACACCTTGTGAAGATGATTGTGAAATAGCATCTTATGTTCATTTTAATTATGAAGATTTAGATGTTGGTCGTGTTGTCTTAGCTTCTAATGAAAAAAGTATTATCTTTGATTTTAACAGAGGTTCATTTGGTAGTTTTGACTTTATTGAAATAATCCAAGATAATGATGAAAAATATTTTGTTGTTAAAGAAGGAAGTACAACAAGTTTAATGACTTTATATGGTCGAAAATTGTATAGTATAAGAGGAGATTTAACTGATATATCTCTTGCCGGTAATCAAGGTTTAGATGGTTATATGTATTCCATTAGATATAATCTCATGGTTTATAAAGAAAATAATAAATATGGTCTTTTAAAACTTGATAGTGGTATTAAAGTAATCGAGGCTAATTTTGATTATTTAAGATTAATTTATTATGGTAAAAATGAATTTAATACTTCTTATGTTAAGATAAAAGAAAATGATAAATGGTATTTATATAGTATCGAAGAAAATAAAA
Source organism: uncultured Bacilli bacterium (assembly GCA_947631045.1). Lineage (GTDB taxonomy): Bacteria > Bacillota_I > Bacilli_A > RF39 > UBA660 > SIG200. Next base: position 54,768 of record CANRJV010000001.1, read on the forward strand.
AGGTTTTGGATATTGGTTATGATCAAATCTTAACTGTTTATAATGATGTTTTAGTGGTAGAAGATAATAAAAGAATTTATTTTAAAGACTTAAAAGGAAATGATTTGGTTAAAATAAGTATTGAAATTTCTAAATCTTTTGAAGATATTGATTGGGATTGGGAAAATATTCAAGATAATGTTAGTTTTAAAGTAGCAGATGAAAACATTTATATCTTACTTCCAAATGGTAATGAAAAATTGTATTATTCTTTTGAAGACGAAGGTATTGAAGATAATGGAAATTATTATAAAAATATAGATGTATATTTAAAAAATGGTCAAAAGAATATTACAGTTTATAAATATTATATAAAGAGTAGAGAATTAATAAAAATGAATTAATTTAAGAATTAAGATAACTTGGTAACGCTTGTTATCTTTTTTTGACATTATAAGGAAAATTGAGTATAATTAATATGTTAGAAGGTGAATAATGAAAAGAGCATTTAATTTTATTTTCCGTAGTGCCTTAATAATTCTTTTTGTTGTGGCTTCTTCTAGCTATGTTAATATGGTGGAAACCAAGTCATATAGTGATAATATTAACAAAACTGTTAATTTATCCACAATGGCTTTAAAAGCCCAAGAATTTCAAGAAAATGATATATATAGAGCGAAAGATACATTTACAGGAGATTTAACCGGTTATGTTTATAATTGTCCTTTATGTGGGGGAACTTTAGGATGTAAGCCTTCATACGATATTACGGATGGTAAAACAACATATCCTGATGAAACTTATGGAATGGTTAGAATTGTGGCTTCCTCAAAAAATTTACCATGTGGTTCCATAGTTAGATTCCAAACTAATCGGATTTCCCCAGAACCAGTTATTGCGATTGTTCTTGACCGTGGAGTAAGAGGCAATGCTTTAGATTTATTAAGTAGTGATGTTCGTTATGCTTATGACATTGTGGAAAGAAGTGTTATAACTTACGATGTCTTAAGATTTGGTTATGGTACAACAAGTGAAGGCTAAAAAAAGTTTAGGACAAAATTTTTTAATTGACCAAAATGTCATTAATAAAATTAGTGATAGTATTGAATCTGGTCCGCAAGATTTAATTATTGAAATAGGGCCAGGACAAGGCGCTTTAACGAAAAAACTAAAATCCAAAAATTCTTTTTTAATATGTTATGAAGTAGATTTAGATTTACAAGAATTTTTGTTACCTTTAGAAGATAGTAAGACTAAAATTATTTGGCAAGATATCTTAACAAGTAATATAGAAGAGGATGTTAAAAATATCCCTTATAAAAATTTATATATTGTTGGAAATTTACCTTACTATATAACAACTCCTATTATTAAACATTTAATCGATTTAAAATTAAATATTACAGAAATGCTTTTTATGGTTCAAGATGAAGTAGCAAATCGGTTTACAGCTTTACCTCAAAATAAAGATTATGGAAGTATGACTTTGTTTTTGCAGTATTACTTTAAGGTAGAAAAATTATTTAAAGTGAGTAAAAATTGTTTTAATCCCATTCCTAAAGTGGAAAGTGCTATCATTAAAATGACGAAAAGGGATAAATTACCAGTTGTTAATGAAGAAAATTATTTTAAAATAATAAAGGATAGTTTTAAAATGAAAAGAAAAACTTTAAAAAATAATTTAACTAATTACGATTTTTCTAAAATAAAAGAAATCTTAGTTAAATATGGTTTAGATGAAAATGTGCGAGCCGAAGAAATTAGCGAAGAAGTATTTATAGATATTGTCAATAATTTAGATTTTGATAAATAAAACTATCAAAATAGGGAAAAGTGTGATATTTTAAAAGAGAGGGAATAATGGAAAAGAAAACGAAAATTATTTTAATAGTTAGTGCAATTATTGTTTTATTAGGGGTAATCTTAGGTATATTCATCTTCGCAAAAGGAACTAAAGCCGAAAAAAATTATGTTGATTTTGTTCGAACATATAATATAATTAGTCTTGATGTAAGTGATGAAGCCGATTATGTTAATTTAACAATAAGAAATCCTAGGACGGATACATTACATGTTGTAAAAGTGGCAAGAGATTTAATTGAGGATGAAATAATTGAAGATGCTCCTTATGAGTTTACTTTTGATTATAGTGGACCAGTAATTGAAGATACAGTACCATCTATCTTTGAAAATATGACTTTAAAAAGTGTTAAACTTTCCAATAAAACTTCATTAGAAGAACGGCAAGATACTTTATAGGAGGCACTTATGTATAATTATGATTTTGAAGGAAATGAAGAAAAAGTAGTATATGAAAATACGAATGCTGCGATTGAAAAAGAGGAACAAGTTTTAACAAAATGTATGTTAATTACAAATAAAAATATTTTATTCTTTGATAACTATAATGAAGGAACTGCCCTTAATACTAGGGGCCATTATATGCCTCCGGAATATTATGTGGTGGGGAAAATTCCATTAGAAAATTTAAAATATGAAGTAAAAGATAATAATACTTATATTAAGAAAGAAAATTTAATAATTTATAATTTAGATTTAAAGGCTATTTTAAAATGATAGCTTTTTATTTAACATAAATTTTAAATAAAAACATAAAATTTACTGGTGATATGTTTGGAAATTAATAAAGGGGATTTTGTGACACGCAAAAGTTATAATCATGATACAGTTTTTAAAGTCGTCAATATTAAAGATGGAATATATTATTTAAAAGGGGCAGAAGTAAGACTTTATGCGGATAGTACCTTAGCGGATTTAGTTAAATGTGAAAAACCTAAGGAAGAAGATTATAGTAAAGATTCAAGAGGTCAAAAAGAATTAGCTAAAGATGATTTTTTCTATTTACCAGGGAAAATTTTACATATTGATGGCGATAGTGAATATTTAGAAAAGTGTTTAAAATATTATAAATATGCCGGAGTTTATGCCATTGGGAAAAAAATCAAAGAAGAAGATATGTATGAACAAGTCGAACTTTTATTAAAAGAATATAAACCAGATATTTTAATAATTACCGGTCATGATGCTTATTTTAAGAAAAAGGGAAGTATTAAAGATAATGAAAATTATAAGAATACAAAGAATTTTATTAAAGCCGTAAAAGCCGCTCGAAATTATGAGAAAAGTCATGAAAAATTAGTTATTATTGCGGGTGCTTGCCAAAGCAATTATGAAGAGTTAATTGTGGCTGGGGCTAATTATGCTTCTAGTCCTAAAAGAGTTAATATTCATGCTTTAGATCCGGCGATTATTGCGGTAACAATTGCTTTAACAGAAAGAAATAAAGAAGTTGATTTAAAAGAAACCCTAGAGAAAACTAAATATGGCAAAGATGGTATGGGTGGCATTATGGGCAATGGCCTTATGTATGTGGGGTACCCAAGATAATGAATATTGATTTAGTTAAAAATAAATTAGAAGCCAATTTAAATAAAAAAGTAATTGTTACGGTTTATGGGATGCGTAATAAGATATCTAGGTATGAAGGAGTATTATATAAAATCTATCCTAATATATTTACTATTTTATATAATGGAGTTGAAAAAAGTTTTACTTATAATGAATATATAACAGGAGATATTAAGATAAAATTTATTTAAAAATAGTTGAAAATTGCTGGGGTTTGTTTTACAATTAAATTGTGAGTATTTCAAGATAGGAGTGAAGGTTATGGAAATTACAAAAGTACGTGTTCACAAAGTTGATAGAGAGGGTTCAAGACTTAAAGGTTATGCAACTGTAACTATTGACGATTGCTTTGTTGTAAGCAATATTAGAATTATAGAAGGAGAAAACAGATTATTTTGCGCTATGCCTAGTCGTAAAGTAAACGATGATAAATTTGAAGATATTGTTCATCCAACTAATGCAGAAACAAGAGAAATGTTCGAAACAAAAATCTTAGAAGAATACAATAATCCAACAACTGAAGAAAATTAGTAGGGAAACCTACTTTTTTAATGGTTATATTTTCTAAAACTATAGCATATCATTTTATAGGAGGATATATGGAAAGTGTTATAGATGGAAATAATTATGGCAGTCATGAAATAAAAATAGTCGATCGTGGTATTATCAGTTTAACAGGGATAAATAAAATTAGTAGTTTTGATGACCAAGAATTTTTAATGGAATCAAACATGGGAATTATTCTTTTAAAAGGAGAAGGATTAGAAATAATTAAATTAGATACTCATGATGGTAATGTTAAAATTAAAGGAAAATTAATTAGTTTAGCATATATTGAAAATATGAAAAAAAGTAAAGAAGAAAGTCTACTTACCAAATTGTTTAAATAATGACGAGTAATTTACAAATAATATCTTTTCTAGTCTCTTTTATTTATGGAATATTCTTTTATTTTTTAACAATTATTAATTTTAAATTAATTGAGAGTTTAAGAGTTTATCTTAAACATATATTAACTTTTATTTATACTATAGATATGACCATTATCTATATAATAATTATCTATCATTTAAATAAAGGTTATTTTCATATTTATTTTATTATGATGGTCTTTATAGGCTTTTCTAGTGGTCTACTTCTTCATAAAAAATTACTTAGTAAAATTGATGTCAAAAGATTTTTTAAGAATTGAAAAATCTTTTTTGATGTGATAGTATCAAAAATGAAAATAGGAGATTTTTTGTATGCATACGAAAAAGAGTAAAAAGGAAAAAAAGAGATTGTTTTTAATTTCTATAACAATAATTGGCTTGTTATCTCTTTTAGTTGCTACCGTTTATAATGATTGGAAAGAAATTCTTAATAATCGAAAATTAGAAAGTGAACTTACTAAGCAATATTCGGAATTGTTAGATGAGGAAACAAAGTTAAGTGCTGAAATAACTAAATTACAAGATGATACTTATTTAGCTAGATATGCTAAAGAAAAATATATGTTATCTAGTGAAGGCGACACTATTATTAAATGGGATCAAAAAAAGGACTGAGGTCCTTTTAAAATGTGAAAATATTACTATGACTTCCCGTCTTTAATAATATTAAAACTAAATTTTCTTGATCTTTTTTATAAACTAAAAGCCAATCAGGGGCAATATGACATTCTCGACAATTTTTTAAATATTTGCTATTTTCCAAAGAATGGTCAAAATATTTATTTTCTAGTTGTATATCATTTGCTAAGCATTTCAAAACATAATTTAGTTTATCTAAATCTTTTCCCTGTTTATAGACTTTTTTTAGACCTTTTTTAAAATCTGTTGTTCCCTTAATTTTATATTTTGTTTTTTCTAAAGTTTGAATCACTTTAGCATGTCATTAATAAACTCATCGACATTATCGTAGCCTTTGACCTTCTTTTCACCTGATAAAATTTTATCAGCCTCTTTGGCGGCTTTAATAAGTTGTCGTGAAGGTTTATTGCTTTCATTTGGATTCATAGAGGGAACAAAAGGTAGGCCTTGTTCTCTTACACATTGGCTTAAAAACATATTTAAAGCCACACTTGTGTTAAGACCAAGTTTTTTAAATAATATATCTGCATTTTTCTTAAGCGTTTTATCTACTCTAAAACTCATATTAGTAGCATTAGATATATTGTCCATATAACTCTCCTTTACATTGCACTCTCTGATAAAAATAAAATATCATAAGTAGCAAAAATTGTCAATACATTGTATTTAAAATATATATACAAGTTATTAATAAAATTAAAAGAAGCAGTTATTTTAATGATTAATTTCCTTTTTTATTCTACGTTAATATTATATAATAAAATATTAATTAATTATTTCATCAATTAAACCATATTTTAAAGCATCTTCCGGGTCCATGTAATTATCTCTTTCGGTATCTTTTTCGATGGTTTTTAGATCTTGATTGGTAACATTGGCTAATATTTTATTTAATTTATCTTTAATTTTAATAATTCTTTCGGCGGCAATTTTAATATCAGTGGCTTGTCCTTGAGTTCCTCCTAGAGGTTGATGAATCATTATTTCAGAATTTGGAAGACTACATCTTTTTCCTTTGGTACCACTAGCTAAAAGAAAGGCTCCCATGGATGCTGCTAGGCCAAGACAAATAGTTTTTACGTCACTTTTAATATAATTCATAGTGTCGTATATGGCCATACCACTAGTAATTGAGCCACCAGGAGAATTAATATATAAATAAATATCATTATGATTTTGACTATCTAAATACAATAATTCGGATACAACAATACTAGCCGTATTATCATTTATTTCACCATTAATAAAAACGATCCGATCATTTAGAAGTCGGGAATATAAATCATAGGCATATTCTTTGTTACTACTTTTTTCAATAACTGTTGGAATTATATTCATTTCTTTCACCTATAATTATAATATAAAAAATAGTAAGTTTTTATTCAAAAAAGCTATAATTTGTGTTAAACTATTTTATAGTAAAGGGAGACTAGGATGGAAGCAATAAAAATAACTATAAATAATGGTGATGAAAAAACCTTCCCTAAGAATACGACTTACTATGAAATTAGTAAGGGGTTTAAATTGAATAATAATGTCTTAGGGGTAAAAATTAATAATGAATTTTTTGATTTGCATGAAAAAGCTACTGGTGATGCTAATGTTACCTTTATTGATTTAAATGATTTAACTGGAAATAAAATATATAAAAGTGGTTTGGAATTTATTTTTGAAGTGGCTTTGAAAACAGTTTTTCCTGGATTAGAAATAACTTATCAACATAGTGTTCCGAAAGGTTTTTTAGGAGAAATAATTGGTGATAAAATATTAACCCAAGAAGATATCGGAAAGATTAAAAGTGAAATGGCTAATTTGATTTCTGATAATCTTATCTTTAATAAATTAAATGTTAAGAAAAAAGAAGCGGTAGAATTTTATCATAAAAATAAACAATTAGAAAAAGCCGAAAATATTGAGAGTATTTCTGATAAAGTAGTTACCCTTTATGAATTGAAAGGTTATTATAATTATTTTTATTCTGATATGCCCTATTCAACGGGAAGTATTACCAAATATGAGATAGTTTATTTAGGAAGAAATAGATTAGTCTTTATAATTCCATCTAATAGATCGAATGGAGAACTTCCAGAATATGTTCATTATGATAATATAATTAATTCTTTTCTAATTGGTAAAAATTGGTTAGAAACTTTAAATATGAAGTATGTATCTTCAATTAATAAAACTATTGGTAGCGGTAAGATCAAAGATTTTATGAAATCATGTGAATTAGTCTTTAATTTAAATATTGCCAAGATTGCTAGTACTGTAACCGCAAATCGAGATATAAAATTTGTTTTAATTGCTGGCCCTTCATCTAGTGGTAAAACGACTACGACAAAAAGATTATCATCTTATCTTATGGCTCAAGGCTTTGAAACAATTAGAATTTCTATTGATGATTTCTTTTTAGAAAGAGAAGAATCTCCGAAGGATGCTAATGGTAATTACGATTTTGAATGTTTAACAGCAATTGATTTAAATTTGTTTAATACAACTTTGCAAAAGTTATTGAATGGAGAAACTGTTCTTTTGCCATCATTTAACTTTGTGACTGGTAAAAAGGAATTTAATGATAATTATGTTAAGTTAAAAGAAAATACGATTGTTTTAATTGAAGGATTACATGCCATAAATGATGATTTACTACCAAGTATAGAAAATAAATATAAGTACAAAATATATTTAAGTCCTTTTATCCCTTTGAATATTGATAGACATAATTATATTTCAACAGTTGATTTAAGATTATTTAGAAGAATAATAAGAGATAATAGAACAAGAAATTATGATGTGCATAAAACTATTCATGCTTGGCAAAGTGTACGAAACGGAGAAGAAAAATATATTTTTCCATACATTCATCAAGCCGATACCATAATTAATACGGCTTTGCCTTATGAAATTGGAGTTTTAAAAGTTTATGTTGAACCTTTACTTCGGTCTATAAGTGTGGAAAGTGATTATTATGAAGAAGCTAGAAGATTATTAAATTTTTTAAAGATATTTTATACAATACCAGGTGAATATGTTAGTGATGATTCAATATTAAGAGAATTTATAGGAGGAAATTATGATTAGAGTAGCGATTAATGGTTTTGGAAGAATAGGAAGAATTGCCTTTAGAGAAATGATTACTGATAGTGCATTTGATATTGTTGCAATCAATGATACTTCCAATGCAGAAGAATTATGTCATTTACTTAAGTATGATACAGTGCATCGTTCTTTTCATGAATCAGAGATAACTTTTGAAGGGGATACATTAGTGATTGCAAATACTAAAAGAATAAAAGTTTACGCCGAAAGAGAACCTTTAAATTTACCATGGAAAGATTTGAGTGTTGATTTAGTTTTAGAATGTACTGGAGCATTCACCAAAGAAGAAGATGCTAGAAAGCATATTACAGCCGGGGCTAAAAAGGTTTTAATTTCTGCCCCTGGAAAAGGTAATATGAAGACTATTGTTTACGGAGTTAATGAGGATGTACTTGATGGTAGTGAAGAAATTGTTTCTGCAGCCAGTTGTACAACTAACTGCTTAGCACCCGTTTTAAAAGTTATTAATGATGCTTATGGCATTGAAAAAGGTTTTATGAGTACAGTTCATGCTTTTACAAATGATCAAGTAACACTAGATATTACTCATAAAAAGGGAATATATGCAAGACGCGGAAGAGCCTCCAGCCAAAATATTATTCCGGCATCTACGGGAGCCGCTTCCGCGATTGGGAAAGTTATTCCTGAGTTAGAAGGAAAGCTAGATGGTCTTGCTTACCGAGTTCCGGTTCCTGATGGTTCATTAATTGATGTGACTTTAGAATTAAGAAGTAATCCATCAGTTGATGAAATTAATAATACTTTCATGATGCATCAAAGCGATGCTTTGAAATTCACTAAAGACCCAATAGTTTCAAGCGATATAATTGGTAAAAGAGTTGGAGCTTTAGTAGATGGTCTACTTACTAATGTCGTAGAAGTAAATGGTAAAAGACTTTATAAAGTAGTAGCATGGTATGATAATGAACTAGGTTATACAGCTCAAATGCTTAGAACTGCTAAATGTATGTTTAAATAAAGAATAAATATTTATAATTAGATGGTAGAAATATCATCTTTTTTGATGCTTTAAAGTTTTTTTAAATCAATTATTGCTTGAATATAACCATCAACTTTAGCCTTTTCTAAATCTGTTAATAATTGATAATTACTTAATAAATTATTTTCTTTTTCTGAAAAATTTAATGTTGAAGGATTTGGATTATCAGTTAAATCTAATAAATAGTCAGTAGTTGTGTTCAATATTTCTGCCATTTTTATAATTGTGGCAGTTTTTGGTTTTATTTTTCCACTAATATACTGACTAATGGCTTCTTGAGAAACTTCTAATTCAACCGCTAGCGATGTTAAAGATTTATTTTTACTTTTAACAATTTTTTTCAAATTTGTCATTTTATTTTCCATATTTATACCTCCCAAAAATATAATTTTGATATTTAAATTATATAATTTGTACTTCAAATATAATTGAAGTGTGATATAATATAAATTGAAGTAATAATTATAATAGATGGGATGGGTCATATGTTAGAAGAAGAGAATAATAAAGAAAATAATAAAAAGAAAATAATAATTGGAAGTATAGTAGCCATAGTATTTTTATTAGTCTTAGTTATAGGGGCAACATATGCTTTCTTTAGTATAAATTTAAGTAATGGTAGTACAAGTACAAATATAAATGTCAATATGGGCAAATTAAATAATATTGCTATCAAAGGAACAGAAAATAATACTTTGCATATTAAAGTAAGTTCTGAAGATATGAAGTTAGCTAGTAAAGGAACAAGTTATTATGCTACAACAGATACAAGCAAAAATTACTTAAAAGAAAGTGAAGACCATGTTATAAATATTGCCAACTTACTAGTAGAAGGAGAAATGACTCCCACTAATATATGTACAGCCAAATTAAAAGTCGAAATGGATGGAGAATTAAAAAATTTTTTACAAGCTGGTGATACATTACTCCATATAGAAGGCGGAAGAAGTAAACATGATATAGATTTAAGTTTATTATTAGAAGAATATCCGATAGAGTTTGTTGTAGATAAAAGTGAAAGCAAACCAATAAATACCTCTTTAAAACTTATAAATAGAGATGCCGACCAAACATACATAGCCGGTAAGACATTGAGTGTAACATTAACAATAGAGGGCTTAACATGCAAAGTGCAAAATAAAGATGATGCAGTAGAGAAAATATTAGCCAATTCAGAGGAATATTTAGAAAAAGCCGAAGAAGTATCTTTAAGAGGAGATGTACTTCGAAGGTTTCAAGGTCAAGTAACAAAAAGAGAAGATGGAACAATTGAAAATGATATAAATAATTATATCTGTTTTGGAACAGATAATTCTGAAACATGTAAGAATGATACAGACCATTACATGTATAGAATAATCGGAGTAGCCCTAAATAATGATACAACAACAAATACTGAATATGGTCAGCTTAAGTTAATTAAAAAAGAAGCTTTAGAAGAAAGAATACAATGGTGGGAAGAAAACTGGTATGATGATATTGAATGGCCTAATAGTATTACATATCAAAATTTAATAGGAAGTGCATATTTACAAAATATCAATTACATGCCATTTGATTGGAATACAAAAATTGAAAATCATAGATGGTTATATGGTGATATGATTAATCACGGTACAAATGGTTTTTCTCAAATTGGAGCAGAGATTTTTAAAATAGAAAGTGGTAAAAAAATTGGGTATTTTGATGTATTAAATATGGAAAGCGGTCAAATATATTATACAGTTGATCAAAATTTACCAACTCCAGATGCTGGAAAGACGATAAGATATGATTCTGTGATAACTGAATATTGGAAAAAATTTGAAGAATCTAAGGTAGGATTGATGTATTTAAGTGATTATTATATATCAGTAAGTAATGATATAAATTGTAGAATAAATTACGATATTTGTTCAAACGGATGGCTTTTCCTTCTAAATAATGATTCAAAAAGTTTAAGTACATCACAATTGGATCCCCCACTTCCAAGTGAACAAACTATGACAAGAGTTGGTTTTTATTATGGCTGGAATAATATGAATTCTGCCATCATTGAAACATACAACGGGAACAGCGTGAAATCTTATCCTAATTATTCTGGTTTTACTAATGCTCTATCGCTCCGTCCTGTAATATACTTAACATCTGGTTTAGAATTATCAGGAACTGGAACCATAGATGACCCATTCATAATCACAAATTAGAAGTTAGTAATAACTTCTTTTATAATGTCCGCATATTTTTCTTTACAAGTAAATAACAATGTGCTTAAATGAAAATATAGGATGTGTGAAGTGACGCCGCCAAAACCAAATTTCAGGGGGGATTCTCTGGTTAAGGAGGTGAGGCTATTTGAAATTAAAAAATCTTTTGAGATTATTAATTTTAATTATTTTACTTTTACTACTAACTATGTTAGCTGATAAAATAAAAGACGTCGTCCAAATAATAGAAATATTATTTAGATAACGTCAAATACGATAAGTAGGCGGCGTGAACTCACGCTTCCTATTAATAATTATAATATAATAATAGAAATAATACAAGAAGATAATAGTAAATGAAGTATAGGAGATTGATAGGAATGAAATATTTAAGTGAAGAAGGAATTACTAATAAAAGGGTTTTGTTAAGATGCGATTTTAATGTTCCCGTTAAAGATGGTAACATATGTGACGATAGTAAAATAACTAAGAGTTTGGATACTATTAATTACTTATTAAAGAATAATAATAGAGTTATTTTATTAAGCCATTTTGGAAGAGTAAAGAGTGAAGAAGATAAAGAAAAAAATAGTTTAAAAATAGTTTATGAATACTTAAAAAAATATTATGATTTAGAATTCATTAGCAATCCTTTAGATCTAACTATGGTAAATAATAGTTCTAAAAAATTATTTTTAGTCGAAAATACGAGATATACGGATGTACCAGAAAAAAGAGAGAGCGCTAATGATTTAGAACTCGCTAAATATTGGGCTAGTTTTGCTGATGTATTTGTGGTTGATGCTTTTGCATCTTTACATCGGGCTCATTCTTCAACGGCTGGGATTTCTAAGTATTTACCTACCTTTTTAGGTTTTTTAGTAGAAAAAGAAATCGAAAATTTAAAACCCTTAATTAATAATGAAAACCATCCTTTTGTGGTAATAATGGGTGGAGCCAAAGTTGATGATAAAATAAAAATAATTGAAGGCATGCTTAAAAAATGTGATAAATTAGTTTTAACCGGGGGCATTTTGAATTCTTTTTTAAAAGTTATGAATTATCATATTGGCAATAGTTTAGCTAGTAATGATGCTGAAGTTTTAGAAAGTGTTAAAAAGATTTTAAATGAAAGTGCTTCTAAAATAGTTTTTAGCCCAATGGTCATTGTTAAAAGAGGAAATACTAATGTAGAAATAGATATTCAAGATATAGAAGACGAGGATATTATTTATGATAATATTATTAATGATAAAGTTAAAGAGTTAATCGATGATGCTAAAGTAATTTTCTTAAACGGCACCCCTGGTTTATACGAAAGTGAAGAATATAGTAAGGGAACAAAAAGTCTTTTAGAAATTCTTAGTAAAAGCGGTGCTCAAGTTTATGTTGGGGGTGGTGATACTGCTTCTGCTGTTAATAAATTTAACTATGCTAATGAATTTACTTATGTTTCAAGTGGTGGCGGTGCCACTTTGGAATATGTTTCCGATGGCAAACTTAAAGCCTTAGAATTTATTAAAGAAAATGGTGTTGAAAACTAATGAGTTTCCAACCTTTTTAAATATTTAAAAATATTTAAAAATTTTTAGTCAAAAAATTTATTTTGGGCTGATTTGAGGATATTTTCGTCATTATTCGACAAATGTTTACATCGTTTGACAAAACTTGTCAAAACTTCCTATGGATTTTTGTCGGAAAATCTTTTATAATGTTTTTACAAGCAGTACAAAAAATTTAATGAAAGAAAGAGAGTGAAATAGTGAAAACTAACATTAATGTTTTAGTTATTGATAGTAATGAATCATTAACTAAAGACATCGAGAAGTATTTCTGTAGTCATGAAGTAATTAAAGTAGTAGCTTGTAAAAATGATGGAGAAGAAGGTTTGGATTACATCTTAAATAACGAGAATAATGTTGATGTAATTGTGATGGACTTAATTCTACCAAGACTAGATGGCTTATATATTTTAAGCGAACTAGAAAAAAGAGAAATAAAAAAGAATATTATTATTACGACTTCTTTTAAAGAAGAAAATATTTTAGAAGAGGCCAATTCTTTTGGAGTTGACTATTATATGTTAAAGCCTTTGAATTTTCTTAGTTTAGAAAAGAGAATTTTAAATGTTAACTTTAAGGCTAGTAGTCAAAACAAATTATTTAATCAAGAAGCAATCGTTACCGATATGCTTCACAATTTAGGTATCCCATCTCATATTAGAGGTTATCAATTTATTAAAGATGGAGTCTTAATGGTTTATAAAGAGAAAAATTCTATTGCGTATATTACGAAAGATATTTATCCGCAAATAGCGCTTAAATATCATACTACGCCAACGAGAGTGGAAAGAGCTATTCGCCATGCGATTGAAATAAGTTGGAATAGAGGCGATATAAATTTGATGGAAAGCATTTTTGGCAATAGTTTAAACGTCAATCGCGATAAGCCAACAAATGCAGAATATATTACAACTTTAGCGGATCGTTTAAAAGTAGATAATAATTTAGTTTATAATTAAAAGAAAATTGGTTCTTAAACATTAAGGAGTGATGAGAGAAAAATCATCATTCTTTTTTGATGATCTAAATACATTAGTAG
>CANRJV010000002.1 GCA_947631045.1 uncultured Bacilli bacterium
ATTGAAAACCTTATATTCAATGTCATCCCTTCTTTATAGTTCTTTTCTTTACGTCAACTTTTTATGCGATTGCCTTAACTTTATGATATTGTATATTTCTTTTATGATTTTTTTACTTCGCAATATTTTTAAATTTCAATTAAATAATTTTAGATTGTAAAAAAATGGTAAAAATAGTATAATAGACGTCATGAAAAGAAATGAAGTAGACAGAACAAAATTAAGTCCTATGATGAGACAATATATGGAAATAAAAGATGAATATGAAGATGAACTTCTATTTTTTCGCCTTGGGGATTTCTATGAATTGTTTTTTGAAGATGGTCTTACTGCTTCTAGAGAACTAGAACTTACTTTAACTGGTAAATCTTGTGGTTTAGAAGAAAGAGTTCCGATGTGTGGAGTTCCTTATCATGCGGTTAAAAGTTATATTGAAAAAATAGTTAATAAAGGGTATCGTGTCGCTATTTGTGAACAATTAGAAGATCCAAAAACCACTAAAGATACCGTTAAAAGAGGTGTCGTTGATGTTATTAGTAAAGGAACTATAACGGATTATGAACTTCTTGATGAGAGAAATAATTCTTATATTGCTAGTATTTTAGAATTTAATGATATTTATATTATTACTTATGCGGATGTTTCTACCGGAGAATTATGTAGTTTAACTATTCCTTTAAAGGAAGAAGATTTAATTAGTGAAATTTTAAGTTTAGGAATTAAAGAAGTTGTCCTTTTAGATAATTCTAATGTTTCTTTAGTCGATACTTTAAAAAATAAATATGGTTTAGATGTTGTGTTTTCTTCTTTATATTATGAAGAAGATTTGCCTTTTTTAAATACTTTAACGGATGCCAGAGCTAAAGGAGGGGTCAATCATTTATTCTATTATTTAAATGTTAAAGAATTAAAGGATATATCGCATTTTAATGAAGTAAAAGTTATTAAAAAGCTGGATTATTTAGAGATGGATATTCATGCGGTCAGAAATTTAGAATTATTTGAAACCATGAGATTAAAAGATCGCACTTATTCTTTAATATGGTTACTTGATAAATGTAAAACTGCGATGGGGTCAAGAAAACTTAAAAGTTTTTTGATGCATCCTTTAAAAGATATCAAAGAACTTAATAAGCGTTATGATAAAATAGAAATTTTAAATAATAACTTTATTTTAAAAGATGAATTAAAAAATTTATTATATGAAATATATGATATTGAAAGATTATGTGGCAAAATTACCGCAGGTAGTGTTAATGGAAGAGATTTACTTCAATTTAAAAATAGTTTAAAAGTTCTGCCAAGAATTAAAGAAATAATTGCCTCTTTAGGTTTTGACATGGATATTGATACGCATCAAGATATTTATATTTTACTGGAGGCTTCCCTATATGAAAATCCTCCGATTAGTACTAAGGAAGGATATTTAATTAAAGATGGTTATAATAAAGAATTAGACGAATTAAAGAGTATTAGAAGTGGTGGCAAAGACTTTATTAGTACCTTTGAAAATAAAATCAAAGAAGAAACCGGACTTAAAAATATAAAAGTGGGATTCAATAAAGTATTTGGTTATTTTATTGAAGTATCGAAAGCCCAAGCTAAAGAAGTCAAAGAAAATTTTGGTTGGGAAAGAAGACAAACTTTAACTAATTGTGAAAGATTTATCTCACCAGAATTAAAAGAAAAAGAATCTTTAATTTTAAATGCCGAAGAGAAGATTATTAATTTAGAATACAATCTTTTTATGGAAATTAAAAATATCATTAAGAAAGAAGTTTTAAAAATTAAAAAGACCGCCGATACAATTAGTGAATTAGATGCCCTACTTTCTTTATCTATTTGTAGTGAAGAATTAAATTTAGTTCGTCCAATTCTCAATAATGAAAAGAAATTAGAAATTGTGAAAGGGCGGCATCCAGTTGTCGAAATAGTATCCGGTGATGATTATGTTTCTAATGATTGTTTTATGGATGAGAGTGCCAGTACCCTTTTAATTACGGGTCCTAATATGAGTGGTAAATCTACTTATATGCGAGAAGTGGCCATTATTATTTTAATGGCCCAAATGGGTTCTTTTGTGCCGGCTGAAAAAGCCAATATTCCGATTGTTGATAAAATATTTACCCGCATTGGGGCTTCTGATGATTTAGTAAGTGGCGAATCGACCTTTATGGTGGAAATGAAAGAAGCCAAAAATGCTTTAATAAACGCGACGGAAAACAGTTTAATTATTTTTGATGAACTCGGAAGAGGAACAGCTACATATGATGGAATGAGCCTTGCTCAAGCCATACTTGAATACATTAATACTAATATCAAAGCTTTAACTTTATTTTCGACCCATTATCATGAGTTAACCAGTTTAGAGAAAAAATATAAGACAATTAAAAATGTTCATGTCGAAGCTGTGGAAAATAACGGAGAAATTACTTTCTTACATAAAGTCAAAAATGGAGCCATTGATAAAAGTTATGGTATTCATGTGGCAAGACTTGCCGGTATGCCTAGTGATTTACTAGATAGAGCTAGCACTATTTTAGCAGATTATGAATCGGGCAGCAAAAAAAATAATCAAAATGAAGAACGGGTTCAATTAAGTTTTGATTTTGAGGAAAAAGAAAAAAGGGAAGAAGATAGTTTAAAAAAGAAATTAGAAAGTTTAGATCCCTTAAATATGACGCCGATGGAAGCTTTAAATTATTTATATGATTTAAAAAGAAATAAGGAAAATTAATAGTAATTAGATTAAATTAATGATATACTTAGGAAGTGGTGAATTATGGCAAAGACAAGAAGTGAATTAAGAGAAAAATGCATGATTATTTTATATCAATGGGATTTATTTAAGAAGGATAATAAAACTAATATTGATGATTTAATTAAAGATAATTTAGATATTGAAAATGATTTTGTTAAAGATATTGTTTATGGGGTTGTAACTTATCAAGATAAAATTGATGAACTTGCCAATAAATATATGAAAGACTGGTCTATTGAAAGAATTGACAGAACAGGAGCTTCTATTTTAAGAATGGGAATATTTGAATTACTTTATACTGATACTCCGGAAATAGTCGTTATTAATGAAGCAGTGGAACTAGCTAAAAAATATAGTGATGATAATGTTCGGAAAATTATTAATGCGGTTTTAGATAAGGTATCTAAAGAATGAATTTAACTAAAGAAGATAAAATAAAAATCGAAAAAGCCAAAGAAGAAATTGATGTTTTAAAACTTTCTTTAACAAGTGGTAATTTTTATGTTAAGTATCGTGATATTTTTGACCTTAGAGCGATAAGTGAAATAATTATCAGCAAAGTTGCCCAAATATTAGGTCTTGTTTGTCCTAAATATTATCTTTATATTCCTGTGTTTAAGGAAAACGATGAAAATGAATGTTTTATTATAAGTGAAGATATCGAAAGTATAGGACCTTTTAATTTAGCATCTAGTTTAGGTATTGGGGCTAATACTAATGCTAGTGTAAAAGAGTCTTTAAATGTTTTAGAAAATTATTATGGGAATAATCCTATTTTATTAAAAGATGTAATGGCTATGTATTTACTTAGTTTATTTTTTGGCTTTAATGATTTTCATAATAAAAATTGGGGCGTTATTAAAAAGAATGAGGAAGAGAGAATTGTTATTTTGGATAATGAACATTCCTTCCAAAATGATATCAAACCTAAGATGTCTTCTTTTCCTACTAAAATTGATTATGATTTAGAAGTCGATTTAAGTAGTGATGAGCCTTTAAAAATAAATATTGCTTATTTTTTAGAAAACTCTTCTGATGATTTATTATCTTTATTTGAAGCAATGTATTATTTATTTACTCCAGAATATCTAGCTAAAGTATTAGAGGTAATTGAAAAAGAAGAGGTAATAATAACCAAAGAAGGATTTGCGCCTTTAAAAATTCCTAAGGGAGATATCTTAAAAAGATATCAAAAAATTTATAATGTTATTACTGAAGCTTGGCAAGAGCACAATAAGAAGCGAGGGAAAAAATAATGACTTTAAATAAAGAAGATTTAGAAAAAATAAAGCATACAGACAATGCAACTTTATTAAATTTAAGTATTGGGCGGTATTTTTCCAAACTTGCATATTCAGATTATAGTTCTTGGTATGCTACTTCCGAATTAATTGGATCCTTAATTGGCAGAGATTTAGGATTCGTTACCCCATTAGTTAAAATAATAAATATTGATGCTAATAGATGGATTATTAGTGAAGATTTAAATAATTATGGTTCTTTTTCTTTGGCTCAAGATTTAGGTATTGATACCATTAAAAATAATTCTTTATTTTCCATATTAGAAACTTTAAAAAAAGTATTTCTAAATGAACCTAATTTAGATGAATTATTTAAAGATATAATCAAATTGTATTTATTTGATATTTTCCTTTGTAATGGGGATCGGTGTTGTGTTAACTGGGGAATAGTTAAAACTAAGGAATGCTTAAAGGTAGCTATTTTTGATAATGAAGCTTTATTAAATGATAGTGTCATTTACGATATTTCCTCTAGTCTTGATGGATCTACTTGGTTAGAAGATGTTACTTCTAATTCGAAAGAAGTAAGGATTAAAAAAATGACGGAAGATTTAACTAGGTTTTTAACCATCCCCGATAATCCTTATTTAGAAGTTTTTAGTTGGTTTTTAAATTTTATGACTCCCGATTATTTTGCTCATATTTTGGATGTAATTGAAAATGAAGAGAAAATTACCACTTTAGAAGGGGAAAAACATTTTGTTATTTTAGATAAAGAAGCTTATCTTAATATGTACCGGGAAAACTATGATTTAATAAATGGAATTTATCAGAATTTAAAAATGACAAGATAAAACATTGATTAACAAGCGAACATAGGTTATAATAAAATAAGAATAGAGAAAAGAGGAAAGGAAATGGAACCGAAATATTTATCAGTATCCGAAATTAATGAATATATTAAAGCTATTTTAGATAATGATTTATTTTTAAATAGAATTTATTTAAAGGGAGAAATTTCGAATTTTAAAAGTCATACAAGAGGACATTTATATTTTACTTTAAAAGATGATATGGGAAGAATCAACGCGGTTATGTTTCAAAGTAATACGAGAAATTTAAATTTTGCTCCTGAAGATGGGATGAATGTTTTGGTAAAAGGAAGAATTTCTGCCTATCCTGCTTCTGGTAGTTATCAAGTTTATGTCGAAGAAATGGAACTCGATGGTTTAGGTAATTTATATATTGAATATGAAAAATTAAAAGAGAAATTATTTAAAGAAGGCTTATTTAATCAAGAGCATAAGAAGCCTATTCCTAAGTTTCCCGAAAGAATTGGGATTGTTACGGCGGATACAGGAGCAGCGGTGAGAGATATCATGAGTACCATTAAAAGAAGATATCCTTTGTGTGAAGCCATATTGTTTCCGACTTTAGTGCAAGGTGAATATGCGGCCCCAAATATTGTAAAACAAATTGAAGTAGCTGATACTTATAATTGTGATGTTTTAATTGTGGGTCGTGGTGGAGGATCTATTGAAGACTTATGGGCTTTTAATGAAGAGATAGTAGCAAGAGCCATTTATAATGCGAAAACGCCAATTATAAGTGCGGTTGGTCATGAACCCGATTTTACCATTGCCGATTTTGTGGCCGATTTAAGAGCGCCAACTCCAACCGGAGCGGCTGAAATGGCGGTGCCAACCGTTAAAGATATCAATGAATTGATTGGCCAATTTAAAATAAGACTTAATAAAAATATTAAAACCTTAGTTAATAATAAATTTATTGAACTTTATAATTTAAAAAATTCTTTTATTTTAAAAAATCCGATGAGTCTTTATGAATTAAAAGAACAAAGATTAGATAAATTAATGGATGACTTAAGAAAGAATATGGATAATTACTTAAATATTCGAAGACATAATTTAGAAATTAGTATCAATAGAGTAAAGCTAGTTAGTCCTGCTTCTTTAATAAATATTAATGAAAATATTTTAAAAGGTTTAAAAGATAATTTAAATAACTTAATGGATAAATTCTTAATTAAAGAACATAATCATTTAGATTATTTAATTAATACATTAAAACTCGTTAATCCTTTAAATATTTTAAGTAATGGTTATTCTTTAGTAAGAAAAGATGATAAAGTTATAAAAAGTAGCAAAAGTTTACATGTTAATGATATAATAAATATAAAGTTTCATGAAGGTGAAGTTACGAGTGTAATTCAGGAGGTTAGAAATGATAAATAAAGAAAAATTACAAGAATACAAAGAAAAATATAATCCTTTAAAAGAAAGAATTTTTCATAGTGTTGTCGCCAAAGAAGATTTAGAAAGACAAGAAAAAAAGGCTCGCCAAAATGTGCGAAAATTAGATAGTAAGATAATCGAAAAGCAAGCAAAAATGCGGTTAGATATTATGCATTTAAGAGAAAAATTAAAAAAGCGCTATAAGAAAAACTTTTTCTTAGGTCTGGGAGCATCTTTATTTTTAGGTTTATTTTGTGTTTATACATTTCCGGTAGCTCAAGATTTAAGTATTATTGATTATATTTTAAAATATGGTTCTGGACTTTTAATCTTTGATATGGCTTGTGGAATTGCTTATAAAACTTACCGAAATAATATTCATAATTTACCGACATTCACTGATGAAGATATTAAAACAACAGAAGTAGATAAATTAATTGAGGAAAGAGACTTAGCGATTGATAAAGAAAAAGAAATAAGTACAACTCTTAAAATAGTTAAGGATTATTTAACAAATTTAAAAGAGACTAAAGTAGAATTAGAAAATTTAATTTGGTGTTTATTTTATCCTGAAGATTTGATAGATGATAGAAAGACTACACCTTTAGGGTTAGATAAATGGTTAGAGATAAATACGGAAGAAGAAAAAGTAGAAGTGGGACCTCTTTTAATAAGAGAAAATCCTTATAATAAAAAGAAAGGAAGATAGTGGTGAAAGAAGAAAAGAAAGAAAAAAATAAAGTTAATGAAAAAACTTTTGAAAGTAATTTAAAAGATTTAGAAGATTTAGTCAAAGAATTAGAAAGCGGTAATGTTCCTTTAGAAGATGCTATTATAAAATATACGGAAGCTATGGAACTAGCCAAAGATTGTAGTGAAAAATTAAATAATGCTACCGCAAAAGTAAATAAAATTTTAGCTAGTGATGGCGAACTTAAAGATTTTGAAACACCTGAAAATTAATTGTCATAAATTTACTTATGGCAATTTTTTTTAATTTAAATTGTATAGAAAAAGTTTTAAAATTAATACTAGATAGTGATTGATATGAAAGATAAAAAGAATTTTAAATGGTTAATTATTATAATTGTAATCTTACTTTTAGTAGTGGTTTTATTTGGTGTTTTATATGGCTATAATCTGAAAATTTCGAAAGAGTACGATTTAGAGATTAAAAATATTACTAAGCAAAATCAAGAGGCTTATAAAGATTATAATCAAAACATTGAATATTTAGATAAATGGACTTATGAAGATATTCTAAATAATTTTGTAAGTAAAGATAGTTTATTTAAAGATACCAAGGTAATTATTTATTACAATAATGAAGAGATAAAAGAAAATGATGAGATTTTATTTGATGTTATTGGTGACATTAAATTTAAAGTTATTTATGAAAATGATTTTAAGTATAAGACTTATAAAGAAATCAAAAAAGATATTAAAACTAGTAAAGATTATAATTTAAAAGTAGAAGATACTATTTTTCCTGTTTTAAGTGGTGTAGTTGATAAAGAAACTGTCATTGATAATTCTATTGATATTAAAGAAGGAATAACGGCTTATGATGAAAAAGAAGGGAATATTGAAGTAACTATTGAAGGAGACGTAAATATTAAGGCGTCAGGTAGTTATAAAGTAAAAGCAGTGGCTGTTGATCATAATGGTAATAGAGCTGAACAAGAATTTACCGTTACGGTTAAAGAAAAACCTAAAACTACGACTAGTACACCTAAACCCAGTACTTCTTCTAGTTCAAAGCCAAGCACCACTCCTAGTACTAGTCAAAGCGCTTGTCAAACTTCTAAAAGTACTCTCACTAAAAGAGGGTATAAATCAACAGATAAAGATGCCTGTGAGAAAGATAAAGAAGCCAGTGTTATAGCCAAACAAATAGCAAATGAGGTTTTAGCTAAAGGATACACTAAAGATATTGATAAAGTAGGCGAGGCTGCTTCGATTGTTTCTAGTTATTATTATAAAGGAGTCCATGTGGAAAGTGGTCTTGATTACCGAACTCCTTATGGCGTTTTTATTAAAGGAGAATCATCTTGTGCAGGAGCTACGAGAGCCTTAGGTCAAGTTTTAGATGAACTAGGTTATTCCTGGACCCACGCGAATGAAAATGCTTGGACCCATCAATGGGTAATTATTGAAATGGATGGCCAAATTGGTTTTGCTGATGGGCAAGTGGGGATGGTTGGCTATGGTAAGCATCCAGTAAGTGAATAACTTAAGAAGGTATTTAAATACTTTCTTTTTTTGAGGAGTTATTTTATAATTAATTTTAGGGAGTAGAGTTATGTACGCAGAAGTTTTAATCGAATATCCAACGAAAAAAATTGATAAATATTTTACTTATAAAATTCCTTCTAATTATGAAAATATTTTAAAACCGGGAATGAAAGTCAAAGTACCTTTTGGGAGTAAAATTATCAATGGCTTTGTTATGCAAATAAAAGATAGTTTCGAGGCCACTTATGAATTAAAAGAAATAACTGATGTCGTTGACCCCGAATTAATATTAAATGATGAATTATTAAAACTAGGCCTATATTTAGAAGAAAAAACTTTATGTCCTAAAATATCGGCATATCAAACGATGTTGCCGGCTTCTTTAAAAATAAAAGATAATGATACTAATTATACATACTATAAATCTTATTTGATTTTAAATAAATCTAAAGAAGAAATAGAAGAATATCTAAAAACTTATGATAAAGAAAATGCTCAAACTTTTCTTTTAAAAACTTTATTAAAAGAAGAGCGAGTTTTAAAAAAAGATTATAATTCTTATACGATAAAATCTTTAAAAGAAAAAGAATTAATTAAAGAGATAAAAGAACAAGAATATCGCATTCAAAAAGAGAAAAATAATAATGTTATTAAACATAAATTAAATGATGAACAAGAGAGGGCTTTTGAAGAAATAAAAAATACTTCTTCTTTTACCACTTTTTTACTTGAAGGAATAACTGGTAGTGGTAAAACGGAGGTTTATTTAAATTTAATTGAAGATACTATCAAAAAAGGTAAAACGGCCATTATGTTAATTCCCGAAATTAGTTTAACCGTGGCTTTAGTAAATCGTTTTTATGAATGGTTTGGTTCAAAAGTAGCCATCTTTCATAGTGCTCTTTCCAATGGGGAGAAATATGATGAATACTTAAAAATAATAAGAGGAGAAGTAAGCGTTGTTGTTGGTACGCGTTCGGCTATTTTTGTTCCTTTAGAAAATATTGGGATCATTATTATTGATGAAGAACATAGCGATACTTTTAAACAAGATAATATGCCAAGATATAATGCCAAAGATATTGCTTTAAAAAGAGGAGAATACCATAATTGTCCTGTTGTTTTAGGAAGTGCGACTCCGACTTTAGAAGTAAGAGCGAGGGCCATGAAAGGAGTTTATAAGCATTTAAGACTTACGAAAAGAGCAGGAGAAGGAACCCTTCCTAAAGTAACCATTGTAGATATGGTAATGGAAGCTAAAAAAAGAAATTTTATTTTTAGTGATTTATTATTAGAAAAATTAAAGGAAACATTAAAAAGGAAAGAACAAGCCTTACTTTTATTAAATAGAAGAGGGTATTCGACTATTATTAATTGTTCATCTTGTGGTTTTACTTATAAATGTCCTAATTGTGATATTACCCTAACTTATCATAAATCATCTAATAATTTAAGATGCCATTATTGTGGTTATACGATTTCCAAAGATGATAAGTGTCCTAATTGTCATGAAGATGGTCTTAACTATTTAGGTATGGGGACCGAAAAAGTTATGGAAGAGTTATTAAAAGTTCTTCCGGATGCTAAAGTCATTAGAATGGACCAAGATACAACAACTAAAAAAGGAGCCCATGAAAAAATAATCGCGAGCTTTCGTAATCACGAATATGATATTTTACTAGGAACGCAAATGATTAGTAAAGGTTTAGATTTTCCGAATGTTACTTTAGTCGGAGTTATTAATGCCGATAGTTCTTTAAATATTCCAGATTTTCGGAGTAATGAAAAAACTTTTGCTCTTTTATATCAAGCCAGTGGAAGAGCGGGAAGAGCTAGTTTAAAAGGTGAAGTAATCTTACAAACATATAATCCGGATAATTATGTTTTAAGTTGTGTAAGAGAAAACAATTTTAATAAATTTTTTGCTTATGAAATGAACATCAGAAAAATCTTAAAATATCCACCTTATTATTATTTAGTCGCTTTAAAAATCGTATCTAAAGATTACAATATTGCTTTAGAAAATGCCACTAAAATTGTTAATTATTTAAAGAAAAATGTTTCCTCATCATCTATTGTTTTAGGCCCATCAACAGCAAGTTTGTTTAAATTTAATAATACGTATCGTTTTCAAGTAGTTATCAAATATCGTTTTGATGATAAATTATTTAAAATATTAAAATATCTAGATAGTATATATATAAATGAAAATAAGGTCAATTTAGAAATTGATATTGACCCATTACATATTTAATAAAAAAGAAGATAATTAGTTTTTAACAACTTTATCTTCTTTTTTCATATCTTTTTCTTTTTCAACTTCATTTTTAAGAATGTAAACAATTTGAGCATTAATACTCCTTTCATTTTTATCAGCTAATTTCTTAACTTCTTCAAATAAATCTTCATCAATTCTTAAAATATATTCTTTTCTCATAATACTATCTCTTTCTGATATCTATATGATATTATTAATTTGCTAGTTTTTATAGATGTCAAATTGATATCATTTTGATTGAATAAAAATATTTAATGTATTATAATTTATTTAGATATCATATGGATATCATATTTGTTTTGTAATAATTGTTCGGTATTTTAAACATAATAAATATAAGGAGTATAAATTATGGTATATGATAATAGTAAAAGGAAAGTAATAATAGGAAGTATAGTGGCAGTAGTATTTTTATTGGTAATGATAATCGGAGCCACTTATGCCTATTTTTCCATAAATGTAAGTGGAGATAAAACAAGTACCAGTATTAATATTGAAACAGGAAGTGCCGATTATGTTGCTATAAAACAAGGTATTTCCAACTTACATATTAATTTATCAGTATCAGATATGTCCTCAAGTAGTAATATTAATGAATTTTATGCCACAAATGTCGAAAGTGAAAAATATAAAACTAGTCGAAATGATGGGATTTTAGAATTTGCTAAAATAGAGATGAGTAGTAAAGAAGATTTAAAAGATAATTGTACATTTGATGTAGTATTAACTATAGATACAAAAGAGAATTCTATGGGAAGAGTTTTACAAAATGGTGATGCAGAGTTTTACGTTGAGATAGGAGATTATAATGTAACATATGATTTAAGCACATTATTATCAGATCCAATACAAGATGAAGCAAAAAAAGAAATCAAAATGGAGACTAGTGTAACAAGTAGTAATCCTGCTGTAATTAAAGGATATTTAAAAATAAATAATACTAATACTTATCAAAGTTATCTAGCAGGAAAAGCATTAAATATAAAAATAGATGCAAATAATTTAAAATGTGAATCAAGCAAAAAAGCAAGTGATATAGTAGTAAGGAATCCTCAAATAGAGACATTAGAACAAATGCAAGCAAGAAATGAAGGGATAAAATCAGCAGGAGGAGATGTTCAAGACGATTTAAGAAGATTTGTCGGAGATTATACAACAATTACAGATAACTTTATCTGTTTTGGAACAACTGATAAAGATGAATGCACAAGTAATAGAGATACCTATATGTATCGAATAATAGGAGTTGATACTCAAAATAGATTAAAATTAATCAAAGCAACAAAAATAGTAAAAGATGATGTAAATATATTTAAGTGGAATTCAGATTATTCATCTGATATAAAATGGAATGCATCTGAATTATATAGTGGGTTAAATAGTGATTATTTTAAAGAGAATACAAAATATAGTTATATGCAAGACGCTCATTGGACCAATTTAATTGATAAGCCATCATACTATGTTGGAGATTCAAAAAATACAACCAATCCGCAATTATTTAATAATGAAAGAAAAGAGAATTTTGTTGGTGAAAGCATAAGTTTAATATATCTAAGTGATTATTTATACGCAACCGATGGTGAAACTGATGTGGACAATTGGTTATTTATAGGAAATGGTTTAAATGGCGCACCAAATACTCCGGCTGAGACACCAAATCCATCATTAGATAAAGATTCTGAATGGACTATGTCGCGGTATGGTGTGGGCCTCACTAATTACTTTGCGCGGTTTGTGAATGGTGACGGGACTGTGAACAACAACTATGTGAACACTCCGTATGCGGTTCGCCCAGTCTTATATTTAAAAAGTTCAGTAAATATAACAAGTGGTAGTGGAAGTATAGATTCACCATATATATTAGATACATCATTAATTTCAAGTGAAATAACATCTCCTAATTTAGAAACTGAAATACAACTAAATGAAAGAAATGAAGAGATAACAACAGCAGGAGGAGAAGTACAAGACGACTTAAGAAGATTTGTAGGAGAATATACAGCAGTAACAGATAACTTTATTTGTTTTGGAACAAATGATAAAGATACATGTAAAGAAAATATGGATACCTATATGTATCGAATAATCGGTGTAGATACTCAAAATAGATTAAAGGTAATTAAAGCAACAAAAATAGTTAAAGATAATGAAAGTAAATTTGCTTGGAATTTAGATTATCAATCTGATATAAAATGGAATGCATCTGAATTATATAGTGGGTTAAATGGTGATTACTTTATAAATAATTCAAATTATGCTTATATGCAAAATACGCAATGGACCAATTTAATATCACCTACAACATATTATATAGGAGACTCAGGTGAATTAAATGTTACCAATTCACAAATGTTTAATAATGAAAGAAAAGAGAATTTTAACAATGGCAACAATATTAGTTTAATGTATATGAGTGATTACTTATATGCTAATAATGGAACAGCTGATACCAATAATTGGTTATTTATAGCCAATGGATTAAATGGGGCCAAAAATAATGGAATCGGTGCCATTCAACCAACAGCAGAATACGAATGGCCAATGACCAGGTATGGCGCCTACACCGGTCCATACCATGCGTGGCTTGTTGGTTATAACGGGGCTATGACCATCTGTCGTTTCTTTGAACTGCGTGCGGTGCGTCCTGTCTTCTATTTATCATCAAGAGTTAGGCTGAATGGAACTGGTACCATAGATAATCCATATTACATAACTAATGCAATTTAGAGGGGAATATTTCCTCTCTTTTAATAATATAAAAATTATGATATAATCTATATTAGAATACAAGGAGAGCATTATGAGTGATGATTTTAATTATGATAATGAGATAATTGAGTTAGAAAGTGATTCTAGTGATGAAGAAGTAGAAGTATTAGATACTTTGGAAGAAGAAGGAAAAGAAAAAAAGAAAAAGAAGAAAAAGAAGAAAAAAAGTAGGAGAAGTTTAAAAGATTGGTGGAGTGATTTATCAAAAGGTGGTAAATTAGGAATTATTTTAGGAATAGGTTTATTACTTCTTTTAATTGCGGGATTAATTATTTATTTTGTCATATTTAGAAAAGATGAAGAAAAAGAGGAACCAAAAGACCCTGTTATTGTGGAAAAAGATAACTATCGATATGAAAATGGTAAATTAATCTTTTTAGATATTTATGATAAAGAAATAGGTAGTTATGAATGTAGTGAAAAAGATAGCGAAAAATGTTTTGTTGCTAAACCTGATTACTCTAATGATGAAATGGAAAGAATTATTAGTGTTAATGAATTAGGGGAAGAAATTATTAAAAATAGTCAAATATATAGTAATAATTATGTTTTTATTAATGATAATAATAAAGAATTCTTATATGATATAAAGAAAAATGAAAGTATTTTAGATGTTACTAATTTTAAAACTTATAGTACGAATAAAGATGTTGTAGTTATTGAAGATGAATCTAATAAATATGGTTTAATTGAAATAAATAATAATGGTTTTGATTATTTAATTAGACCAAGTTATGATAACTTAGGAATAATTAATGGTAATTTAATTTATTTAGTAGCCAAAGATAAAACTGATAATTATATAATAGATAGTACAGGTAAAAAGATTAGTGAAGTTATACCTGGAACAATTAAAAGTGCTAATAGTGATTATATAGTTAGTCTAAATAGTAATAAATACGATTTATATGCTTATGATAAATCAAAATTATTAGAAAGTTATGATTATATTGGATTACATGAAAATGTTATATCTTTAGTTAAAAGTAGTAGATTATATCTTTTAGACAATAATTTAAGTAAATTAAATGAGGAAGGGATTAGATTAACTTCAAATGATTATGTTAAAAAATATGTTTATGATGAAAATAAAAATTTAAAAGAAACTAAGGTTGCTTATGAGATTAGTATGGGTGATAATGCGATATTAATTAATTTAGGTAATGAAACAAAGAGCCTTAACTTATATGAAGGTATTGTTTCTAGTGGTATATCATATCTTAGCTATTTTGATGGAACTTTATACTTTTATAAAGATGATGAAAAATTAGATTTATTAAGTACTTATAAATGTAATAATAAAAATGAAATAAATTCTAGTACTAGTACCTTTAATAAATGTAATCTTTATCAAAAAGATGGTAAATATACAGGAATTTATAATAATCAATATGTCTTTATATATGATAATATATCCGATACTGATGCTAAGATTTATTTATACGATTTAAAAACTAAAAAAGTAAAAGGAACATATAGTAGTCTAGAACTTACAAATAGTGTGGAACTTAATGACGATGTAAGACAACTAGAAACAACTTCTTCTTATTTCATTGCTAAAAGTGCTGTTGGTAATAATACAGGTAATTATGGTGTTATTGAAATAAATAGTAGTACTGTTAAAGGTAAAATTGAATTTAAATATAAAAATATTAAATACAATAATAAATATTATTTAATGATTAATGATGATTCATATGTTGTTTATGATGATACTTTCAAAAAGATTAGTAATGAATTTGACTATATCGATTTATATGATGATTATTATGTGGGAATTAAAAATAATTCCTTAAATGTTTATAAATATAGTAGTGCTCTTGGTATCTTAAGTTGGGATTTAGATGTTTCTGATAATAAATATGAAATTGAATTTGATGACAAAGGATTTATAATTACAATTAATAATTCTGAACATAAATACGATAAAGATGGGTATACCAGATATGATTAATAAAAAAACAGTATTGGTAACAATTATTATTTTGCTTTGTATTTTTGCTCCTTTAACGGTTGTTAGTTATTTTCTCAAAGAAGAAAAAAATCCTTTTGATAAGAATCCTCATCATGATTTTTATTATAAAAATATGCTTTGGTTTTATGATGAAGATGATAAACTAGTAAACACTTTTGCTTGTACAACTGATACTTGTAATTATGCATCTTCCATAATTAAGGATGATTCTTATGAGATTAATTATTATAAAAATGGTTCTTTAACGCAAACTAGTTTAATAAATAATGATTATGCTTTTATTAAAGATGGGGCTTTAATTAAACTTTTTAGTGTTAAACAAGGAAGTGTTTTACAAAATTATAAAACTATAAATACTTATAATACGAATATTGAAAATGATGCTTATATTTTAGAAAATGAAAATAATTTATGGGGAGTTGTTAGTTTAAAAGAAAATATTATGAGTATTCTTCCTTTTGAATATAGTTATATTGCTCTAAAAGATAATGTGGTTGATGGTATACTTAGTAGTAAAACATTTATTGTGGAGAAAGATGATAAATGGTATTTAGTTAGTGATGATAATACTTCCTTAACATCTTTATATAATGAGCCTATAGTGGATTATAACAATAGATATGTGATTACTAAAAAAGAGGGAAGAGTTAGAATTTATAATTATGCGGGCTTAGAATATTTACCTAATGAGTTTGTTAGTGATTATGTATTAGAAGGTAATTATTTAGGAATTATTAGTCAAAATGTTTTCTATTTATATAATAATTTAGATTCAAACTATTTAAAGGCTATTACTTTAAATGAGGAAGAAAGTAATATAGAGATGGAAATAGATAACAATAATATTGTCATCAAATCTAATGGTAATGTTATTGATACTCTTGCGCTTACGGCATAATTTTGATAAAATAAAATAAATTTATATGATGAAGTTGAGGGATATAGGCTGTTTTTTAAAGAGAATTAGTGGTTGGTGCAAACTAAGAAAAAACGAATATATTTGTTGCAATGGAATATAAAAGCAGAAATGCGTTAAAATTTAAAGAACAAATAAAGGTGGTACCGCGGTAATTTCGCCCTTTGGTGTCATCTTTTTTTAATGGAGGTTATTATGTTAGAGAAAAAATATGATCATTTAAGTGTGGAGAAAGGTGTTTATGAATATTGGGAAAGCCATCATTATTTTGAATGTGGTGATACTTCCAAAAAACCTTATTCAATTGTTATTCCCCCTCCAAATGTTACGGGAAAATTACATTTAGGTCATGCTTGGGATACGGCTTTACAAGATATTATTATTCGTTTTAAAAGAATGCAAGGTTATGACTGTTTGTGGCTTCCAGGAACTGACCATGCCGCAATTGCCACGGAAGCGAAAGTAGTTAACCGGCTAAAAGAACAAGGCATCAATAAATATGATTTAGGAAGAGAAGAATTCTTAAAAGAATGCTTTAAGTGGACTGATGAACATAAGGATATCATTCATAAACAATGGGCTAAACTAGGACTTTCAGTCGATTTAACGAAAGAAAGATTTACTTTAGATGAAGGATTATCGGAAGCAGTTCGTTATGTTTTTGTGACTTTATATAATAAAGGATTAATCTATCAAGGTGAAAAAATAATTAACTGGGATCCTGTTGCGAAAACGGCATTATCTAATGAAGAAGTTATTTATAAAGATGTTAAAGGGGCTTTTTATCATTTAAAATATTTTATTGAAGGAAATACAGATTATTTAGAAGTAGCAACTACGCGTCCGGAAACTTTATTTGGCGATACAGCCGTCGCCGTTAATCCAGATGATGAAAGATATAAAGATTTAATTGGAAAGAATGTTATTTTACCAATAGTTAATAAATTAATTCCAATCATTGGGGATGAACATGCTGATCCCGAATTTGGCACCGGTGTAGTTAAGATAACGCCAGCGCATGATCCTAATGACTATGAAGTTGGCTTAAGACATAATTTAGAGAGAATAAAAGTTTTAAATGAAGATGGAACTATGAATGAGAATGCTTTAAAATATGAAGGTATGGATCGTTTTGAATGTCGAGAAGCCTTAATTAAAGATTTAGAAAAAGAGGGAATTTTAATTAAAATTGAAGAAATTACTCATTCCGTTGGCCATTCGGAAAGAACTAATGCCATGGTGGAACCATACTTATCTCGGCAATGGTTTGTCAATATGCAAGATTTATCCAAAAGGGTAGTCGAAAATCAAAAAAATAAAGATACTAAAGTTAATTTTATTCCGCCAAGATTTGAAAAAATTATGAATAATTGGATGAGTGATTGTCATGATTGGTGTATTTCTCGTCAACTTTGGTGGGGGCATCAAATACCTGCTTGGTATCGGGGCGAAGAAGTATATGTTGGCATGACGGCACCGGAAGGTGAAGGTTGGCATCAAGATGAAGATGTTCTAGATACTTGGTTTTCAAGTGCTTTATGGCCTTTTTCAACAATGGGATGGCCTAGTAATTTAGATTTATATAATCGTTATTTTCCAACGGATGTTTTAGTAACCGGTTATGATATTATTTTCTTCTGGGTTTGCCGGATGACATTCCAATCTTTAGAATTTACGGATAAAAGACCTTTTGAAAAATGTTTAATCCATGGTTTAATTCGGGATAAAGAAGGAAGAAAGATGAGCAAAAGTCTTGGTAATGGAGTAGATCCAATGGATATGATTGATACTTATGGTGCCGATGCTTTAAGATATTATCTAACTACTTCAACAGCACCCGGAATGGATTTAAGATTTGATGAAGAAAAATTAAAATCGACATGGAACTTTATTAATAAATTATGGAATGCCTCAAGATTTGTTTTAATGAATATTGAGGATGTTAAAGAAATTAAATTAGAAAATTTAAATAAAGCAGATAAATGGATTTTAACTAAATTAGAAAAAACCATTAAAGATGTAACTAAATACATGGAAAAAATGGAATTTAATAATGTTAATACCGTGATTTATGCCTTTATTTGGAATGATTTTTGTGATAACTATATTGAAATGGCGAAGTTTAGTATTGAAGAAGAAAATACGAAGAGTACGCTTCTTTATACTTTAACTTGTATTTTAAAAATGCTTCATCCATTTATGCCTTATGTCACCAATGTCATTTATGATTATTTACCAGTTAGAGAAGAGAATATTATGATTAGTACTTATCCTTTATATGATAAAAAATTAATTTTTGATAAAGAAGAAGAGGAAGTAGATGAAATAATTAATTTCATTAAAAATTATCGTACCACTGTAAAAGAAAATAATATTATGGGTAATTATCAAGTTAAAGTTAATTTTAAGGAAGACTTAATTATTAAAATGCTTAAATTACAAGAAAGATTAATAGATAAGAATGAAAATATAACATCATTTAAAGTTAGTACCAAAAATTATGAAGGTATTATCTATTATGAAAAAGAAATTACGGAAGAGGATAAAAGATTACAAGAAAAACAAATCACTGAATTAAAAGCCTCCATTGCCAAAAGAGAAGCCCTTCTTGCTAACAGCAATTTTGTAAGTAAGGCTCCCGCCGATTTAGTCGAAAAAGAAAAACTTAAATTAGAAGATGAAAAAAAAGAATTAGCTAAATTAGAAAGCTAATTCTTTTATATTTCCCGCATTTTATCTTGATCTTTGAAAGGATTTTTCTTATCAATCTTATCAACAAATAAGATGCCATTTAGATGATCCATTTCATGTTGAAAGGCCACAGATACTTCTTCTCTAACTCTTATTTCTTTTTTTTCACCATTTTCATCTTGATAGCTAATGCGCATCCTTGCATATCTTGGCACAATTCCTTCAACTTCTCGGTTAACGGAAAGACATCCTTCACCTTCGCCAATATAGACTAATTCTTCACTATGGCTAATCATTTTAGGATTAATAATGACATAGTTTTGAAACTTTTCTTCATCAACTTCTTCTACGATTACAAAAATATTTTTGGGAATTCCGAGTTGGATGAAAGCCAGTCCCATTCCTGGTCTTAAATTATATTTCGTATAATATTCTTCAATTTGACTCATGGTAAGATAGGTAATAATATCTTGAATTCTTTTTTTATCTTCATTAGATAAAGGAAAAGTTACTTCTTTACTCGTTAATCTTAAAGTTTTATTTTTTTCATCTAATATTTTTAAATGAGGAACTTCCATTTAACTCATCCTTTCTTTAATCGTATAATTCTGGTCTTTCTTTTTTTATATATTTGCGGGTAAGGGTAGAACCATTTAAATTCTTAGAGGCCCTAAAGTATCCTTCAATTTCATTAATTCGGCTGAAAATAGCTTCTTTTTCTTCATCCGTAGGATTATCTTTTAGCTCGTTATATCGATGTTTTAACTCTAAACGTAAAGCTTCATCTGAAATTATAGTTTTGGAAGATTCTTCTTGGCGGTTGTCTTCTAGTTTTGTTATTCCTTTTTCCCTAGCATCTTTAGATGCAAATTTAGCTAGTATTCTTAAACGTAAATAATTAATTTTTCTTTCTTTAGTATTTGTAGGAGAATAGTAGATAAAATTTTTAATAAAATCTTTCATAACTTTTTTGAGTGTTTCTTTAGAGTAATCATCTAAAGTACCACCTGTCATGAGTTCATAATAAAGTCTCAAAAAGTGATGATCGATATCTTTGCTTGATTGAAATCTTCTGCGAAATTTGGCCATAAAATTAAGATCAAGAATATTGTTTAGATAATAATTTAGAAGAAAATCTAGTTTGAAAAAAGGAATTTCATATTTAAAACTAGGTTCCATAAAACCTCTGGGATATGCATACCTATTATCAAATTTGGCAATAACAATATGTTCATTCCATTCATTAGTATTTATTAATCCGGCATCTAAAAGAAATGTTTTTAACTCTTCTTCATTATTAAATTTTTGACAGAAAGCATCGATACCTTGTAAATTTTTTTCATTACATTTATAACCAGGAATAAGTGAATATCCCTTAATTTCTCTTATCGTAATAGCGCTATGCCTACTGACTAAACCATACCTCATAAAATCCCCTCTTATCTATGAAAATTATACCATATTTTCTTAATATTGTCAAATCAGTGTAAAATGATTGTTTTGAATATTGCCAATTTATGGCCGGTTTAGGTTTTTTATTTGGTAATTTTATGATATTATTATCTTGGTGTTATTTATGCAAGAGAAGAAAATTCGTAATTTTTCTATAATTGCTCATATTGATCATGGTAAAAGCACTTTAGCTGATCGCATTTTAGAGTACACTGGTGCTGTATCAAAAAGAGAGTTAAAAGATCAAATGCTTGATAGTATGGATATTGAAAGAGAAAGAGGAATTACGATTAAACTTAATACAGTTAAATTAAAATATAATTATCATAATGAAGATTATGTTTTAAATTTAATAGATACTCCGGGACATGTCGATTTTTCTTATGAAGTAAGTAGAAGTCTTGCGGCTTGTGAAGGGGCTGTTTTGGTCGTTGACGCAGCCCAAGGAATTGAGGCTCAAACTTTAGCGAATCTTTACTTGGCTTTAGAAAATGATTTAAAAATTATTCCGGTTATTAATAAAATTGATTTACCTAATGCCGATATTCCGAAGGTTAAAAAAGAATTAGAAAATGTTTTAGGCTTTAAGGAAGAAGAAATTATTTTATGTAGCGGTAAAACAGGCGAAGGAGTTAAAGATTTATTAGATGCTATTGTGGAAAGAATTCCGGAACCCACTATTAATGAAGAAGCAAGTGTCAGAGCTTTAATTTATGATTCTTATTTTGATAGCTATAAAGGAGTAGTTCTATTAATTAAAGTAGTTGATGGCATCATTAGAGTTAAAGATAAAATTAAAATGATGGCTACAAATAGAGTTTTTGAAGTAACCGAATTAGGAGTAAAAACACCAAAAGAAGAACTAGTAAATTCACTATCGAGTGGTGAAGTTGGCTTTTTGGTCGCTGCGATTAAAGATATTTCTAGTGTTCATGTTGGAGATACCATAACTTTAAGTGGGAAAGAGGCGAGTATTCCTTTAGATGGTTATAAACCAATGAAACCGATGGTTTATTCCGGAATTTATCCAATCGAATCGAATAAATATGAAGCTTTAAAAGAAGCCTTAAATAAATTAAAATTAAATGATGCTTCTTTAGTTTTTGAACCGGTTACTAGCGAAGCTTTAGGTTTTGGCTTTCATACGGGTTTTTTAGGCCTTTTGCATTCGGAAATAATTACGACAAGACTCGAGCGAGAATTTAATTTAGATATTGTCGTTACATCGCCAACCGTTGTCTATATTGCTTATCTTACTAAAGGAGAAGAGATTATCATTGATAATCCCAATAAAATGCCTACTCGGGAAAAAATTAGTAAGATAACCGAACCTTATATTTATACTAATATTATTGCTCCTTCATCATACATTGGAAGCATTATGGAATTATGCCAAAACAAAAGAGGAATTTATAAAGCTATTGATTATATTAATGATACCCGGGTTAATATTCATTATGAACTCCCTTTAGCGGAGGTCGTTTATGATTTTTATGATAAACTTAAAAGTCGCACCAATGGTTATGCTTCCTTTGATTATGATTTAATTGGCTATAAAGAAAGTGATTTAGTTAAAATGGATATTTTACTCAATGGGGAAAAAGTAGATGCTTTATCGATGATTATTCATAAAGATTTTGCTTATGCTAAAGGAAGATGGACTTGTGAAAAACTAAGAAGTGTTATCCCAAGGCAAATGTTTCAAGTATCTATCCAAGCTAGTATTGGTTCCAAAATTATTGCGAGAGAAAATATTAGCGCCATGCGGAAAAATGTCTTAGCTAAGTGTTATGGTGGCGATGTTTCAAGGAAAAGGAAATTACTAGAAGCCCAAAAAGAAGGGAAAAAAAGAATGAAAATGGTCGGAAGAGTAGAAGTTCCAGCCGAAGCATTCTTAAGTATTTTAGGAAGTGATGAAAATGAATGAGAATCTTGATTTAAAAGGTTTAACGATTCGCGTTGTTACTCTTTTTGTTAGAGGAAACTGTTCTTATGAGAGTACTGCTTCGTATTTAAATATTCCGGTATCACAAGTTGAAGAACGGGTAAATGATTGGCCAACTATTAAAAAAATATATCGGGAAAATAGTTCGCAAATTATTAAAATTATTGAGGAAAAAAGAATAGAATATTTAACTGCTAAATTAGCATGTAAGGATAATATGCCCCATTTAAATTTAGCCTCTTTTTATCATGACGAAAATAAACAATATATATTTTTAAGGCATTTGGCTTTGACATTTCATCTTAAATTATATTCCTTAACTTATTTATTTCAAATAGCTCCGGATGTATTATATAAAAATTTAAAAAGATATAATCGCTCTAATATTGAATCTTTGAACTATCTTTTTGGAGCGGATACTTCCAATCAAGAATTAGCTGTATCTACAGTTTTAGATTATTGTGAGGCTCTATCGGAAGCTTTAAAAGGGCGAAATCAAGAAGAAATATTTAAACTCATTCATCAAATCGATGATTATTATCCTAAAATAATCAAAAAGAAAAAAGATGAGAATAATGATATAATTTTATCTTTAGAAGAAATTATTTATATTTTAAGATATCAAATTAAATATCATCTTTCTTATACCCAAATTAGTAAAACTTTTCATATTAGTCGAACTATATATTCGAAAAAAACTAGGAAATATGTTGAAGATAAACCAAAATTACAGGAACAATATAAAAGCGTGGTGGATTATTACGATCCCCAAAGAGGACGTAAGTAATGGAATCTTCATCGAGTGTTTATATTCATATTCCTTTTTGTAAAAATATTTGTAGTTATTGTGATTTTTGTAAAGTTTTATATAATTCGGAATGGGCGCAAGTTTATTTAAAAAAGTTAGAAGCAGAGATAAAAGAAAATTACATGGGAGAAGAGATTAGAACCATTTATATTGGGGGTGGTACTCCCAGTGCTTTATCTTTAAAAGAAATAGAATATTTACTGCATCTTACCAATCTTTTTCATAAAGAACATATGCAGGAATTTACTTTTGAATGTAATATTGAAGATATAAAAGAAGAATTACTTTTACTTTTAAAAAAATATGGGGTTAATCGTTTAAGTATTGGAATTGAATCTTTTGATTCTGATAATTTAAAACTTATGAAAAGAACTTTAGATTATGAAGATGTCAAAGAAAAAATTGCTTTGGCTAGAAGTTTAGGTTTTGATAATATTAATTTAGATTTAATTTAT
Source organism: uncultured Bacilli bacterium (assembly GCA_947631045.1). Lineage (GTDB taxonomy): Bacteria > Bacillota_I > Bacilli_A > RF39 > UBA660 > SIG200. The sequence continues at coordinate 23,785 of CANRJV010000002.1, forward strand.
GCTTTGCCTCATGAAAAAATGAAGACTTTAAAAAATGATTTAAAAAATCTTCTTTCTTTAAAAGTAGAACATATTAGCACTTATAGCTTAATGATTGAAGATAATACTTACTTACGTTATCAAAAAATTCATAGTATTCCTGAAGAATTAGATGAAGAAATGTATTTTACAATTTGTCATATTTTAGAAAAATATGGCTATCACCATTATGAAGTATCTAATTTTGCCCTTCCTGGTTATGAATCAAAGCATAATTTAGTCTATTGGCATAACAAGGAATATTATGGTTTTGGTTGTGGGGCTTCTGGTTACATTAGTGGGGTCAGATATGATAATACTCGTAGTTTATCCAATTATCTTAAAGGAGATATTCGCCTAAATACTGAGATACTTGCTAAAGAAGATATTATGGAATATGAGCTTATTTTAGGACTTCGGTTATTAAAAGGTATTAATATTCGTCATTTTTATGAAAAGTTTGGTGTTAATATTCAAGATGTTTTTAATATTAAACCCCTTCTTAAAAATGAGGAACTTATTTACGAAGATGGTTATTTAAAAATAAATCCGGATTATATTTATGTTATGAATGAAATATTAAGGAAGTTAGTATAAAAAATATTAATAAAACCACAATATTACTAGTGGTTTTTTATGATACATGATTTAAAAATTTTAAATGGAACATTAGAATTAAATTTTAATGAATATACTTATTTTTATACGGTTACGGTTCCTGATGATGTTTCTTCTTTAGAATTTTCTTATAAATTAGCGGATGATACTTATGTCGAAATAAAAAATAATGACTTAGTAGAAGAAGAAAATACGGTAATCTTAGATGTTTATAATGTAAATGATGAAGCAACCTATACTTTTTTAGTTTATAAAAATAAAATTGAAGATGTAAGTGGAATAGATAATTATATGAAATCTTTAGAAGTTGAGAGCATTGATACCTTAAATTTATATAAGGTGCAGATTTTAGCCATAAGTATTTTTTTAATGCTTGTTTTATTATTTACTTTTATATTTCATAGAAAAAAGGCTTGATTTTAATCATCTTTATGATTATATTATATATAGAGGTGGTTTTAGTGAAACATTTAGAAGCGCTTTTAATGAAAGATTTTAATTCTAAGTTTGGTTTCTTAAAAGGATTTATCCAAAATTACAAAGTTGCAAATGATGAAATAATTGTTGATTATGCCAATATGTCAAAAACTAAAATTCCCTATACCTTGGAAAATGAGCAAAACATATTAAAGGAAATGAAAAGCCAAGTTGATCAATACGCTGAGCTTATAGGTCCTCTTGAAAAAAAACGTCGCAAATCTAAACAACATGCGATATTAGGGGTGATGAGCTCTTTATTATTTATTATTCCCTTATTTTTGGAAGCATATTATATTATTATTCCCACTTTTTTTTCTGGCTTTACTATGTATATGCTGGAAATTTTCCTAATTTTGACATTAGGTACATCTTTACCAATGTATATTATGAAAAAACCCGTAATGGAATATTATATATTCCGAACTGTAATTAATGACTTTCAAAAAAATCGTCTCTTTTTTAAAAATGAGGCTTTATTAAACAATTTTGATCGCGATACTTCTCATATTTTTTCAGAAGTTTCTACTAAAACTGCGGAGTTTATTGCCCAACTTCCAGTAGAAAAACCCGTCTTTACAATGGAAAATTTTAAAAAAATTAATATTGATGATTTAAATAAAATTATTGCTATCATCCAACAAGAAAGTCTTGCTTCAAAACCTGATTTAAATGTTGATCCAATATTACAACCACCGGAAGACTTTTATACATCTTATAGTGACTCTCATTCTAATAAGACATTGGTTTTAAGAAAAAAACGATTTTAAGCATTATAAAATAGATGCATAATTATCATTTAGTTTTACTAGATGATTTTTTTATAAAAAAATTCTAAAGAGAAGGAAATAATTTTAAATCACTTAGTATAATTTACTAGGTGATTTTTTTGAAATTAATTAAGCATCGGGGATTTACAAATAAAAGTATTAAAGAGAATACTTATGATGGAATTATGAAAGCTTTTCTAGATCCTAAGTATGAAGGGGTGGAATTTGATGTCCGGGAAACATTAGACCATGAATTTATTTTATGTCATGATCCCATTATTAATAATAAACTTATTAAAGACGTTAAATACTCTGATTTACCTAAATATATACCGAGGTTAAAAGACATTTTAAAAATAAAAACCTCGAAAATATTTTTAATGGAAATTAAAAATATCACGAGTTTTACTAAACTTATTAATTTATTAAATAAGTATCAATCGAAAAATATCTATGTAATGAGTTTTTCTAATAAAATAATTAATAAATTAAATACTCAATCAAAAACCTATAAAGTCGGAGTCTTAAATTATATTTTAAATACCAATAATAATTTACCCGATTTAGATTTTGTTTGTATATTAAATAATTTTTTAAATCAAAAATTAATACAAGATTTAAAACCTTTAGAGGTTTTCTCTTATGGCTTAATATCTTCTGCTACTGAATATAAATATCCTCAAGTGTTTTATATTGTTGATTAACGATATCTTTTAAGACTTTTAATTTTATCTCGGTCGTATTCCATAACATGAGGATTAAATCTTAAAATTTCATTAGGGTAGGAGCCAAACATATTTTTATGAGTTGTTCTTTCGACTTCTAAAATACCTTTTTGAATTAAAGGATTAATCATCGACTCATATATAACTTGAATCCTTTTTTTATCATGTAAATGATTATAAGTACTGGCAAAATCTTTAACGCTTAAAAGACCATTCATGGAAAGTAAATATAAAAGGGTTTGATGGTCTTCAATAGTAAGTTTGTGTGGAGTAGATTTGGCGATTGAACTTAAGATATATTCTTTTTCTAATTCCGTGGCTACAGTTTTAAGCATATAATCAATAAAATAAGAAATATCTTTATATCTTTTGACCGTATCGAAAAAAGGGTTCAGGCCACGTGCTTTAGCACGTAAACCCTTGGAGGGTTTAGAGGCAATTTATTGCCGTTAAAAAGAAAAAGTGCTATAATAGCAGACCAAAGAAGGTGGGTTTGGGATGCGAAAAAGTAGCCACGTACAATACGATATACAATATCACATAGTATGGACAACAAAATATAGGTATAAAGTATTGGTAAATAAAATAGCTTTAAGGGCAAGAGAAATAATAAGACAATGTTGTAATAGTATGGATGTAACAATAATAAAAGGGTCAGTAGGGAAAGACCATATACATATATTAGTATCATGTCCACCAAATTTAAGTGTTTCTAAGTTAGTACAACAAATAAAAGGGAAGACATCAAGAGTATTGTTAAATGAATATAAAGATTTAAAGAGAAGATACTGGGGACAACATTTGTGGTCAAGTGGCTACTTTTGTAGAAGTGTAGGAACAGTAACACAAGAAATAATAAAAGAATATATCGAAAATCAAGACGATGAATACGAAGAAACATTTAAAATAGTAAATTAAGCGAGTTTACTCGCTAAATGTACTTCCAGTACCTGAAATAAGCCACGTACTTCCAGTGCGTGGTAGTTGACATCTAATATCACTTTATTATAATCTTTACCATTTAAGGTAATACCTCGGTTAAAAATAATATAAGGATACGCTTTCTTTAAAAGCAAATACCACATTGATGTTGTTCTACTAGTTCTTCCATTAACATCAAAATAAGGATGAATATAAACAAAATAAAAATGTAATATTTGGCTTTTAATATATTCATCAGTAATATTTTCGCTAAAATCTAAATTATTTAAAAATTTAAAATAATCATTCATAAAAGAATCAATTAAGGCCTCGGGAATTCCTTGATCAGGTGAAACCGTTATATCACTACTATAAAAAATGTAAACAGGGCCATTTCGATAAAAATCGCCCATATGTTCTAGATCTTTTTCATTAAGAAGTCCCTTCGATAAAATGGCATATAATTCTTTTAGAGTATCTTTATTAATGGGAGGTTCCCCTAAAATATAGTCATATCCATTATGTAAATTAACAATTCTTCTTTTTTGAAAACTATCTTGTTTATGTTCTTCATCATCAATGATTTCTTCTATTTCTTCGACATCATCAGGATAACCTTCAACTTGATTATTCGTTTTAACTTCATAACTACGCATTACTTTAGTCGCAAATTCCTTAGTGCATAACTCCGGTTCATCACTAATAAATTTTTCTAAATTTTCTTTAGTTTCTAAAAATCTTTCATTACGAATTCTTATAGGCATACCATTTAAAAATTTAAGTGGTAAATTTTGCATAAATAATCCCCCTTTAAATGTGCAAGTATTATAGCACTTTAATGTCAATAAGTAAACTGAGTAATTTAAAAACTACTTTTTTTAATGGTTTTAGTGTATAATTTAAGTAGGTGATTATATGCGTCTTATAATTTCAGCTGGAGGCACAGGGGGCCATATTTATCCGGCTTTAGCAATTATTCAAAAATTTCAAGAATTAGATAAAAATACCGAAGTCTTATATATTGGGACTCATAATCGGATGGAAAATAAAATAGTTCCGGAACATAATATTCCTTTTGTTCCCATTAAAATATATGGATTTAGTAAAAATATTATAAAAGATTTTAAGAATTGTGCTTATGTTATTAAGGCTTATTATAAATGTATAGATATTATGAAAGATTTTAAACCAGATGTCGTTATTGGGGTTGGAGGATATGTAACTTTACCCGTTATAATGGCGGCCAAAAAACTTAAAATAAAAACTTTTATTCATGAACAAAATAGTATTCCGGGGAAAACCAATAAATTTTTATGTCGGGGAGTAGATGGCGTTTTTACATCTTTTAAAGATAGTGAAAAATATTTTAGGGGTGCTAAATGTTATTTTACGGGTAATCCTTGTAGTGATAATGTTAGCAGTTTAAAAGGAGCTAGTAAAAAATCTTTAGGTTTAACCACCAATAAAAAATTAGTTTTAGTAGTTTCCGGTTCTTTAGGTAGTAAAGGGATGAATGAAAAATTAGAAGAATTTTTAAATTTAAGTCAAGATCAAAATTATGAAGTTTTATTTATTACGGGCGAATCTGGTTATTCTGCCTATCAAAATAAAAAATTTCCTTCCAATGTTAAAGTTATTCCTTATTTAGATAATTTATCACCCTTTTTAAAATCTTGTGATTTAGTTATTAGCCGTTCGGGAGCGGGAATTATTGCCGAAATTTTAGCCTCAAAGGTCCCATCTATTTTAATTCCTTCTCCAAATGTTGCTAATAACCATCAATATTATAATGCGGCTTCTTTAGAAAAAGAAAACCTTGCCTTATTAATCGAAGAAAAAGATTTAGATAGTCGTAAATTATCTGAAAAAATAAAGAGTTTACTTAATGATAGCAAAGAATATCAAAATATTAAAAATAATTTAAATAGCTACAAGCAAATATCTAGTAGTAAAGCTATTTATGATATTGTGAAGGAGGCGACTAGAAATGCTAAATAAATATGGAGAAGTAGAAGAAAACGCTTCTTTAGAAACTTACAATACTTATGGCATTAAAACCACGACTAAATATTTAGTTAAACCTTACGATTTAAAATCTTTACAAGAATTACTTCTTTATCTTGATGAAAAAAAACTTAAATATTATATTTTAGGTAAAGGATCTAATGTCATTTTACCGGATAATCCTTTTTCAGGTGTCATTATTTCTTTAGCTAATTTAAACAAAATTGAATTTCATGACCATGTTTTAAAAGTAGAAGCCGGGGCTTTATTAAGTAACGTAGTAAGTGAGGCCATTGCAAGAAATTTACAAGGTTTAGAGACTTTAGGAAGCATTCCCGGAACTATTGGTGGGGCTTTATATGGTAATGCTTCATTTTATAAAGATATAACTATTTATGATAAAGTAAAAGACGTAGAAGTTATTAGAAATCATAAATTAATTAAAGTGTCAAAAGAAGATATAACGATTTTCCATCGGCATTCTAGTTTTAAAGGGACTAAAGATATTATTGTGTCAGCAACTTTTGTTTTGAGTGATGGGGATAAAGAACTAATGCAAGAAGAAGTAAAAAAAACTAGAGAAAAAAGAATGGCTACGCAACCTTATGAATATAAAAATGCAGGGAGTGTTTTTAAAAATCCTGAAAACTCAAGCGCTGGTAAATTAATTGATGAAGCGCATCTTAAAGGATTCCATGTAGGTGATGCTTATGTTTCCGAAAAACATGCTAATTTCATTGTTAATAAAGGATACGCTACTAGTCAAGATATTAAAGAATTAATTAAAATAATTAAAGAAAAAGTTAAAGAGAAAGATAATATAGAATTAGAATTAGAACAACAAATTATAGAATGGGAATAAATTATGAAAAAAAACAAGAAAAAGAAAAAATTAAAACTTAGTGGTCTTATATTAATTATCTTTTTAGCATTTCTTGTTTCCTTATTTGGCTATTATTTATGGACAACACCGGTAAAAGAAATAAATATCAAAGGCAATAATTATTTAAAAGATAATTATTTAATAACTTATTTAGATTTAAATGGTAAATCGGTTTTAAGTATGTCGCGAAGTAAAATCAAAAAGAAATTACTAGCTTTAGATTTAGTTAATAGCGTTAAAATTCATAAAAATTATTTGGGCAAGATAACGATTGAAATAGAAGAAGATACCCCCCTTTTTTATAATTTAAATACCCAAAAAGTTATTCTTACTAATAATAAAGAAGTTGATTATAGTGATGCTTTTTTAGGCCTTCCGGTTTTAATTAATGTCGTTCCCGAAGATATTTATCAAGAATTCATTAATAAAATTAGTACGATTGATAAAAATGTCTTATCTTTAGTAAGTGAAATTCAATATAGTCCCTCTAAAATAAATGAAAAAATTATTGATGATAAAAGATTTTTATTTCGGATGAATGATGGTAATACTGTTTATATAAATACGATTAATATTGAAAAATTTAATAATTATTTAGAAATATATGAAGTTATTATGAATAAAAATGGGGGCGAAATAAAGGGGTGTCTTTATTTAGATAGTAATAGTGATAATAATCATTTTAATAATTGCGAGGAATCTATCGTAACCCAACCAGAGGATAGTGGTAATAATGAATGAAAAAAAGAATTTTGATAAAATTTTAGAAGACTTAATTAATAATTTAGATCATAAGCCCAAATTATTACTTCATAGTTGTTGTGGTCCTTGTTCTAGTTATGTTATTACTTATTTAAAAGATTATTTTGATATAACTATTTTATATTACAATCCCAATATTGAGCCTTATCAGGAATATTTAAAAAGAAAAAATGAACAAATACGCTTAATTAAAGAATTAAATTTACCTAATTTGGATTTTTTAGATATCGATTATCATAATGAAGATTATAGAGAAAAAATTAAAGGACATGAAAAAGACTTAGAAGGTGGTGAAAGGTGTCATCTTTGCTATCATTTAAGATTAGAAAAGACCGCTACTTTAGCTAAAGAGAAGGGTTATGAATATTTTGGAACTACACTCACAGTTAGTCCTTATAAAAATGCTCAAGTTTTAAATAAAATAGGTGAAGAGTTAGCATCTATCTATAATGTTAAATGGTTATATAGTGATTTTAAGAAAAAAGATGGCTATAAAAAAAGTATTCTTTTATCGAAAGAATATAATTTATATCGTCAAGATTATTGTGGTTGTGAATTTAGTAATTATCATAATATAAGTGAATAAATTAAATCAAAAAGGAGATTTTTCTACTAAAAATAGAGAAATCTTTTTTATTTGACAAAATAAAAGAAATATCGACAAATGTTGTCAAAACTTCCTATGGACTTTTAATATATTGGTGTGCTTTAATAGTAAGTCGAGACGAGAAGTCTTGCCTACTTCAAAGGGGGTTTTGGTTGAATAATCAAAATTTTTAATGGAGGGAGGTAGTTTTATGAAATTAAAAGTCTTTGACTTATTAAAAGTAATAATTTTTATTTTAAAGCTTTGGCTAAAAAATAAAAAAGCTATCTCTATTCGGATTAGTGTCCGAGTAAGATAGCAATCTACCTGTAGGCAACGATTTCTCGTCTCCTAATAAAGATTATACCATATTTTTATATATATAACAATTGAAATGAGGAATAGAGAAATCTTTTTTTATTAGACAAAATAAAATTCAAAACTTTCACTCCTTTTAAATGTAATTAACAAATTACAAATGTTTACCTAAAACTTTCTTAATAAATCTATTAATCTTGTATTTTTATAAATACTTTCTCTACCTACTTTTTCCAATTCTAGTAATCCCGCATCTACTAAACTATTTAAATATGTAGTAGCTGTTTGTCTTGTTACATCACATCTATTTTCAATATAATTAATTCTAGTATAGACATCAAAGAATAAAGAATATAATAATTCGTCAGAATATATTTTAGGTAATTTTGTTATAAATTCATTCCTATAAGATTCCATTTCCTTTTGAATTTCTTTAATTAATTCAATAGTATTTTTCGATGTTTCTTCAATTCCTTTTAAGATATATATAATCCAATCTTCATAGTTATTATTTTCTCTAAATAGAGTAAATAATTTATAATATTGGTCTTTATTCTTATTAATGTAATTACTTAAATAAAGAATTGGACTATCTAAAAGATTATTTAATACTAAATATAAAACATTTAATATTCTACCAGTTCGACCATTTCCATCATAAAATGGGTGGATAGATTCAAATTGATAATGAATTAAAGCCATTTTAATTAATGGGTCTCTATCGTCATTATTGTCATTAATATAATCTTCCAAATTTTTAAGTAAATCTCTAATTTCTTTTTCTTCTTGGGGTGGAGTATAAATTACTTCTCCCGTTTTACTGTTAATTAATTTAGTACCAGGAGTTTTTCTTATACCAGCTTTATTGTGTTCAATCATTCCTTGAAGTTCTACCAAAATATTAGTGGAAATAAAATTTTTTTCTTTTATTAGTTCAAATCCCCGCCAAATAGCGCTTCTATAATCAACAACTTCTTTGGCAGATTCATCTTTAAATCCACTTTCTGTTAATACTTTATAAATACTATCATGAGTAGTGACAATATTTTCTATTGCGCTACTATCTTTAGCTTCATTAATTGTAATTGCGTTAATTAAAATGTGTTGATTTGGAATTGAATTAGCAAAACCTTTTAATTCAGCAAGAGATCTTGAAGCTTCATTTAACGCTTCAAGTATTCTTGGTGTTTTTAAATCATAATCTTTAAATGGTAATAACTTCATGGTTATTCATCTCCTTATATATAATATTACACTATTTTTTAACATATGCAATAAATATGTTAAATTTTTTCTATTTTTTTAACATATTATTACAAGAGTCAATTATAAATTATATTTTATAAAACTATTAAAAATATTTACAAGTTTAAAGAAATACTATAAAATGTATTTGAGTTTAGAGATGACAATGAATTTGGTCTATCAGTCTTTTTGGTATAATAATTTAATTTACGAATTAGTTTTATATGTGCTATAATAAGTCTAATTATTAATTAGTTGGGTGATTTTATGGTTAATATTGATAAACTTAAATTGTTGTATAATAAGGCAATATTTTTAGATGATATAAGAACTAAAGATATTATAAATACTGGCTTAAATAAACATGATATTGAGGCTTTTTTAAAATATAATATTCTTAAAAGAGTATCAAGAGGGCATTATGAACTAACCCATTGTAGTTCTTTACTTATTTATAGTAATTACTTACTAGAAATGAGTAAAACGGAAGAGGCAATCATTGCTCTTAAACGCTGCTTAAAAATTGATCATATTAATAAAACTGTTTATTCTAAATTAATATACACTTATATAAGATGTCATAAATATGATGAAGCCTTAGAATATTTTAAATTCTTATATCAAGATGAAAGTAATCGTAAAATAAATAATATATATTTATATTTATTAAGTTTTTTAACTGATTTACCTTCAGAATATAAAGAGATAGCCTTTAATATGACAAAAGATGATTTTGACGTTTCTAAAGTAAAAGCCTTATGTAATAATTCTAAATTATATAATCAAGCTTTTTCTTCTATATATTATGGTAAGTATTTAAAAGCCATATATAAGTTATCGATGATAAAAGATGATAATAAAGATAATCATCTAAATGATGCTATAATGATTAAATTATTATATTTAGTTATAAATAAAAATAAGAAAAACTATAAAAAAATGGAAACTTTAATTGAGGGGAAAAAGTATGATGAATTATGGAACTACTTAAATAATATTCTTTTAAATAGGCCTTTAAGTCATTTGGAAGAAACAATATATTCAATGGTGCTCCATTATTTTAAAATGAATGCCCTAAAAGAAGTACCTGAAAAGAAAAATAATCAAAAAGGTGATGATAATTATTTTTTAACTGCTGTCCTTAATTGTGATTATGAGTATGCTTATATGTTATATCAAGAATATGAAGCTTCTAAAGATGGTGCTATTCCTAAAAACAATCTATTTTTACCTCTTTTAGAAGAAATATTAAAGGAAAAAGATAAAATTCGGAAAATGGATGGTTATATTAAAAAAATAATTACTAATATTAAAATGAGTAATCTTGATGAGACAATTCCTTTAATGAAAGAATTTTTAGAATATTCTAATAATAGTAATCATTTATATTTAGTTATTTGTTATGCCAAAATTTCTTTATTAAAGCAAGATGGAGAATTTAAAATATTAGAAACTATTTTAAAGAAATTAAAAAGCCCTTATTTTAAAATTGAACTTAATGATTATATTAATTTATATAAAGATGCTTTAATGAATGGCGAATATGAAATATCCCAAGTATATTTAGATATAATTAGAAGAAATACCGATGATCCCAATTTAATTTCATCTTTAAGTAGGGGAATAGATATGGATAAAAAAGATGCGTTATATGATAAGATAAATCCAGATATTATCAAAGAGAAAGTGGCTGAAGCTAAAGTCGATGGCATTGCTCTTTTTCCAGTCATGGCCGAAGATGAACTTATACTGGCTAAAAAAATAATAAAAGAAATTCCTAATATGCGTTATTTTACGGTGGCCAATGAGTTTGGAAAAAGAATAGTTCTTAAATATTCTCCTAAAAAAGGAGAAAAGTTTAATTATAAGGGAATTATTCAAAAGATTAAACAAGAAATAAAAAATAAAAATTATGATGAAGCCTTGAGATTAAATAAAGAATTATTGGAATTCTATTTTGTTCCTAAATCCCATTTACTAGCGCAAATTGGTTATTTTTATTATTTTTCTGAAGATTATTCTGCAGCCTATAAATATTTTGTAGTGGCTGATGAAATGTTTTATAAACTTAATAACTATCACAATCAGAATTATCTTAATATTGCTCATAGAATAAATCCTTTATTGGGTTATGAAAATGCCATGACTTTAGGATTTTATGATGAAGCTGTAAATTTACTTAAAAGTGGTAAAAGTATGACAGATGTTATGAGTCTAGGTCATTATGCTGATAGCGATATTCCTTATATCTACTTATTTTATGCTAAAGAATGCTACAAAAATGAAGATTATAAAACAGGTGATGAATATTTAAATCTTGTTGAAGCCATGAAGAGTGAAGATGTTAATGTGGCAAAACTTTTTAAGGAAATAAGCGAAAATAAAATGCATTATAAAGGCCGAAATAGTGAATCTTTAAATCGTAAAATAGCTAAATAAAGGAATTTTGGATTTTTTGCTTGTGTTCAAGCATATAATTTGATAAAATACTAATGGCTGTTAAAGTCAAATAAACATTAGTATTTAGCCTGCGCCGAGTGCTTATATAAAAATAAGTGGTAAGGGTATTAAATACTAAGAAGTGTAACGAAAGGAAGAGTGATTATTTATGGCCGTAGTTTCTATGAGTTATTTATTAGAAGCTGGAGTTCATTTTGGACATCAAACTAAAAGATGGAATCCTAAAATGAAAGAGTATATCTTTACAGCAAGAGAAGATATATATATACTAGACTTGCAAAAAACCAAAGATTTATTAGAGGAATCTTATGAAGTTATCAAAGAGATTGCTACTAATGGTGGAAAGTTCTTATTTGTAGGAACTAAAAAACAAGCTCAAGATGTTTGTATTGAAGAAGCTTTACGTAGTAAATCTTATTATGTAACGGAAAGATGGTTAGGAGGTACTTTAACTAACTTCAGAACTATCCGTCGTCGGGTTAAACGTTTAGAAGAAATCGAAGAGATGGAAAAATCTGGTAAGTTTGAAGTGTTACCTAAAAAAGAAGTTATTGGACTTAAAAAAGAATATGATAAATTAAATCGTATCTTAAGTGGTATTAGAGAAATGGATAAATTACCACAAGCTTTAATTGTGGTTGATCCTAAAAAAGAATACAATGCTGTTAAAGAAGCCCGCAAATTAAAAATTCCCGTATTTGGTATTGTTGATACTAATGGTGATCCAGATGATGTTGATTATGTTATTCCAGGAAATGATGATGCCGTACGTTCTATTAAAGTAATGTTAGGAGTTTTAAATAATGCTATTTGTGAAGCTAATGGTTTAGAACTTGTTGATTATGTTACCGAAGAAGACAAAAAAGGTAATAACAAAGAAGAAAAAATGGAAGATTTAATTAAATCAAAAGATTTTGATAAATCTAAAAAAGATGATACTGAAGAAGAAAAACCAATAAAAGAATTTAAAAAGAATAATTATAAAGAACATAGAAATAGAGAAGATAGAGGAAATAAAAAAGAAATCTCTAAAGAAGAAAAAGTAGAAAAAGAAGTTAAAGAAGAAAAAAAAGAAACTCCTAAAAGGGAAGATAAAAAAGAAGATTTAAGTGCGAAAACTTTAACAGAATTAAAAACTATGGCTAAAGAGGCAGGAATTAAAGGCTATAGCACAATGAAAAAAGAAGAATTAATTAATAATTTAAAATAAAAAGGAGAGTTTAATATGGAAATTACAGCAAGTATGGTTAAAGAATTACGTGAGACATCTGGTGCTGGAATGATGGATTGCAAAAAAGCTTTATCTGAATGTAATGGTGATATGAATGAAGCCATGAATTATTTAAGAGAAAAAGGTATTGCTAAAAGTGCAAAAAAAGAATCTAGAATTGCTGCTGAAGGTCTTGCTAATATTTTTATTGATGGTGATAAAGCCGTTATATTAGAAGTAAATTCCGAAACGGACTTTGTTTCTAAAAATGAAGAATTTGTTAAGATGATTGATGTAATAGGACATGCTTTACTTAAAAGTGATGCGAAAACTTTAGAAGAAGCAAATGAAGTTGAAACCGAGAATGGTAAAGTAGCTGATTATATTATTGCTATGGTCGCTAAAATTGGTGAAAAATTATCTTTAAGAAGATTTGAAATCGTTAAAAAGAATGATGATGAAGTATTTGGTGATTACCTACATATGGGTGGTCGTATTGCAGCTTTAACTGTAGTAAAAGGTGCTGATGCTTCGGTTGCTAAAGAAGTAGCTATGCAAGCAGCTGCTATGAAGCCATTATATTTAAATATTGATGAAGTTCCAGAGGATGTTTTAGAAAATGAAAGAAAAATTCAAAAGGAACTAGCAATGAACGAAGGAAAACCTGCTGATATTGCTGAAAAAATGGTTGAAGGTAGAATTAAAAAGTTCTATAAAGAAATTTGTTTAGTTGAACAACCATTTATTAAAGATGGTGATGTATCAGTTAAAGATTACGTAGCTAAAAACGGTGGAGAAGTATTAAAAATGGTTCGTTATGAGGTTGGCGAAGGAATGGAAAAAAGAAACGATAACTTTGCTGAAGAAGTAATGAATCAAGTAAAAGGAAATTAGAGGGAATCTTAAATGATTCCTTTTATTTACTATTGAAAACACGATCACTTTAATCCCATATATTGACAGATATTAGACACATGTGTTATAATAGAGTTCCTTTGAAAAGGGGAATATATATGAAGGATATAGTATACTGTTTAGTGTTAGAAAGAAAAATTGGCGATGTTAATCCGATTGAATGTCAAGAACTTGATATTTGTAAAAATTCTGGTCTTGAAGTTCATAACGATTTACTTAGCATTGATTTATTTACTAGTAGATTTACGGAAAATGAAATTAGAAAATCAATTGAAAATAGTAATATGCCAAGACCGGAATTTTCGAAATTTCCATTAGTTATTTATGGTTATGTTAAACATGGTGATAATTTAAAAAGAGTTCAAAGATTTCCAGTTACTTATAAAAATAATATTGAAGTTATAAATGGCTTTAGAGGTAATGAAGTTCGATTTGACCAAAATAGTAATAATAAATTATTTGGAGAATTTAAAAGAATCGTTGAAAGATTATTTACTGATGAAGCGATTATTAAAACTTTAATTGATAATTTTAAAACGGCTTTGAAAGAAAATAATAAAGAAAAAATATTTAGTTTGATTGATGAAATTGCTCAAAGCTCTTATTCCAAAGCAAGAGAAATCTATTTGACTATCTATAATTTAGAAATTAATCGTAAAGAAAATAACATTTTAGATATAAATGAATTTAGAAATATTGAATATTTAGATAAAGAAAGAACTTTAAAGAAATTGGATGATGCTTCCTAGTCATCTAATTTTTTTTAATTAAATATTTCTAACGGTAATAATTGTAAACCCAAACCATTTATGTTATTATATTACTTGTATTTAAGGAGATATTTCTAATGAAAGCTAAAAAAATAGCAATTTTAAAAGAAGAATATATTAAAGGGGATATGCAACAATATGGACTAGAATGTTATTGTTCTGATTTGGCTCGTTTAACTGGCGTTTCCTATAGTGGAACAAATGGTTTTGGGGAATATTGGTTTGATGGTAAGCATGTTATTAATAAAAAGAATAAAAATGCTATTACTAATATGAATTATATTAATAGTAATGGAGCCTCATCTTCAACATTTAAAACCGATTACAAATCAGGGGTCAGAATTGCTATTTCTTTTGATGATATCGAAGATTTTGATTTAAGTAAACTCGAAAATTTAAATCTTGAATACCCCTTAACAATTATCGGAGGGCGAGTTGGAGAAACCATTAATAAATTATTTGAAAATAAAAGCAAATTGATTATTACAACGGGAAGAATCTATGATATAGATGGCAAAAAATATCGAGAATATGAAGCTTTTGGTTTAAGATTTATCAGAATGAAAAATAAAACTAAATCAAAAGTATTAAGTGATGGAACAATAAGTAAAGAAGATACCGATGTTTATTTAAAAGTTGAGAGTATTCCTTTAGATATTGATGAAAAAGCGAAATTAGCATATTCAAAAGTTATTTTATTTGGTTCTCTTTTTGATAAAAATGGTAATGAATTTATTAATAGTGATTTAAATAAATATTTAAACCAAGATTTTTTAAAAAGTGTTAATGATGAATTAGAACATGCCAAACCATCATTAGTATTTGATAGTGAAGTTAAAGAAGGTAATAATCGTTATGGTTTTGATTTTACCCCGTTAACGGAAGAAGAAATAATGGTAATATGTATGAAATGCAATATTGCGGTGTTTTTACACGGTAAAACGGGAGTTGGAAAAACTGAAAGATTGCTTTCCTTAGATCCAAATTTAGAATTAATTGATTTTGGTTGTACTAGTTCTGATGGTTTTACGGGGATTGTTGCTAAAGACTTTAATTCCAAAGAATTATTTTTATATGAGCCATATTGGTATAA
This sequence comes from uncultured Bacilli bacterium, assembly GCA_947631045.1. GTDB lineage: Bacteria > Bacillota_I > Bacilli_A > RF39 > UBA660 > SIG200. The sequence continues at coordinate 39,560 of CANRJV010000002.1, forward strand.
AAGTTTATGTAAAAAATGTGAAGAAGAACCAGATATATTACATATTTTGTTTTTAGATGAATTAACTAATGCTAAAAATGATATTCACAAAGTAGCTTTTGAAGTAACTTTAAATAAAACTCTTACCAATTGTGGCTTTAGATTAAAACTACCGAAAAATGCAGTTGTATGTGCGGCTGGTAATGAAGCCAGTGAATCCCGATCAGCAAGCGCTTTAAGTGAACCCTTATTTGGACGTTATGCCCATGTTTATATAGATACTGATTCCGAAGAATGGTTAAAGTGGGCTTTAAAAAGAAAAAAAGAAGGAAAAAAATTAGAATATAAAGAGCAACCAGAGACAAATAAAATCCATCCCGCTATTCTTGATTATATAAGAGTTAATGGTGATAAAGTATTAAGAACCGAATATGATGGCATAAATCCTAATGCTGATCCGAGAAAATGGGCATTAGCATCAAAAGCCTTATATCAATGTAATAATCCTCAGGTTCTTAGAGCTTTTATTGGTGAAAGCTTAACTCAAGATTTTATAAAATTTTGTAAGATGAATTTAATAACTGTTGAAGATGTTTTAAATGATAGATGTAACATAGATGAGATACCTTTTGATCCTTCTCTAAGATGGTATACAACGATATGTTTAAGTACAGTTGATGATGATAATGTTGATAAAGTAAGAGAATTTGTCAGAAAATTAGGTAAAGAATTCTTAGCAGTTTTTGATTATGAATGGTCTAAAGATGATAATCAAAGAATTATGAAATTATATAATCAATCAGTTGAAGAGTCTCTTATGAGAAAGTTAGTGCCTAATGGAAATAAATAGTATTATTAAAAAACTATTAATAAGATATCCTTTATTTGGGAATATTATTGTTAATTTAAATTTTAAATTTAGTAATTGGTCATTTCATGCTCCGGCCTTTACCGATGGAAGAAGTATTTTTTATAATCAAGATTTTATCGATAATTATTCTGATGAGAAAAAAGAATTTATTCTGGCCCATGAGATATTTCATGTTGCTTTAAATCATTTATTTAGAAATGTGGGAAGAGACAAATATTTGCTAAATTTTGTTGAAGATGCAATTATTAATCAGTTATTAGTAAGAGATGGTTTGGTAATGCCTGAAGGAGTTGTTGATATTCCTGATGCCCTTGATTATTCGGTCGAAGAGTTATATATGAAATATTTGTCTCAATTAAATGAGATTAGAGAATGGATGGGGGCTAATACTTTTCACGCGGAAATAGCTGATTTAGAAGAGTGGCTAAATGGCATTTATAATAAAGATTTACAAGATTTAATGAATGAAAATAGTGAATTAAGAAGCGAATTATTAGATGATTTTCAAGAAGAATTAAAAAGAAAGGCGCAATATGGGAATGTGACTTTGGGAATGGAATTTCCTAATGTCAAAGTTGGTAAATCTACTCCTCTTTTGTATTGGAAAGAATTATTAAGAGCTAACATAGTTACACCAGATGAAATAACAACTGCTTTTTATGAAGTAGAAATGGATGGAATAATTAAAAAAGAAGGAAAACCCGCTACTTCATTTTCCGAAAGTGAGATTATTATTGATACAAGTGGGTCTATGAGTATGGCCAAAATAAAAGTTATTTTAAGAGAATGTAAAAACATTTTATCAGCAAGCCATATAAAAGTTGGTTTTTGTGATACTGAGTTTTATGGTTGGCATGATATAAGAAATGATGCCGATATCGATAATTTACAAATTATTGGTCGAGGCGGCACGGATTTTCAAGTTATGGCTGATAGTTTTTCTAAAGATGCTGATAATAAAATTGTTATAACTGATGGCGAAAGTTTTTTTCCAACAAATCGCCCAGATATTTTATGGGTTATTCTGAATTATTCTTTGCCATTTGCTTTATCTAATAACCCATCAAGAGAAAATATCAATTATATATTTATTAATGAAAGAGATATATCTCTTTCAACGATGAAAAGAAAATTGATTTTTGAAAGAAAACCAAATAAGTGATATAATTTAAATATGAAAATAGAAGAGGCTATTAAAAAGTATTTAGAATATATTATTAAAGAATTAAATTATTCTTCTTTAACCAAAGTAGATTATCAAAGCGATTTAAAAATATATGAAGAATATTTAAAAAGAAGAAATTTAAATTATTTAAATATAACTAAAAAAGACATTTTAGATTATTTAAAGTTTTTAGATGATCATAAATATAGTAATAAAAGTATTTCGCGAAACTTAAGTACCTTAAGAAGTTTTTATACTTATTTAGTCGAGGTTAAAGTAACTCCCGAAAATGTTTTTAGGAGAGTACATAATCCTAAAGTTGAAAAAAAATTACCTAATTTCTTAAATACTGTCGAAGTGGAAAATATATTAGATAGTATAAGGGAAGATACCAAAGAAAATATTAGGGATAAATGTCTTTTTGAACTTTTATATTCAACGGGATTACGAGTTAGTGAATTATCTGATTTAAAATTAAAGGCCATTGATTTAACAGATAAATCGATTCGAGTTATGGGTAAAGGGAGTAAAGAGCGAATTGTTTATTTTGGCGATTATGCTTTTAAATTATTACAAGAATATTTAAGTATTCGAGAAGAGTTTTTAAAAAAAGGCGAAATAGATTATTTATTTATTAATAAAATTGGGGGTAAATTAAGTAGACAAAGTATTGAAGGAATTATTGAGAGAATTTCTAAGAAATATTCTCTTAATCATAAATTTTCTCCCCATACTTTAAGACATACATTTGCCACCCATTTACTTGATGAAGGAGCCGATATTAGAAGTGTTCAAGAACTATTGGGACATGAAAATTTAGATACTACGGAAATATATACGCATGTTAGTAATGAACGTTTAAGGGAGGCTTATTTAAAATATCATCCTAATAAAGACAGATAAAAAGTGTTAAAGAAGCACTTTTTTCTTTTGCTTACCTTTATTCTATGATAAAATAAAGTCTAGGAGGCTAAAAATGAAAAAATATGTATATTTATTTAGTGAAGGAAATAAAGATATGCGCGATATCTTGGGTGGCAAAGGTGCTAATTTAGCTGAAATGACTAATTTAGGTTTACCTATTCCTCAAGGTTTTACTATTTCTACCGAAGCTTGTATTAATTATTATGATAATGGTAAAAAAGTTAGTAAAGAAATAGAAGAAGAAATATTATCTTCAATGAAAAAATTAGAAGAGATAGCAGGGAAAAAATTTGGTGATGAAAATGAACCCCTTTTAGTATCAGTAAGAAGTGGAGCAAGAGCTAGTATGCCAGGAATGATGGATACTATTCTTAATCTAGGTCTTAATGATAAATCAGTAGAGGGATTTGCTAAAAGTAGTGGTAATCCCCGTTTTGCTTATGATTCTTATCGGAGATTTATTCAAATGTATTCCGATGTTGTTATGGAAGTAAATAAATCTTTCTTTGAAAAAATTATTGATGAATTAAAGAAAGAAAAAGGCGTCGTTTATGATACGGAACTTGATACCGATGATTTAAAAGAATTAATTAAAAGATTTAAAAAAGTATATAGTGATAATATGAACGGAGAGGAATTTCCTCAAGATGTTCATACTCAATTACTAGAAGCTGTTAAAGCGGTATTCCGCTCTTGGGATAATCCACGGGCTATTGTTTATAGAAGAATGAATGATATTCCAAGTAGTTGGGGAACAGCCGTTAATGTTCAAAGAATGGTCTTTGGTAATATGGGTAATACTTCTGGTACTGGTGTAGCATTCACAAGAAACCCCGCTACGGGTGAAAAAGGTATTTATGGTGAATACTTAATTAACGCCCAAGGTGAAGATGTAGTTGCGGGCGTTAGAACTCCAGAGCCAATTACTAAATTACAAGAAGATTTACCAGAATGTTATGAAGAATTTATGAGTCTTGCTCAAAAACTAGAAGATCATTATGCGGATATGCAAGATATGGAATTTACAATTGAAAATGGTAAATTATATTTCTTACAAACTAGAAATGGTAAAAGAACGGCTTATGCAGCCATTAAAATTGCTTGTGATTTAGTTGATGAAGGCAAAATTAGTGAAGAAGAAGCCTTAATGAGAATTGATGCCAAAAGTCTAGATCAATTACTTCATCCAACTTTTAATCCTGATGAATTAAAGAAAGCTGAGTGTATTGGTGAAGCCTTACCAGCATCTCCAGGAGCTGCTGCTGGTAAAGTTGTCTTTACGGCTGAAGATGCCAAAAAATTAGGTAAAGGCGGTCAAGGCGAAAGAGTTGTTTTAGTAAGACTGGAAACAACACCAGAAGACATCGAAGGTATGGTTGCTAGCCAAGGTATTTTAACTGTTCGAGGTGGTAGAACTAGTCATGCCGCTGTTGTTGCTCGAGGTATGGGTACTTGTTGTGTTGCTGGTTGTGGAGCTATTACCATTGATGAAGAAAAGAAAGAATTTGAATTAGGTGGTTATACCTTTAAAGAAGGCGATTATATTTCTTTAGATGGTAATACTGGTAAAATATATAAAGGCGATGTTAAAACTAGTGATGCTAAAGTAGCAGGTGATTTTGGTCGAATTATGGCTTGGGCTGATAAATATCGTCGCTTAGGTGTTCGAACTAACGCTGATAATCCAAGAGATACTTTAAAAGCTATTGAACTTGGAGCTGAAGGTATTGGTTTATGTCGGACTGAGCATATGTTCTTTGAAAGTGACCGAATTCCAAAAATCAGAAAAATGATTTTAGCTAATACGAAAGAAGAAAGAGAAAAAGCCTTAAATGAATTGATTCCTTTCCAAAAGAATGACTTTAAAGCCATGTATAAAGAATTAAAAGGTCTACCAATGACAGTTCGTTATTTGGATCCACCTTTACATGAATTCTTACCAACTACGGAAGAAGAAATTAAAGAACTTTCTAAAGATATGGGCGTATCTGTTCAAGATATTAAAAATAAATGTAGTGAACTTCATGAATTTAACCCAATGATGGGCCACAGAGGTTGCCGATTAGCTGTTACTTATCCCGAAATAGCTAAAATGCAAACCAGAGCTTTAATGGAAGCCGCAATTGAAGTCAAAGAAGAAGATGGCTATGATATTACGCCAGAAATCATGATTCCTTTAGTTGGGGAAGTTAAAGAATTAAAATTTGTTAAAGATATTGTTGTGGAAACTGCGGAAGAAGTTAAGAAAGAAAAACATAGCGATATGAAATATCATATTGGTACAATGATTGAAATTCCAAGAGCAGCACTTACAGCTGATAAAATTGCGGAAGAAGCTGAATTCTTCTCATTCGGTACCAATGATTTAACGCAAATGACTTTTGGTTTTTCTCGAGATGATGCGGCTAAATTCTTAGATGCTTATTATCAAAATAAAATTTATGAAATTGATCCATTTGCTAAACTTGACCAAACTGGTGTTGGAGCTTTAGTTAAAATGGCTGCTGAAAAAGGCCGTAGTGTTAGAAAAGATATCCATTTAGGAATTTGTGGTGAACATGGTGGTGAACCAAGTAGTATTGAATTCTGCCATAAAGTTGGTTTAGATTATGTATCTTGCTCACCATTTAGAGTTCCAATTGCCAGACTTGCTGCTGCGCAAGCTGCTATACGCGAGCATGAGAACAAATAGTCCGTAAAGGCGTTCTACATTAATTATAGAATTGCTAATAAATAATTATGTTAGAAGATTTTGTGATAATTAGAAGTTAAAATTAAATAACTCAAAAAAATTATATAAATTAAAATTAGACTGAGATTTTAAATAATCTTAGTCTTTTTTTGTTAAAAATTGTATTTTTTGCGACAAATTTAAGAAGGTAAAAAAATGCGATAAATAATTTTTTAATTCAATCTAAATAAGAATGATAATTGATATTGAACATTATTTAAAAATAAGAATATTAAACAGCATAGAGAAAATAGATGAAGAAGACGGATACAATATTGTAAATTTATATCTTGATAAAGATTATAATGATGAACATTTTCCTAAAAGAGTGCATGATAGCATTATGAAGAAAGTATCTAATGAATATTATAAAAAAATATTTTCAAAGTATGATCTAGATAAAGATAAAAAACTTGAAAATATTCCAATATGGGAGTTTTTAGAAATAATAACTTTTGGAGAATTGATAAACTTTTTTGAATTTTTTACTACTCATTATAATTTAGAAGATAAAAAATATGTATTTATTTTAAGAGAAGTAAATAAACTTAGAAATGCAGTAGCTCATAATTCTTGTGTATTATCTGACCTTGATAAAAAAGATAATACCCATAGACCAGATATTTTAATTATTAACTACTTAAAAGATTGTGGCATAGGAAAAGAAAATAGAGATAATAAACTAAAAAATTCAAGAATAAGACAAATAACTTATACTTTATATTTATTTAATATTATTGTAAGCAGCGATGGAGTAAAAAGAAATGTTAATCATGAAATTAGTAAATTATTTTATGTAATAGGAAAGTCATGCAGGAAGAGGAATATATATTGACACTCATTTGTTCGCGTAGTATAATTATATTATCTAGGAGGTAATGGTTGCGTTAGTGAGTTTATAAATTTAGAATGTATCCAAATAGTGAATAAATAGAGTTAATAAATAAAACTATCGGTTGTTCAAGACTTGTATATAATATAATGCTAAGTAAGAAAAAAGAAAATTCTAAACTTAGTAAGTATAAGCGATATGATAAAAGAAGCAAATAAATCTCTTAGAAGAAAAATTCTTAATACTACAATGAGTGACATAATAAGAAGACTAAAATATAAGAGTCAATGGTTAAATAAAAAATTAATACAAGTAAATAGATATTATGCCATTAGTCAGATATGTAAGATATATCAAAAATAAAAAAGAAAAATAAAAACAAGTACGGCAGCGACTGTCGGAAATATGGCCTGTGGAGGAGTGAAATCCTATGAAGCAGGAAAGATAAGCCGTGAGGCTTATCAAGGTGAAACGAAATAAATTTATTTATTGAGTCTTACTTTTTGTTCTGGAAGAATAATTCTTAATAGAAAATACTATACTAATAATGAACTACTTAAATCCATTTATCAATATTTTGATAAAATAATTGAAAAAAATTATAAAGAAATTTTGGATGAGTAGTTTGACATAGATATAATTTTGTGATATATTATCTATGCAAGGAAAAAATGTTAAATCATTTTTGCAAGGGGTCTATTTTAGGATAGAGCCCTATTTTTCTGCAATAAATTCTTAGTTTTGTATATTTTATAGCAATCTTATTCATCCCGAATGAGATAGTGGCACAAGCTGCAATTAATGAAAAAAATGCTAAATAACCTTATAAATTGTTAAATTTTATTGACTTTATATCAAGAATAAATAATTTATAGATGAATATACTACTTATGTATACTATTTGACATTTTCATAAAAATATAGTATATTTATATTGCACTTGAAAAAGTGTGAAAATGTTTTTCGCTTCTGGATGGTGCGAATAATAAATGATTCCAGGCGACAATGTTTTTCGCTTCCAGGTGGTGCGACTAATAAATGATCCTGGGTGAAAATGTAGAAAAACTCTATCGTAAGATGGAGTTTTCTTTTGCTTTATGGTATACTTTTTATGGAGTTGATGACTATGAAAATAAAAACAGGTTATTTATATCACATCAAAGATAAATATTTTGATGTCGTTAATGATGAAAATTTAATGCAAAATCATGAAAGAGGAAAGAAAAGACCTACTTATTTTACTATTAAGGATAAAAAAATATTATGGTTTATTCCTATTAGTTCTAAGGTTAATAAATATCAAAAGATTATTGATAAAAAAATCGAAAAATATGGATTTTGTAATACTATAATTATTAGAAAAATTGCCGATGAAGATGCTGCTATACTATTACAAAATGCTTTTCCGACGCTAGAAAAATATATTGACCATGTGCATACTGTTGATGGAGTACCACTAAAGGTTCCAACAGATCTACAAAATGAAATTAGAAGTTTATTTAAAAATATGATAGGATTAAAAAAGAGAGGTACAAATTTATTTTTCACTGATATAGATAAACTAAAAGAAAAAATGTTGGAAGAAATAAAGTAAATTGCCAATAAAATTTTTTGAAAATATAATAAATAAACAAAAATTTGGAGAAGTGATGTTTGTTATGGAATTTGATAATTGGTTTGAAAAAATTAAAAGTAATAGAGAACATTTCATAGAATATTATGTTAATCAATTTGGTGAAGAAAATCGAAACCTTATAACGGAAAGATTTGATTCTTTGAAATTTTGCTTTTTTATTAATCCATATGATATAGGATATTGGATGAGCTTTCAGCTAAAAGATGATTATACTATCGCTACTTATCAATTTTTACAAGCTTCGGCTTCCAAACTTGATATAGATATTTCTAAAATATCAGTTATATTTGATGAAGAATTAGATCATCTATCTATAAATAGCGATGATAAAAATGTTGAAATTAAAATTGGCAAACTTTTTGGAACAGGAACGATTGGTAGTGCTTATATTCCTGATGAATTTCTTTTTCATAATCTTTATTCTTTTAGAAATTTAAATGATTTTATAAACGGAGAAGGAAAAGAATATGGTGATGCAAAAGAAGAATTATTAAAAAGACGTTTGCTATTCTTGATGGATATGGGAGATATAACTATAGAAGGAAGACCTGTTGATTATTTTAGTTCAGAAGATGGCAAAGAGTTTGTAAACTCTCCTAATTTCAAAAAATTATTGAATAAATATCAAGATTTAGCAGAAATAGCTTTTAAATATAAAAAAGAAGTTGATCATAGATATCAAAATTTAACTGATTATATGAAAAAGAAAATTTCATCTGAAAAACAAATTATTGAAAAATATAATAGATTAAAACAAGGAGTAGATAATCCTGAAAAAATAAAAGAATATGAAAAATCATGTAAAAAAGAAATAGCATCTTTAAGAATAATTTGCGGTAATTTTGATATATCTAACTGTTTAGATAAAGATGGAGCATTAGACTATATAGTTGATAGCATCGGTACACAATGTACTACTTTTTTTAATGATTATTTAAATCATCAGGAAATAGTGATATTTTTATGTCCATTTAGATCTATTCCGGGTTATGAAGATGTTGCTTTAAGACACGAAATAAGACATGGAATAACTAGTAGTCTTAGTATTAATGGAAATAATACAACATACAAAATAGGGAATAAAGTTGAAAAATATATTGATAAAGAATGCGTAGAAAGTGAACTTTCAAATTATAATGAATGGGTGACTCAAATAGAAGCCAAAAAGGAAACAGAAGATGCTTTTTCAAAAGGAATTTATATTATCTCAAAACCAAGTTTGAAAAATCATAATTTTGTAGGGAAAACTTCTACCTATGACAGTTATTTACCATTGTTTGAAATTGTCTATAGTGCACTTCCTTCTTCTGCTAAGCAAAGTCAAATAGCAACATCTAATGAATCACTATATAATGCTATACCCTTGAATCAATTAAGAGACATTGAAAAAATGATACTTAATGGACATGAAACTGATAACGAACTTATAGGTACACTTCATAACATTTCAGATCAATTAAAAAGTAATGTAACAAAAAGATAAATTTAATCATATTCATCTCGAAGATTGTAGTACCAGTTACAATTAGAGAAAATTTTTCTTAAATATTGTTTAGAAATCGAAACTGTAATTAAGTCGTTAATGGCTAATCAAATATCTAAAGTGTATGGGGCGAATGATTATTTAGATGTAAATAATCTTGATTTTATAATTGATATTGATAGAAGAATTTATTTAAGAAACTTACGGAGTCTTAAGTTAATTTACCTGATTTCTTTTTAAGCGATTAGGTATTTTTGTTAATCGATGATATAATACTTGTGAGGTGTTATTATGAGTGTTCTTACAAGTGCAAGTAGTTCTTCCGTTAGGAGAGGGTATGATTATTATAAATGTAATAAAGTTAATAATGTAAATCAATTAAATGATCATGAATTTGAAGGGTATGTAAAAGGTAGTTTGAAGAATCCTTACTATGTAAAAATAGATATAGAACATCCTAGAAAATCATATTGTGATTGTCCTCATGCAAATGGAAATATTACATGTAAACATATGGTAGCCTTATATTTTGAATTATTTCCTGATGAAGTAGATGATTACGAGTCGTGGCTGAATAGTGATTATGAAGAAGACGACTATTACAATTACAATGATTATTATGATGAAAATTATTATGATTATGGAAGTAATTCTAATTTTGAAAAACCATTGTTTTTCGACATAGTATTAGAAAAATTTGTAGATGATCTTCATATTGAACAGTTACGAGAAATTTTACTTACAGAACTTAAAAATAATGAAAAAAGAACATTTGATTTGTATTTAAAAGAGAATTATAGAAAATATTTAGAAAAGAATAATTCTTCTTTAGTTTTTTTAGAAGAATTAAATAAAAGAATTCAAGATTTAACCGGTTACTATAGTTATGATTATAATGATTATGACAAAGAAATATTAAGTGTTAGAGAAAAAAGAAAAATAGAAGAACTTTATAAAGATGAAACACTTAGATCTCAAATAGATAAAATATTATTTAATGAAAAATTATCTGTATATTCTGATTATAAATGGATTGCTTGTTTTTATAAAAATAATAAAAGTTCTGATGAAATTAAGGATTATTGTAAAATTTTAGAAAATTATTTAAATAGTCTAAAGCATTATAGTATAAAAAATACAGTTCCAAAGTCTAATATACTAATAATAATATATTTATTAAGTAATTTTACAACGACAGATATTGCCAGTTCATTATTAAAAAATGCAAAGTATCTACAATATATAGATTATGTGGTAGAAAATTGTAATAATGTTATAGAATTATATTCAGAGTTTATGAAATTAATAAATAAGAACTATTTTAAAAATAAAGTTTATATTCCAGAAGTATTATATCGATTTGTTTGGGTTACAGAACATGAAAATAAAGAAATAAATATAAGTTATTATCTTTATAACTATTTATGTTTAGGCCATACTGAATATTTAAAAATATTATCTCTCAATTTATCTTCCCAAGAAATCATAAAATTAATTGAAAGTAAAACAAAAGATCCATTCTTACTTATTAATCTTTATAAATTTTATAATAAAATCGATAAATTATGGAATATATTGCAAGATAGTAATTATAAATATTTACTATTAGACAATATAGATTTGTTAAAAAATAAATATAATGATGATTTGTATAATAATTTTGTTAGTGAATTTTATAATATTCTTAAAGAAGCTAAAAGTAGGGAAGTTTACCATAAAGCTTCAAAATATATTAAAGCAATTTCAAAATTAAATGATGGTGATAATCTTGTAGATAATATAATATCGAATCTGAAACAGTCTGAATATCAAAAATGTTCAGCATTGTTTGATGAAATAGCTAAAGCACTTAAAAATGATAAATAGTATTAAAAATTATTAAACAATATGCCCTTAAAGATAAATTAAGTTATAAATGAGTAATTACCTTTCTTAAGGTTAAAGATTTCATGACACTTTTATTTACTTCTTCAATACTTTTATTGGCATCAATTATTTCTATGCTTCCTACCGAATTATATAATTTAGCATATCCTTCTTGGGCTTTCAATAAAGTATTATAATTTTCATGTTTATTTAGTGCTTTGCCCCGAATTTTTATTCTTTCAAGAGCTATTTGTAAATCGATATTAAAATATAAAGTTAAATCCGGATTTTTTAAGAAAAATAGCATTTTTTTTATAGTTTCTATAGGTTCAATGCCATAAGCATAGGCATAAGCAAGATAGCACATTAAATAACGATCACATAAAATATAATCATATTCATTAGTTTTTCTTTGAACTAGAAGAGCTTGTTTTAATATTTCTAGACCACTACGACATTCGATTAATAAATCTTTAAGAAAATTTTGATTCATATCATTAAGGGGCATATAGGTTAATTTAGAAACATAGACACTATAACTAGAAATTAAAGCATCATAAACCAATTTTAGTTGGGTGCTTTTACCACATCCATCAATACCCGCAAAAGCAATAATTTTTGACTTATTTGGCATATTATCCCCTCATTTCTTAAATAATTAATATTTTAATATTTTTTTCTTAATAAGTAAATATTTATTTATAATTGTTTTTATTATAGAAAATGTTATAATGAAAATGGAAAGAGTGATGAAAAATGCGAAAACAAATTAAAACTACAGAAGCAATATTTCCGATGCCAGTTTTAATGATAGCTACTTATAATGAAGATGGAAGTGTTGACGTAATGAATGCCGCTTGGGGAATGATGTTAGAAAGAGACTATATTGTTTTGAATTTATCAGAAAACCATAAAACAGTCAAAAACATTAAAAATAAAAAGGCTTTTACAGTTAGTATCGCGGATGCTAGTCATGTTAAGGAAGCGGATTATTTTGGCGTTGTATCGGGTAATGATACTCCATCTAAATTTGCATATAGTCATCTTACTGCTTCAAAATCTGAGTTTGTTGAAGCACCCATAATTAACGAATTTCCTATTTGTATGGAATGCGAATTTGTCGAATATCAAGATAATGAATATGGTTGTGGTGTTGTTGGTAAAATAGTAAATGTTACTGCTTTAGAGAAAGTAATGAAAGATGATAATGTTGATGTTTCTCTTTTAGAAGCTATTGCCTTTGACCCTTATACTCATGGTTATTATAAAGTATCCGAAAGAGTAGGTAATGCTTTTAAAGATGGTTTTGAATTAAAAAATAAGTAAAGAAGAATTTAAAGTAAAAAATGTGTAAAATTATCCACATTTTTTATTTTTGGTATAAAAAAAGAGGAAATTCTCAAAATAAAACGAATATATAAGTAGAAGGAGAAAATTATGAAAAGAAATGAACAGGATTTTATTGAAGAAATAACGGAAAATTTTAGCGAATTATTTGTCGAAGCTTTCTACATTAGATATTTAAGAGAATTTCCCGAAGAGAAAATGCTTACGACGATTAATTTAACTAAAGAAAGACTGAAAGAAAAAATTAGTTTAAAATTCAAGAAAAAATTAAAAAAAATGCATTTAGAAGATTAAACAAGGAAAAAGGAGTTCTTTTGAGGACTCCTTAATTATTGTAGTTATTGTTATTATTTCCAAACCATCCGGCTCCGATAATTATAACTAATAAAATGAATAAAACAATCCATATAGCAGCTCCTATACCATAGCCACTTGTGTAGCCTGCATATCCGCCACCGTAAGAACCTCCACAAGGAGTACTAGCATAGTTACCACCATAGTAACCATTATTTCCGTAATAATACATATTATACCTCCTTTATGTATCTATTATATTTTATTAATCTTAGTCACATTTTGACATCAAAAACTTTATTTTTGTTTATTCCCTTTATTAAAGTATGTTATATTATTAATAGAGGATAATATGAAGAAAACATTTTCAAAAATGGATAAACCTTTATTATTTGTGATGATACTCTTATGTAGCATCGGTCTTTTGATGGTTTTTTCTTCCTCATCTGTCGCCGCGATTTTAAGATACAATAAACCACCAACTTATTTTTTTATTCGACAGCTCGCATTTTTTATTGTCTCTTTTATTGGTGGCTTAATCATTCTTAAAATTCCAACCAAATGGTATAAAAATATATCATGGCTTTTAATAATTGGAATTATCACGGTTTTAATTTTACTTCTTTTATATGGTAAAATAACCAGTCACGTTCAAAGTTGGTTTTATATTCCCGGAACCGGTTTTGCCATTCAACCATCTGAATTTGCTAAATCATTTTTAATTATTTTTATGGCGACATTTTATAATAGTTTAATTAAAAAGAAAGTAAATAATATTTATCTTTATTTAATTCCTTTATCAATTGCAGGAATAATAGGTCTTCTTATCTTGATGCAACCAGACTTTGGTAGTGCCGCAATTTTACTTGGAATTGCCTTTTGTATTTTTCTTAGTGTTCCCATTAGTAAAAGTAATTTACCCAAAATTATGATGATCTTAGGAATCGGAGCGGTTTTGCTAGGAGTCTTACTTTTGTATAGTGGAGCAAATATATTAAATAGTGAACAAATGAGTCGTTTTAAATTTCAAAACCCTTGTCAAAGGTATAAAGAAAAAACCGGTTATCAAGTTTGTAACGGTTATATTGCCATCAATAGTGGTGGCCTTACTGGTGTTGGCATTGGTAAAAGTACCCAAAAATATTTGTACTTGCCAGAAAGCCATACCGATTTTATCTTTGCTGTTTTAGTGGAAGAATTAGGTCTTCTTGCTGGTCTTGGGGTTTTAGCTTTGTATGTGATTTTACTTTATCGCATTTTAAAAATTGCCAAAGAAGCTTATAACCTGCGAAATTCAATTATTGCCTATGGCACATTCTGGCTCTTTGCTTTTCATATTGTCGTTAATTTATCCGGGATGTTAGCTATCCTCCCATTAACTGGGGTTCCACTTCCATTACTTAGTTATGGCGGTTCTTCAACCATCAACTTTGTCGCGATGTTATTTTTGACCCAAAGAGTGGCGATAGAAAATAAAAATACGAAATACAATTTAGAAATGAAGCAAATAACAAAATAAAAATTAAATACTCTAATTATTTTTCTAGAGTATTTTTTTTTAGGACCAAATTACTAGATTTGAAACCAAATATATAAGATTTGGCAAAAAAGTTTTAAAAATTAGGTAAAATCGCTTTTAAAAAAAAGGAAATTGACCCTTAGGTGACGAATAATAATAGTGAAAGGAGGAAAAAAGATGAATTTTTTAGAATTTTGGCAAGAGAATAAAAACATTATTTTAAGCTTTAGTATTTTCTTGAATATTGTTTTAATAAGCTTATCTTTATATTTGTTTTTTAATGGCAAAAATCAAAAATGTCCTGAGTGTATCTGTGAACAAAACAAAACTATTTCCATGAACACTGCAAATGATACTACAAAGAATACTACTGAGTGTCAAAATGAAGAGAAAAAGTTTTATGTTGAAGTTAAAGGTGAAGTGAAATATCCAGGTGTTTATGAAGCCGATCAAAATACCATTATTGATGATGTCATTACCGATGCTGGTGGACTTACAAAAAACGCTTATACTGATAATATCAATATGAGCCGTAAAGTATCTGATGAATTAGTAATTTATGTTTATAACAAAAATGATATGACTAAAACCATTTCGCCTTCAGAAGAAATTAAGTCTTGTAGTCCTAATATAGTGGATTCTGATATAGAAGACTCTATTATTGAAGATCCATATTCTAATGATACAAATATTAAAGATACTACAAATAATGAACCATGTCTATGTCCAACATATGATATAACCGAATGTACTGAAGCCAAAAAAAGTGAAATCATCGCCGATCATAGTGAAGAAACCTATACTAAAGATACTTGGGAAAATGAAGATACCAAAGATGTTTTAAAGGAAGACAATGATTTAGTAAATATTAATACCGCTAGTAAAGAAGAACTAATGAGTCTTAATTACATTGGGGAAGCTAAAGCTAAAGCTATCATTGAGTATCGGGAAAATAATGGTTTATTTAAAAAACTAGACGATTTAAAAAACGTTAAGGGTATTGGCAATGCTTTATTTGAAAAAATTAAGAACTATATTACAATCTAATTGGTTTTACTATTTCTTAATTATCTTTCTGATTATTTATATTTTTCTAAATACTATTGTTATTAGATATGAAACTTCTAATCCTAATCCTGATTATTTAGAAGGGATAATTACAGATATAAATTTTAATGCAGATAATATTAGTTTTATTTTAAAAGGAGGGGAAAAAGCAAGATGTGTTTATTATGGTAATGATATTAATTTTGCTGATTACTTAGGGAAAAAGGTAAGAGTTAAGGGAAGTATCATCCCAATTTACAATAATACTATTCCCAATACTTTTAATTATCAAAAAT
Organism: uncultured Bacilli bacterium; assembly: GCA_947631045.1. Lineage (GTDB taxonomy): Bacteria > Bacillota_I > Bacilli_A > RF39 > UBA660 > SIG200. Next base: position 55,550 of record CANRJV010000002.1, read on the forward strand.
ATTTATATAATAAAAGAATTTATTTAAATTATAATGTTAAAGAAGTAGAAATTTTAAAAGATGAAAATCTATTCTTTAAAATCAAAAAATTAATTTATCAAAGAATAGATGGAATTACGAAAAATGATAATTTAAGTAAAACTTATTTAAATTTATTTATTTTAGGAAATAAAGATTATTTAAGTGAAGATTTAAAAGATATATACCGAGTTAATGGAATAATGCATCTTTTTGCGATATCAGGGATGCATATTAGTTTATTTATTTTATTATTAAATAAAATATTAAAAAACTTTAAATTTAAAAAAGGATTTATAATTGCCTTTTTAGGCTTTTATTCATTCTTAGTTAATTTTACAGCTTCGGTTTTAAGAGTGGTATTGTTTTATAGCTTAAAATATCTTTTTGAAAATTTACAGATTGATTTAGATAATCAAAAGATTTTATTTCTAAGCCTTACCATTATTTTATTAATTGAGCCATTTATGATTTATGATATTGGTCTTTTATATTCTTATAGTATTGCTTTTGCATTACTTTTCTTTAAAGAAAAAATAACGGGTAATTATCTTCAAAGGATTTTTAAAATAAGTTTTATTGCTTTAACAGTGAGTTTACCAATAGCCATTAATATGAATTATGAGATAAATTTTCTTAGTTTATTTTTGAATCTATTATTTGTACCTTTAGTAAGCTTTATAATTTTTCCTTTAAGTATTATTACCTTTATTTGTTCTCCGTTATTACCAATATTAAAAGTATTTTTAACTCTTTTAGAGAGTCTTAATATCTTTTTTTATAATTATCGTCTTACTTTATTAATCCCGAAAATGCCCATTATTTTAATTGTTTTATATTATCTAGTAATTTTGATTATTGTAAAATATCATAAATCCAAAGGAATATTAATCTTAACTTTTATTGTCTTTGTAAATGTTTTAATTCCCAAATTAGATAATAATTATTATGTCTATTATTTAGATGTTGGTCAAGGGGATAGTTCTTTACTTATAAGTCCTCATAAAGAAGAAGTTATAATGATTGATACAGGTGGAACATTTAAAGATAATTATCATATTTCTAAAAATACGATTACTTTTTTAAAAAGTTTAGGGATTAATAAAATTGATTTATTAATTATTTCGCATGGGGATGTTGATCATGCTAAAGAGACTTTATATCTTTTAGATAAGTTTAGAGTTAATAATATTATTCTTAACCATAATAAAGATAATAATTTAGAAAAAAAGATTAGAGAAAGCGGAAAAGTTAATGATAAATATCAAAGTAAATACTTTAGTTTTCAGAACATTAATGATTATCTTAGTGCTAATGAAAATGATAGCAGTATTATTACTTATTTAAAAATTTATAATTATTCTTTTCTTTTTCTTGGTGATATTTCTAAATCTATTGAAGAAAATTTAATTAAAGATTATAATTTGCAAGGTAATTTTTTAAAACTAGCTCATCATGGTTCTAAGACGAGTAGTAGTGAAGAATTTTTAAAAAACTTTAAGATTAATTTAGCCATTATTTCGAGTGGGCGGAATAATATGTATAATCATCCCTCGAAAGAAACAATAGAAAATTTAGAAAAATTAAATATTAAGTATTTAAATACCCAAACTAGTGGAACAATTTTATTAAAATTGAGAAAAAATGACTACATTGTAAAAGAGTACAAGCCATAAAATATAATACATTATATAATGTTTTATATAGATTAAAAGGGCCTGGCTCTTTTTTCTTGGAAGAATACTTGACATAAATTTCAAATGTGGTATAATATTTCTCACTAAAAAAGGGGGAAAATATAATGAATAATTTAAAGAAAAAGTTATTAAAAATGTATTCAACATTAACTATATATCAAAATGCTTATCGCCTTAAATCGGGTCTTTTAGCGGGAATTACTGGCTTAAGCGCTGTTGGCTATGGTAATTTAAATACGAATTTAGTAAAATCACCAAATTCATCTCTAAAAATAAGTGAGCCATTATATCAAGAGGCTGATTATATTGAGTGTCTTTCTCAAGTTTTAACAAATCCTGATAATACACAAGATTATACAGAATTAACTAACGAAGTAATTGCGGCTTTAAATGTATCTGCTGATTATAAAAAAGATGTTCTCGCTGTATTAAAAGCTCTTTTATCTAAGGATGTTACTTATGAAATTAATAAAAGACAAGAAAATCGTATTTATTTAAGTAATAGTGATCATAGTAGTCATATAGTTATTGCCAAGAATCCTTCTAAGGGAACATTAACAATTTCGACTCCTGATTCTGCTAATAAAGACTATGCAAGAGCATTACACATAACTTTTTCTGAAAATGAAAATGTAAGAATAGACATTACAAAAGAATCTAAATTAGATAGCCAATATGTGCATCAATTGCATTATAAGGCAAAGAGTGTTAATTTAGTAATGACACTTCGTCAACCAACTACCTATATAAATGGTGAATTACAATATGAAGAAATGGGTATGAATTATAATGTTACTGGCAATGAATATGATGTTTTCAAAACAATAATTGAATGTTATGATAATGGTTTATCTTTTTCTGAAACAAGTGACAATTTAGAACCATACATATTAAACTATGAAAAATTACCATTTTCTGAAGAAGAAAATTTAATATCTAAAGAAGATGTTGAAAGAAAACTGACTCGTATAAATCTTCGATAATTGACATAAAAAGAAAAATAAGATAGAATATTATTGAATTAAGTAATTAATTCTTAAAAGAGGAAACCCCATCCGTTAAAAGGGAATAATAAAAGGTACTAGTATTTTACTAGTATTTTTTTCTTGAAATAACGCAAAAAAACTTTACAAACAAATATTTGCGAGGGAGGTAAAAAAAATGAAAAATGTAAAAATTGTTCAACTTAATGAAGATTATTATAATTATTTGCGAAAATTTGATAAGAGAGTATGTATAAATCATGATAAGATTAGACCTTATATGGGGGGGGGTATTATTTAAAATAGGCGATATAGAATACTTTGCTCCTTTATCTAGTCCTAAAACTAAGCACCAAAAAATGAATAACAGTATTGATTTTCATAAGATAGAAAATGAATTTAAGCAAAATGGCAAAAAAGAAAAAGAATTGATTGGAGTAATTAATTTTAATAATATGATTCCAGTTATGTCATACAATTATAAGTTAATTAACTTTAATACTAAATGTAAAAATGAAGCCGAAAAAAAGTATTTTTCATTATTATATTTAGATTTTATTTTTATATAGTAGGAAAGTCACGCAAAAAGAGGAATACACATTGACATTCGTTTGTTCGTATAATATAATTGTATCATCTAGGAGGTAATGGTTGTGTTAGTAAATCGAGCTTATAAATTTAGAATGTATCCAAATGCTGA
>CANRJV010000003.1 GCA_947631045.1 uncultured Bacilli bacterium
ATATAGAAATAGAATGGAACATTGAATTTTAAGAAATAATGATATTTTTGGACTTTTCCTATTCCTGCACATGGGGCTGAAGATGTTGGCACTAGTTATGGGAAAATATATGAAAAAGATATTAATTTAGCCATTAGTAAATATTTGCAAGAAGAGTTAAGTAAAGAAGGGGCAATTGTTTCTTTAACACGCGATGATGACTATGATTTATCAACTCCAAGGGCTAATTATCGTAAGAGAAGTGATTTTGATAACCGGATAAAAAAGATAAATGAAAGTAAAGCAGATATGTATGTTAGTATTCATATTAATTATTTAAGTGATAGTAATTATAAAGGACCTCAAGTATTTTATAATAAAGAAAATGAAGAATTAGCTAAAGTTATTCAAGAAGAAATGAATAAAGATTTAAAGGGGAATAGAGAAGTTAAAAAGATACCTAGTAATACTTATATGTATAATAAATTAAATGTTCCAGGAGTATTAATTGAATGTGGTTTTTTATCTAATCCTTCTGAAAGAGAACTTCTTATCAATAGTTCTTATCAGAAAAAAGTAGCTGAGTCTATTGCTAGTGGCATAGTATTATCTTACAAATGATAGATTATTTTAATAATTTAAAAAATTAAAAAATGTTAAAAAAATAGTTGCATATCAAACTAATGTATGATAATATTGAGTTATAGTTCAGGAGGGTGAGAAAAATGAAAGAAGAAAAAAATTTAGAAAAATACAATGAAAGTATATTTGAAAGTATTAGACATCTTGATGACTATGGTCATGAATATTGGTATGCAAGGGAATTACAAAAAGCCTTAGATTATACAGAATGGAGAAAATTTGAACATGTTATTGAAAAAGCTCAAAGTGCTTGTGAGTTAAGTGGCAATCATATTGATGAACATTTTGGCGGCGCCGCCAAAACGATAAGTATGCCTAAAAATGCCGTTAAAACCATTCAAGATTATAAACTATCAAGATATGCATGTTATTTAATTGCTCAAAATGGGGATAGTAGAAAAAGAGTTGTTGCTCTTGCTCAAACATATTTTGCGGTGCAAACAAGAAAACAAGAAATTAATGAAAAAGAGTATAGTTTATTAACAGAAGATGAAAAAAGACTATATAGACGTAAGCAGACAAGAGATGGAAATAAAATTCTTTATAAAATCGCTAAAGAAAAAGGCGTAAAAAATTTTGATAAATTTACAAATGAAGGTTATAAAGGATTATATAATGGAGAGACAGCAGATGATATAGCGAAAAGAAAAGGACTTCGTTACCGGGAAGAAATATTAGATAATATGAGTAGTGTAGAATTAGGAGCTAATGTTTTTAGAATTACGCAAACTGAAGCTTTACTTGAAAAACAAGAACTGCCAAGTGAGCAAGTGGCTTCTAATACCCATTATAGAGTTGGGAAAGCTATAAGAGACACAATTAAGATGCTTGGAGGAACAATGCCTGAAGATTTACCAACTCCTAAAAAATCCTTAAAAGAAATAGAAAAAGAAGGACTAAAAATACTTGAAGCAAAATAATAAATTTTGTTTTTCTTTTTCTAGTGATGATAGTTATTAACAATACAGTTAACTTTTAAATTCACTAAATTGTCACCAAAAATATATTAAAAATACACTAAAAATAGATATATTTAATTTGTTTCTTATGTTATAATTTAATAGGTGAATAATATGGGGTCTAAGACATTTAAAAATCTCGATGAACAAATCGAACTTCTACGACATAAGGGACTCGTTATAGATGATGAGATAAGTGCCAAAGAAATTCTTTTAAGAGAAAATTATTTCTTTTTAAGTGGTTACAGACATTTATTTCTCAAAAGTGATGGTAGTAGAAAATTTATTCCGGGAACAAATTTCCGCGAATTGTATGGCTTATTTAATTTTGATAGACAATTAAGAAATATTTTATTTAAAAATATTTTAATTGTTGAAAATAACCTTAAAAGTATCCTTTCTTATACAATGAGTAAAAATCATGGTTTTAAAGAACAACATTATTTAAATGCCGATAATTTTGTTCAAGATTATACTAAAGCTAGACAAATTAATGATTTGCTTAGAAAAATGAAAAGGCAAATTAATGTTAATGGTAAGCAGCATGCCGCTACTAGTCACTACATAAGCAACTATGGCTATATTCCTCTTTGGGTTGTTGTTAAAGTTTTATCTTTTGGTATTGTGGGCGAATTATATTCAGTTTTACAAAAACAAGACCAAGAAGAAATAGCCGAAATTTATGGCGTGTCGGTTCGTAGTTTAATTATGTATTTACCGATTTTAGCAAATTATCGAAATTTATGTGCTCATGAAGATATGTGTTTTAATAATCGAACTCATAAATTAATTGAACATACGAAATATCATGATTTGTTAAATATTGAAAAAAATGAGGATGGTGAATACATTTATGGAGTAAATGATTTATTTGCGATTATAATAATATTGAAACAAATATTGAAAGAAGATGATTTTCATTTAATGATGAATGAAATAAGTTATGAATTAGATATTTTAGATGGTAAATTAGAATCAATAATGATTACAGATGTTTTAGATGAAATGGGATTTCCAGCAAATTATAAAGAGATTGTGAGGGTAAAATAAAATGAAACAAAAAGCAGAAAGCAAAACAAGATTAATTGTTTATACAATATTTGGAATTTTATTTGGAGTATTTTTAATGTATGGTATAATGTACAAATTTCCGGCAATATTTCAAGAAACTGTAACTAAAATAGAAAGAGATGTTACGGTAACTGATGAAGGAATTGCGGATGCAGTTGAAAAAGTATATAATGCTGTAGTTATAGTTTCTAATTATAAAGGTGATAGTTTATATTCCTTTGGAAGTGGCTTTGTCTATAAAAAAGATGATAATAAATTTTATATTGTTACTAACCATCATGTTATTGCTGATGGTGACAATTATAAAATTACCTATGAAGATGGAGAAAATATTGAAGCTAAACTACTTGGTAGTGATAAATATGCTGATATTGCTATTTTAGAGGTAAAAGCTAAAGATGGGGTAGAACCTGTTACTATTGGAAAAACTGAAACATTAAGAGTTGGGGATACAACATTTACGGTTGGAGCTCCTTTAGATAATGTTTATTCTTGGACTGTTACAAGAGGTATTATTTCTGGTAAAGAAAGACAAGTTCCGGTTTCTTTATCAAGTAGTAGTGGTAGTGATTTTATCATTAATGTTTTACAAACTGATGCTGCTGTTAATAGTGGTAACTCTGGCGGACCATTATGTAATAGTAATGGCGAAGTAATTGGTGTTATTTCAGCGAAGATAAAATCAACGGGAGTAGAAGGCATGGGCTTTGCTATTCCAATAGAGAGTGTTATTGAAAAAGCCGAAGCGTTTATTAATGGTGAATCATCTGAATATCCATACTTAGGGGTTGGAATGATTAATGTTAGTGATGCCTTAAGTGTTCCGCTATATAGTCGTTATATTCCTGAAGGTATTACTAGTGGTGTTATTATCAATAATATTGATACCGGTTCAGTTGCTGAAAAAGCCAAATTAAAAGTTGGTGATATCATTACGAAAATAAATGATGTAGAAATTAGTAATAAGGCATATTTAAGATATGAATTATATAAACATAAAATAGGTGATACTATAAAGATTACTTATGTTAGAAATGGCAAGGAAGATACAGTCTCTGCTAAACTAACATCTAATGTAGAAACGAGTTAATTATGAATAGTGTGAGTGATGTAAAAATATCTAAAAGAATTATAGCATATTTGTTAGATATATTATTAGTTTTCTTTGTAGCTTCATTAGTAACAAGCATTAGATTTATTAATCCTTATTATGATAAATATACCGAAACTTATGAAAAATATAGTGATGTTTTAGATAAATACTATAAAGGTGATATTAATGAAAATGAAATGATTGAACTAAATAAAGATAACTATTATTATTTAACCAAATATAGTGTTAGTTCTAATATTGCCATAATTGTTGTCATAATTTTATACTTTGTTGTATTTCAAAAATATAATCATGGCGCTACCATTGGAAAACAAATCATGAAAATTAAAGTAGTTAGTAAGGATGATAAAGACCCAAGTATCATAAAATATTTTATAAGATCTTTGTTTAGTTTTTATATCTATGTAGGAAGTATCATTCCATTAATTTTAAGCACTATACTAGTCTTTATTATTAAAGCTAAAAATTATATGATGGTAAATACTGTTGTTAGTTATGCGTTTTTAATATTTGCTATTGTTAATTTTGTGGTAATTTTTACTCGTAAAGATAAAAGAGGAATTCATGAACTCTTATCACAAACGAAAGTTGTAAATCAATAAAAAAGAGCACTTTAAGGTGCTTTTTTACATTTTATCAGGAACATTTATAGCTAAGATATCGAGTAAAATATTATTAACTTTATAAATGATACTAATTAAATATAACCAAGATTCTTTTATACTTTCATTTGTTTCTTTTAAGATAATATTTTCGGTATAAAAGCGGTTGAAACAAGTAGCCAATTTATAAAGATAATCTGTAACATCATTTAATGATTTAGAATTAAAAGCATTATTTAAAACATTATCTAAATTAGTTAATAATAAGATTAAATCTCTTGTATGATTTCCTTTAATAATTGTCATTTTTTCATATTTAAAATTATTTTCTTTAGCTTTCTTTAAAAGAGATTTCATTCTAATTGTAGAATATAAAATATAAGGACCAGTTTTACCATCTAAAGAACAGAATTTATCTAAATCAAAATTGTAATCTGTTTCTCTATTAGGAAGTAAATCTGCATATTTAACTGTTGAAATGGCAATATCTTCGGCAATTTCTTCTCTATTTTCTGTAATGTTATCATTTAATCTTTTTAAACTTTCGGCTTTAACACTTTCTAAAAGATCGGTTAATCGCATTACTCCACCATCTCTAGTTTTAAATGGCTTGCCATCTTTGCCATTCATTGTTCCAAAACCGGCAAAAACTAATTTTTTATCTTCACTTACTATTTTGGATTTATAAGCCGCTCTGAATACTTGTTTAAAATGTAGTTCTTGTCTTTTATCAACAATGTACCAAATTTCATCAGGATTATTAATTTTCATTCTTTCATAAATGGTGGCTAGTTCGGTTGTACTATAAAGAATACCCCCATCACTTTTAATAAGAAGCATTGGAGGAACTTCTAATTTATCATCAGGAAGAGATACTGGAATGACTTTTGCTCCTTCGCTTTCTTCCACTACGCCTTGTTTATCTAAATAAAGAAGCATTTCGGGAACATATTTTTCAGCATCACTTTCACCTTTATATAAATTATAATGGGTATTTAGCCGTTTATAAATTTCTTTAATATCATTTTTAGAAACTTCCATTATTTCTTGCCATAGAGCATAGATGCCTCGTTTTCTTTCTTGAAGGCTTTTGGTCATTTTTTGCGCTTCTTTTAAGTATTCTTCATCTTCTTTAGCCTTTAGGGAAGCATAAGGATAAACTTCCTCAAGTAATGCGCTAGTTATTCCAACTTTTGGATATTCGCCTTTATAGTTCTCATCAAAATAGGCCCAAGAAGGATTTCTTTTTTTAAGTTCTAAAATAACAAGCCCTAAAGGTCGTCCCCAATCTCCTAAATGGGTATCAGACAAAGTATTATATCCTAAGTAATTACATAATCTTTTTAAAGCTTCACCTATATTAGCACTTCTTAGGTGGCCGACATGAAGACTTTTAGCAACATTAGCTCCTCCATAATCTAGAAAAATTAATTTATCATTTTTAGGATAAGAGAAATCAGGATTGTTAATATATTTTAAAAGAGCATCATCACTAATACTTAAATTTATAAAGCCTGGTCCAGCTACATTTATATCTTTAAAAAAAGGATCTTGTTCTAAAGTGGTTTTTATTTCATTAGCAATTAAAACAGGATTTTTATGATATTCTTTGGCTAAATTCATGGCACCATTATATTGAAATTCTCCTAAATCCGGCCGATTTGATTCAGAAATTATAACTTCATTAACTTGATAATCATTTTTTAATAAAGCATCTTTTATTTTATCACTCATTAATTTATAAAATTTTTGCATAATAAACCACCACAATTCTTTATTATTTTACCAAAATATTCTAAATAATACAAATATCCAATATTGTTTTTTCATATATTTATGTGTATAATATATATTGTGGTGATTTTTTAATGAAGGAAAAAAGTAAAAAAATTGAAAAAAAAGTAGAGCCTAAAAAAAGTGGTAAAAAAATAAGAATGAAGAAAAAAACCATTTCTTTATTAATATTATTTATTGCTATTCCAGTTTTAATCTTTTCTGGTTATGAAATTGTTACCTATTTTATTGACTCATCTAGAACTAAAGCCCAAATAAAAGATTATGAAACTGATGCCAATATAGGAAAAAATGAAAATCAAGAAGAAATTATTCCAAGTGATGATGGTGAAGATAGTCCATATTCGAATTATATTAAAATGGATTTAATGGATGTTGATTTTACAGAATTAAAAAATAAAAATAGTGATGTTGCCGGATGGCTTACTGTTGGGGGAACTAATATTAATTATCCCGTTGTTCAAACAACTGATAATGATTTTTATTTAACTCATGCTTTTGATAAAAGTTCTAATCGAGCTGGTTGGGTATTTATGGATTATCGTAATGATAAAAATAGTTATGGTAAAAATACGATAATATATGCTCATAATATGAAAGATAAAACAATGTTTGGTAGTTTAAAAACTTTATTAACTAAAGATTGGTATAATGTTGAAGATAATCGGATTATTAAAATGTCTTCTGAAAAATATAATACTCTATGGCAAATATTTAGTGTTTATACTATTCCAACTACTAACGATTATATTTGGACAGATGAAAACTTCTCTAGTGAAGCTCAATTCCAAGAATTCCTAGACAAAATTAAAGGTAGAAGTTATACTGACTTTAAAACATCAGTAAATTCTAATGATAAAGTTTTAACTCTATCTACTTGTCATGGTAGTGAAAAGAAATTAGTAGTTCATGCTAAATTAATAAAAATTGCAGCTAGATAATTAGCTGCTTTTTTTATTAATTATTTTTTAAAATATCATTTTTATTAAATGTTTTAGCTAGAACTCCATTATGTAAAAATATTTCATAACTTTTTTCATCAATAATTAAATCATATTCTCCAGCATATTCATATACTTCAGGATTAAAACTTAATTTAAATCTATTTAATCCCGAATATGGGTTATCTTCTTTAAAATTTCCTACAACCCCATTTAAATCTAAAAATTCAAAATCATTTTGATAGTATTTAATTAAATTATAATGAAGAAAATAGTTAGGGGCAAAACGCTTATATTTTTTATCATAAGAACTAAAAATTATACTTGCTGTCTTATTATGTTTAATCACTAAAGCCCCAGCAATATATTCTTTTTTATTTTCATTAATTCCTTTAGTCGCTTCCATAATATCATTTTTATATGTTAGCATAACTTTATCACTTTGCATTTTAGCATTAATAGTTCGCTCACTACCATTACTAGCTAATTTATTATTTAAATGATTATTTTTTTCGGATTCTTCATTATAAAAGTATTGGCTATTTTGTAAAAAATTATCGTAATCAATAGATATTAAAAATAAATCAATGGCGTCATCTTTGGCAAATACCGTATAATAGTCTTGATAATAATATTCACTATTATCTTTTTTATTTTTCATAAGTTCATAAAAAATATTTATTTTTTCTTTATCACATTTTTCAAATTTTAACCCTTTGCGAATCCCTTTTCTGATTTTATTTTTGGTATTTTTAGAAAATAGAGGAGGTTCAGATTCACGTAGATTAACGATAGCATTAAATCTTGGTAATTGAGCTTCAAAATAAAGATTGTCTGCTAATCTTTTATAACCATTATTAGCTAAAATATCGGGTACATATTCATTTTCATTCGGTATTTTAGTAAAATTCTTAGTCTCAATTGTAGCTGCTTTGACATTCGGATTTATTTTAATAAATATAACATTTTTTTCGTAATAATAATTTTTTAATTCTTTGGTAAAAATTTCAACTAAAGCTGTGTTTTGATAATCAATTAGGAAACCTCTAGGAGCATAACCATAATAACATTTTATTCCAATCGGTTTAAGTAAAATAAGGGAAGCAGCAAGGATTTCATTTTCTTCATTTACAAGACCAACTAAATCATAATCGTAACCACATTCCGCCATTAATAAAGCATAGTTAATAGTTTGATAAAAATTTGATAAAGGATGATTTTCTTGAAACTCTGTAAATTCTCTGGTTCCTAATGTTTGAATATGCATAACTTCACCGCTTTCTTTCCTAATATTTTAACATAATTTTCTTGATTAAGAAAGTAAATCCTAGTATAATTTAATTTAGGGTGAAGTAAAAATGTTTGAAAAAGTTTTAGGAGAAGTAAAAGGTATATTTAATACGGTTACCTTAATGGAACTTGGTTTATCAGTAATTTATGTTCTTTTAGGTTTAATTTTCTTTACAAATGTCACAATGAAGCATTTAACAGTAGCTATTATCACAGGTGTAATTCTGATGCTATGGGGTATTGCTACACTATTTTCTTATTTTAAGAAAGATGAATTAATATTATTTAGATTTAATATTATCTTTGGAGCTTTAGAACTTATTTTAGGTATTCTTGCTTGTGCTTTATATAAAGTTTTACCAATCATTTTAGGAATTTATTTTCTTATTTGTAGTGCTCAAAAAATTACTTATTCACTTTGCTTAAAAAGATATAAAGAATCAAGTTGGCTAATTACTTTAGCTACAGGTATTTTAATTCTTGTAATTGGTATCGTTGTTATGTTTGCTAAAGGTGATGGCGTAATAAGCGCTATTGGTATAAGTTATTTAGGCTTTGGTTTATTAAATATTATAAATGTTATTTTGCTAAGAAAAAGAAGTTCTTACTTTTTAGCTTAAATTAGTGGTTCAACCACTTTTTTGATGCTTTAAAATTATGTAAAGATTAAAATTTAAAACTTTATTTCTATTGTTAAATAAAAATAATGTGGGTATACTAAATATATAGGGTGATGTAGTGTGAATATAAAAGATATCCATGCAAGAGAAATACTTGATAGTAGAGGTAATCCAACTATTGAAGTTGAAATGATTCTTGCTAATAATATAAATGCGGTAGCATCTATTCCAAGTGGCGCTTCAACCGGGTCTAGAGAAGCTTTAGAACTAAGAGATAATGATTTGAATAGATATATGGGCAAAGGGGTATTAAAGGCCGTTAATAATGTTAATACAATAATTAGAAATGCTTTAATTGGTCAAAAAATCGACCAGGTATTTGTTGATAAAACCCTTTTAAAATTAGATGGTACTCCTAATAAAAGTAATTTAGGGGCTAATGCTATGTTGGCGGTTTCCTTAGCGTCTTTAAAATGTTTAGCTAAATTACAAAATAAAGAATTGTATGAATATATAACATATGGTAAAGTATCTTTACCTATTCCGATGATTAATATCATTAATGGGGGAGTTCATGCTGATAATAATTTAGATATTCAAGAATTTATGATTGTTCCTATTATGAAAGGTGAGGCTAGAAGAATTCAAGCCGCTAGTGAGATCTTCCATACTTTAAAAAATATTTTAAAAGAAAAAGGCTATTCTACGGGAGTTGGTGATGAAGGTGGTTTTGCCCCTAATTTAGGAAAAACTAGGGAAGCTTTAGACTTAATCATGGATGCCATCAATAGAGCGAATTATCATCCCGGCAAAGATATTTTGATTGCTTTAGATGTCGCTGCATCAGAATTATATGATAAAAGCAAAGACGTATATAAGATAGATAATACTTATTTAAACGCTAATGATTTAATAAAATATTATATTGATTTAGTTAGAAATTATCCTATCATTAGTATTGAAGATCCTTTCCAAGAAAATGATTTAGAAAGCCTAGCTGTATTAACTAAGTTAATTGGCGATAAAATAATGCTTGTTGGTGATGATTATTTCTGTACTAATTCTAATCTCTTAGAAGCAGGAATTAAAGTAAATGCAGGAAATGCTATTTTACTTAAAGCAAATCAAATTGGAACTATATCTGAAATGACTAAAACTATTATTACCGCGAAGAAAAATAATTATAAGACAATTATTAGCCATCGAAGCGGCGAAACGGAAGATACTTTTATTGCCGATTTAGCCGTAGGATTTGGTATACCTTTTATTAAAACGGGTTCTATTTGTCGAGGTGAACGAATAGCCAAATATAATCGTCTAATGAAAATAGAAGAATTATTAAATAAATAAAGTTCCTGATGGGGAACTTTTTATATGGTTAAAATTATTTTTTTAAATAATCTAAAATATCTTTATCTTTAATATTAAGGGCTTTGATTAATTTTTTGAAAGATTCAATTGATGGCTCTCTTTCTTTATTTTCGATTCTTTGAATTGTTCTTGTATCAAGTTCTGCTAGTTCCGCTAGCTCTTCTTGAGTTAATTTCTTGGCTTTTCGATATTCTTTAAACATGTTATCACCTACGGCAATTATGTCATATTTATTATTTCTTTTACACGTCCAAGTGGACGTATTTTTTATTGACATAACTGTTCTTTTGCGATATATTTAAAATACGACAGATGTGCCGTAAAATATATCATTATTTTTCGATATTTGCAACAAAAACATAAAGAGGGAAAGAATGAAAAAGAAAATAGATAAGAAAAAAGTAATAATAATAAGTTTAATAGTAATAGTAATGATAACAGTCATAAGTAAAGTAATAAAAAATACTTATGCTTATTATGGTAATAATAATGAATTACCCTTAATAAATACAACTATAGGTAACTTTGCAGTAGAAGAATTACCCAAAGAGAAATTAAAGTATGATATAGATCTGGTATTATATATGGAAGACGCTGAAATCAAATACCGATATCATATAGTGCAAAATACACCGGTAATGGGATATGAAGTAAATAAAGAAAAATCAGAATGTAATCCTAAAGATGCCAGTTATAGTAATTACACAATAAAGAGTGATGGAACAATAGTGATAAATGTCAGTGAAAACATTCCTAATAAAATAGTATGTAAGATATATTATGACAAGAAAAAGAATGCGGATATCATAACTTATGCTTTAGTAGAAGATGCCAAAGGATATAAAGAATATAATGGAAAGAAATACATAGTAGTAAATAGTATCCCAAGTGAAGAAGAATACACATACGACACATCAATATGTTTAGATAATAATGTCACAACCCAAGTAATATATGATACCAATACCAAAAGTTTTAATTATATAACAAACGGAATGAATACTTGTTATGCATACTTTAATAAGAAAGAAGGATAGTAATGAAGAAGATAATAATTGTGATATTAATAATAATAGAGATAGGATTAATAATGATAAATTATAATACTGCATTAAGTAATAAAGAGATAGACAAGATAGAAACCAAAGAAGAAACGAAAGAGATAAAAGGAAATAACACCTTTGCCATTATGTTAAAGGGAAAAGAAGACAATACATATAAACCATCAGATAAAAACACCTGGCCAGAATCGCCATACAAATATGCAGGGTCTTTATGTATAGGTAATGATGGAAGAGACATAGAAGAGAGTGAAGTAATAAGTTTTAACAATGACAATCATACCGCAACCATAACCACTAAAGATACCATCTATTGTTATTTATACTTTGTCGAGGGAGAAGATGCGGTAACCAGAATAGAAAGACTAAGTAGTAATTCATTAGAGAATAAAGAAGATGTAAAAGCACGTGAAGATGTTCTTCGAAGATTTCAAGGAACATATACAGATGTAACAAATAATTATATCTGTTTTGGAACAAGCATTACAGAAGAATGTACTAAAAACATCGACAGATACATGTACCGAATAATAGGATATGCCACAGATAATGATGGCGCCACCAACACCAAAGCAGGCCAACTTAAACTTATTAAAAAGGAAGCCTTAGAAGAACCTATGCAATGGCATTACAATTATAATGACAATGTAAATTGGTTCCAAAGTGATTTATATAAAAGAATATCAACAAAAGAATATTTACAAAATTCATATTATGTACCAAGCGGATGGGAAAATAAAATAGCGGACCATACCTGGTGGACAGGAGACGTAGTTTGGACATCTAAAGGTGCATGGCAAGATGGAGCAGCAGTATATAAAATAGAAACTGGAAAAGAGCCATCAGATTATTATGTTTTAAATATGGAAACGGGAACATTAAAATCACATGTCACCAATTGTGTTAATCAAGAAGATCCATATTGTAATGAAGATATAAAATATGATAATATCCAAGAGAGATGGACAGTACATCAAAGTGCTAAAGCAGGCTTAACGAATTTAAGTGACTATTATCTTGCTTATGGAGGTAAAGGAAAATTGTGTGCCGGAAACGGAGATTGTAAAAATAGTTGGCTACATTTAAGTAATAATGATTCAAAAGCACCAAATGGTAATGAATGGACAATAACTCATTATGGTTTTCGACGTGAGTTTGGCCTATATCAGGCGATGTGTTCTGGCACGAATGGTGCTCCTGGTGGAATTCCTTTGGATACATTATTATCTGTTCGGCCTGTAATTTATACTATCGAAAATATAACTTTAAATGGTTCAGGAACGATTGATGATCCATTTATAATACTTTAGGAAGCGAAGTCTTCCTTTTTAGTTTAACTTTTTAAAAATAAAAAAGATTATTCTTATGATTTGAACTAGTAAAAATATCTAAATTATTCTATAATTTATCTAGGTGATGATTTATGAAAAAACAAGTCGATGGAAATACAGCGTGTAGTAGAGTTGCTTATCTTTTTAGTGAGATATGCAGTATTTATCCTATAACGCCCTCAAGTCCTATGGCTTCTAATATAGACTATTTAACGCATAGTGATTTAAAAAATTTATATAATAGCAAACCTAAAGTTATCGAAATGCAAAGCGAAGCAGGTGCTGCTGGAACTCTTCATGGGGCTTTGCTTTCAGGTTCTCTTGCTTCTACTTTTACAGCAAGTCAAGGGTTGTTATTAATGATTCCTAACATGTATAAAATTGCGGGAGAATGCTTACCAGGAGTAATTCATGTTGCTAGTAGAACTCTTGCCACGCATGCTTTATCAATTTTTGGGGACCATTCTGATGTTTATGCGACAAGAGATACGGGATTTTGCATGTTATCATCATCTAATGTTTTTGATGCCCAAAATTTAGCCGCCGTTGCTCATTTATCTGCCATTAAAGGAAGTCTTCCATTTATTCATTTCTTTGATGGCTTTAGGACTAGTCATGAATTAAATACTATTTCTGAAATACCGACAGAAGAATTATTAAAATTAATTCCTTGGGATAAAATAAAAGAATTTAAAGATCGAAGTTTAAATGTTGATTGTGGTATCCAATATGGTTTAGCCGAAAATGAAGATATTTATTTTCAATCTGTAGAGGCTCGAAATGAATTATATGACAAAATGAGTGATATAGTTAATGAAAATATGGAGTCCATAAATAAAATTATGAATACTGATTATCATCCTTTTAATTATTATGGGGCTCATGATGCTAAAAATATTATTATTGCTATGGGTAGTGTTACGGATACGATTAAACTAGTAGTGGATGATTTAAATCAAAAAGGAGAAAAAGTTGGTTTAATTAATGTGCATTTATATCGTCCATTTAGTTCTAAATATCTTTTGGATGTCTTACCTAAAAGTGTTCAAAATATTGCGGTTTTAGATCGAAGTAAATCTATTGGGGGTAGTGGTGAGCCTTTATATTTAGATGTTGTTAGTGCGCTTGCTTCTAAAAGCATAAATATTGTGGGAGGCCGTTAT
This sequence comes from uncultured Bacilli bacterium, assembly GCA_947631045.1. Classification (GTDB taxonomy): domain Bacteria; phylum Bacillota_I; class Bacilli_A; order RF39; family UBA660; genus SIG200. The sequence continues at coordinate 13,939 of CANRJV010000003.1, forward strand.
GGTTTATCTAGTAAAAATACCACTCCGCAAGATATTTATAGTGTTTATAAAATGTTAGATGGGGAATTAAAAAATAATTTTACCATTGGTATTCAAGATGATGTTACAAATTTATCTTTAAAAACTTATGATTATAATCTTAACTTGCCTTGCCAGGAAGTAAAAATATTTGGTTTTGGTTCTGATGGTATGGTTAGTGCAAGTAAAGAATTATTAAAAATTATTTCTTTAGATGATTATTATGTTCAAGGTTATTTTGAATATGATTCTAAAAAAAGTGGTGGTGTTACCATTTCTAATTTAAGATGGGGGAAGACTCCAATCAATGCTCCGTATTATGTCACTAATCCGGAAATGGTAGTGGTTACTAAAGAAGAATATTTTACGAAATTTGATATTTTAGATAGTATTAAAGAAGGAGGCATTCTTCTTATTAATACAAGTAAAAAAGAGGCAGAACTAAATGATTATTTACCAAATAAAATTAAAAAAATAATTTTAGATAAAAAAATAAAGGTTTATTATATCGATGCCACTAAAATAACCATTGCTAATAATATTAAAGGTAAGATTAATAAAATAATGGAAGTAATAATTCTAAATCTTTTAAATATTGATAAGTCTTTTGAAAAAGTAAGTGAGTTAATAAAAAAAGCTTTCCTTACTAAAGGAGAAGATGTCATTAACAATAATTTAAAAGCTTTGCAGGATTCTTTAGATGATTTAAAATGTTTAGATAACATTACTTATGAAGATGAAGAGGTTAAGGAAGAAGAAAATATTTTTGATAAAATAAATCATTTAAAAGGTAATACTTTAAAGGTTAGTGATTTAGTGCCTTATCGGTCTGGGGCTTTTCCTTGGGATTTAAGTAAAAATGAAAAAAGAGGCATTTCTTATGAAGTACCTGTTTGGGATATAGAAAAATGTATTGAATGTGGAAAATGTAATATAGTTTGTCCTCATGCGGTTATAAGACCTCTTCTATTAAAAGAGAATGTTGGTAAAGAAGCAATTGGTTTTAAAGATTATAATTTTTATTTAGCTATAAGCGAAAAAGATTGTACAGGCTGTGGTTTATGTATCAAGAATTGTCCTACTAATGCTTTAACATTTGGGAAAGGCAATGCAGAAAATCGGCAAATTGTAGAGAAATATTTTGATAATTATGAAAATCCGCAAGATTTAGATAAATTTAATATTAAAGGAGCCTCTTTACAAAAAAGCCATTTTAGATTTAATGGAGCTTGTGCTGGTTGTGGAGAAACCCCTTATATTAGACTTTTAACTCAATTATTTGGTTCCTCTTTAGTTATTGCTAACGCTACAGGTTGTTCCTCTATTTATGGTGGAAGTGTTCCATCGACTCCTTATAGTATTCCTTGGGCTAATTCTTTATTTGAAGATAATGCGGAGTTTGCTTTAGGTATGCATTTAACTTATCAAAATAAACAAAAGCAAATTAAAGAAATAATGGAAATGAGTTTAAATGCGGTGGATGAAGATGTCAAAGAATTATTTAATTTATGGCTTAATAATATGAATGATGCTAAGATTACCAAAGACGTTGCGGAAAAACTAGAAGGCAAAAAAATTCCGGAAGATTTGGAACTTTTAAAAGAATATATTCCTTATCGTGTTGTTTGGGCTTTTGGTGGAGATGGTTGGGCTTATGATATTGGCTTTGGGGGTTTAGACCATGTTATGAGTCAAAATGAAAATATCAAATGCTTAATTTTAGATACCGAAGTTTATTCTAATACTGGAGGTCAAGCTAGCAAGAGTAGTAAAATGGGCGCTGTTTGTGAATTTGCTGACTTTGGAAAAAAGACTTATAAAAAAGATTTATTTAGAATTGCGATGAGTTATCCAAATTGTTATGTGGCAAGTATTTCTCTAGGAGCCAATATCATGCAAACTATAAAAGTATTTAAAGAAGCTATGGAACATGAAGGGCCAGCCATTATCATTGCTTATTCACCTTGTGTTGAGCATGGAATTAAAGATGGTATGTCTTGTTCAATTTCCGAAGAAAAACTAGCCGTTGATGTGGGTTATCAATTATTGATGCATTATAATCCCAAAGAAGAAAAGTTATACTTAGATAGTAAAGAGCCTGATTTTGATCGCTATCATGAATTTTTAGATAATGAAGTTAGATTTAAAGCCTTAAAAATTAAAGATGCACAATTAGCCGAAGAACTTTTGAATAATCAAAAAGAAAATGCTATTAAAAGATATGAATATTATCAAAAGATGATTTAAAAATACGCCTTTGAGCGTATTTTTTAAATCCCTAAATCTTTTTGGCAAGTAGTTACTTTATGTTTTTGCCTTTTTAAAGTTTTAGTTATTCTTTCTTTTTCATTACTATCTAAAATTATATGATGTTCATCTTCAACTTGACTTATAAATCTTGGAATATTTAAAGCCATGCCTCTTATAATCAATTTTTTAAAATCATCATCATCTTTAATTATTTTTCTTACCCTAGGGTCAAATAAAGCTAAGTTAAAAAATGAATTACCATAAGGATAGTCACCAAAAGAAAATTCATGATCATATAAAGGAGCGAGCGAAACATAGCCGTCCTTTTCTTGAAACATAAAATTTTCGATACTTCTATCTTGTTGATTAGCAAAATAATCTCTGACAATCATTTTTTTTAAAGAATTTTTAAGTTTCTCAATATTTTCTAAGGTAAGAGGAATATCATCATCTAAAGTATCATTATAATAGGTACTTAAAAAATTAAGATTTTCTAAATTATGATGATAAAATTGGATACTGACATGAGGAAAATTATCGATATAAAAATAAGTATGATCACTTTGAAAAAAGATTTTAATTAAAACTCCTAAAGAATCATCAGAATAGTCATTTAAAAAAGCTATTTGGGGATGAACAGTTGGTAATTCGAAATACTTCGATATAGTTTCGCCAAGTAATTCATTTAAACAATACTCGGTTCCTTTATCTTTAAAAATCCATCTTTCCCCAGCAATATCGTAAATCATTTTATGATATATGGGTTCAATTAAAAGCCAAGCCTTTTGATTATCAGGTTTAAAAGGCTTCGTTAGTTTATCGTCTAAAAAAGTTACTTGCTTTGGATCTTTAATCTTCATATTATCCCCCAGGAATATTTATTTTAAATTAAAGATTAAAAAAAAGCAAATAAATTATTTGCTAAAACGATAAATATTAATGGAAGGTGTATTAAATAATCGAAAATTAAATTTTTCATATCCTAAACCATTAGAAATATATAATTCATTATTACCATTTTTATAATAATTATTAAGATATTTTTGGGCCCCTTCTTTTTTGATTAGTCCCCCATAAAAAGGAATATTTACCATTCCTCCTAGAGAATGACCACTTAAAACAGTATTAATATTATGTTTAATAAGTTCGTCAAAATTATCGGGAGTATGGGAAATAGCTAAAGAATAATTATAAGGTACATCAGTAGTTAATAGGGTATTGAAATCAGCATCTAGATTAGTAATTCCGATAATATTAATTGGTTCTTCATCTTTATAAAATAACAGCATATTTTGATTATCTAAAAGATTAAAACCTGATTCATATAAAATATCTTTATATTCTTGAATATTTTCTTCATCATTTTCCCCAATAACGGCTAGTTTATAAAGACTTGCCTCCATATCAGTTAAATATTTTTTGATTTTGGTATAATCATCTTCCTTATATTTTAGACCTTTTTTAAATAGATCTCCACTAAAGATAATAATATCAGCATCTAAATCATTAATCTTCTTAGTCACTTTTTTTAATATTGCCTCACTGGTTTCTGGTTCATATAAAACATCACTAAATTGAACCAATTTTAAATCTTCAAAAGAGGCGGGAATGTTTTCATTTTTAATAGTATATTCATGAGTTTTAAAAGATTTGACTTCGATATAACGACCATATAAAAAGAGAAGTACAATGGTTAAAATAACTATTACCAAAGCTTTTTTCATGAAAGTCCTCCTAAAATGAGAAGAATGGCGATTAAATTATGAAGAGAGTGAAAAGTAATATTAACCCATATATTGTTTGAATCATGATATATTTTGGCAAAAGATGCTCCTAGGGCTCCATAAGGAATTATAAATAATAATTCTAATAAATTTTTACTTTCAATAACATTCATAACATGGATAGAGCCAAAAATTAATCCGGAGATAATTATATAAATCCAAGGATTTTTAAAAGTATCTTTTAAAGGGGCTCTAGTCATTAACTCTTCCGTAATCGGCGCAATAAAAATAGAAGAAATAATTATATAAGCAGGGTATATTTTTAGAAGTTCTCGATTGGCTTCTTCATTGGCTGGCATACCAATAAAACTACTAATTATAATATTACTAACAATCATTATTAATAAACCAATTAACCAATAAGAATAATATTTTTTTAAATATTTTTGCCAATTTTTTTTAAAATCAGTAAAGTCCGGAACAATCTTACGTCTATATATAATAATGAAAACAGTCATAATAGCTAACTCTACTAAAATATAACTAAGATTAGCTAAAACTAAATTTTTGCTGGTTAAAAAATTATAAAAAATAACTTGAAGAAAAACTGCTAAAAAAAAGTAGAGTAAAATTAAACAAATTTGTTTAACAATATCACTAATAATTTTGCCTATATTCATTTTTAACACCCATCTTAAATATATCATAAAGCGCCTAAGTTATCAATCTATCATTTTTAAATTAACATACGTAAATATTTACAAGTGCCCTTTAAAATTGGTATAATATAAACTGAAAGGGTTAGAAAATGAAAAAATTATCTCATTATCTAAAAAAAATAATATTAAATATTGTAAAATATGTTTATTCTAATAGACTTTTTTTATCATATACCTTTTTAGCGATTATTGGGACCATGGTTGTAAGACATTTTACCATTGGTAATTTCTGGGCTTATAAACCTTTAATTGCGGATATTGGTATGATTTTATTAATTGGATCTTTTGGTTATTTAGTTAAACCAAAAAATCAGTTTATATACTTTTTCTTTTGGCTTATCTTTTTTTCTTTAATTGAGATTATTAATTCTATTTATTATATGTTTTATGCCTCATTTGCTTCGATGGCAGAACTCGCTACAGTATCCCAACTAGAAACGGTAAGCGATTCAGTTTATACGCAACTTCGGGTAATAGATTTTCTTTATGTTTTAGAACCGGTAATCTTCTATTATATCCATAATTCTTTAAAAACTTCTCCTTATTATAATTTAATTGGGAGAGTGGAAAAGAAAATGCCAATGTTCATTTCCACTTTATTAGTTTCTTTACTATTTATTGGTTATACTTTTGCTTCGGCTTCTAATTCTGATTATAGTAGGCTTTCTAAACAATGGAATAGAGTATATATTGTGGAAAGATTTGGAATAATTATTTATCAAGGTAATGATGCAATTCAAACGATTATTCCTAAGCTTAGTAGTTTATTTGGCTATGATGATGCCTTAAATTTAATGAATGATTACTTTAATGATGAAGATATTAATTGGTATAATAACAATAATAAATATACAGGTATTTTAGAAGGTTATAATATTATTTATATTCATATGGAAAGCATGCAAAATTTCTTAATGGATTTAAGTTTCAATGGGGAAGAAGTAACTCCTAATTTAAACAAATTATCTAAGGAAGGTATGTTCTTTAGTAACTTCTATCCGCAAGTTTCCATTGGTACTTCATCTGATGCTGAATTTATGACTTTAACCGGTTTACTGCCTTCAACTAATGGACCAATCTTTGTTAGTTATGCGGATAATACTTTTAGAGCATTACCCCAATTCTTAAAAGACCGAGGCTATTATACTTTCAGTATGCATGGTAACTATCAATCAATGTGGAATCGAAGTAATGTTCATCCAAGATTAGGGTATACAGATATGTATTATCGGGACTCTTTTGAGTTTAATCAAGATAGTAAAGATCCTAATAATACCGATTGGGTAGGTTTAGGAATTAATGATAAATTATTCTTCCAACAAGCAGTAGATAAATTAACAACAATTGAAGATAGTTATAGTAATTATTTTGGAACCCTTATTACTTTATCTAATCACTCCCCATTTGCACCTAATCCGGCTTTCACTTTAAATATTAATGATTATTTCACCGATAGTTATGGTGAACAAACTAGTACATGTTATTTATGTGAAAGAGATGTTGGAAAATATATAGTTAGTGCCCATTATGCCGATGAAGCTTTAGGGGAATTTATTGATTTAATTAAAAATTCTGACCATTTTAATAATACTTTATTTGTCTTCTATGGAGACCACGATGCTAAATTAAGTTATAAAGATATGAATTACTTATATAATTATGACCCAATAACGGGTGAATTAAAAGATGAATATGATCCAACCTATGTTAATTACGATAGTTATGATCATCAATTAAATAAAAAGACACCATTAATTTTCTGGACTAAAAATAGTAAATTAAAGAGTATTTTAAAAGGTGAAAATAGTAATATTATGGGAATGTATGATTTAGCTCCAACCCTATTTAATATGCTTGATATTGATTATGATTATGTTTTAGGTCATGATATCTTTAATATTAAAGATAATAATATTGTTATATTCCCTAATGGTAATTTCTTAACTAAAGAAGTTTATTATAATAATTCTACTGGCGAATATAAAGAATTAAGAGGAGTAGTTGATGCCGAATTCTTAAATAAATCTATAGAGCAATCGGAAAGAGCCTTAGAAGTGGGCAATGCCATTATTACTTATGATTTATTTAATGAGAGAAAAAGGGATGATTAAAAATGCGCAAAAGATTTAGGGTGATGCTAAGGATTATTTTAGTTTTAATTGTTCTGATATCAATTGTTTTAGTGGCTTATCTCTTTGTTCCTCGTGAAGCCGAAACAGTTTATAAAGAAATAGATAAAATTGAAAAATATGGCTATATTTTAGAAGATCGTGATTCAGAATTAATGCAAGATACTTTTTCTAAATTAAAGGATGTTTTAGCCAAAGATGAGATCGATTATAATTTATATGCCGAATATTTAAGTGAATTATTTATAATTGATTTATTTACTTTAGAAAATAAAAATAATAAATATGATGTTGGTGGTAAGGATTATGTTTTACCGGAGGCAGAAGAGAATTTTGAATTAAATGTTGAAGATACATTATATAAGTATTTAGAAAGTAAAGATGGTAATTCTAGGGGTGGAGAATATCCGCAAGTTACCAATATTAGTCTTACAAGTATAGAAGAGACAAAATATTCTTATAATAAAGAAGAAAGTGATGGTTATAAATTAATCCTGGAATGGGATTATGATAAGGATTTAGATTATCCAAACAAAGGTGAAGTAATCGTGATGTTAAAAGATGAACACCTTTATGTAGTAAGTTATAAAGGAGTAGAATAAAAAGATGTTTAGAAGGTTAAAAAGACTATTATATACTAGTAGAAAAAATTTTATAATCTATTTAATTACAATAGTTCTTTTTATCCTTTCTTTTTCTTTATTTAGTTTATCATTAATTAAATTAACAGGGATTGAAACTCTAGCCCGAATTTTAATTATTTTCTTTGTTGTTTTATATGGTATGTTTTATGCCTATAAAGGATATTTATATATGGTTAATAAAAATAAAGTAAAATTCATTTTACTTACTTTTTTGACCTTTATAATATCCCTTATTCTACTTGTGGTCTTTTATGTTTTTAATACCGTTTATGGTGAAATAGATAATTTAATGGAAAAAGATAATACAATTTATACTGGTTATTTAATTAGTCTAAAAGAAACAGAGAAGATTAAAAACGTTGGTATTATTGATAATGAAGAAGATGTTGAAGGTTATAAAATAGCTAAAGATATTATTAAAGATAAAAAACTAGATTATGAATTAAAAGATTATTCTTCTTACGAAGATATGTTATATGATTTATATAATGGTATTATTGAAGGGGCTTTTGTTCAAAGTAATTATTTGGCTTATTTTAGCTCTAACGATGTTGATAATGTTTTCCATGATATTGAAACCAAAACGAAAATTGTTTATAAGAAAAGTATCAAAGAAAAGAATAACGATTTAAGTTTAAAAAATAATAAAACTTTAAAAGAACCATTTACGATGCTTTTACTAGGAGTGGATTCAACTGAAGATACAATGGATGCGGCAAGTTCATTTAATGGGGATACTTTAATGCTTGTTACTTTTAATCCTAATACTTTAAATGCAACAGTCTTTAGCATTCCAAGAGATTTATATGTTCCTATCCATTGTCGTAAAGGTAAGGAAGCCAAGATAAATTCTTCTAGTGCAGGTGGTGTTACTTGTGTTATTGATACGATTAAAGATTTAACCGGTATTGATGTCGATTATTATGCTAAAATTAATTTCAAAGGTGTCGTTGATTTAGTCGAAGCCCTTGGAGGTATTGATGTCGATGTAACTTATAAATTCTGTGAGCAGGATAGTAATCGCAGTTTTGTCAATATGATTTGTCTTGATAAAGGTTTCCAACATTTAAATGGAGAAGAAACCTTGGCTTATGCAAGACATCGTCATAGTCTTCCTGGCGGCGATTTACAAAGAATTCAAAATCAACAATTAATTGTCGAGGCTTTGGCTAAAAAATTAATGACTTTAAATACTTTAACCGATTTCAAAGATATTTTAGGATCTATTAGTAAGAATGTAGTTACTAATTTATCTAGAGAGCAAATCCTTTCTAGTTATAACATTTTAAAAGATGTAGTTATTAGTCTTTTAAAGGATAATGTGGCTATAACTGCCGAGAAAGCTTATTTAGAGGTTTACGATTTAAGAGTATATAATCCGGGTTCTAATACCTATAGTGCGGCTTTAGGTTATTATGATAAAAGTTTAGATGACATTGTTCAAATGATGCGAATTAATCTAGAAAAAGAAAGTGCCAAACCAATTAAAGAGTTTAGTTTTGATGCTAATAGTGTATATGAAGTGAAAGTTGCAGGTAAAGGCTTAAAAGGAGAAATTAAAGATGAAATGGTTCCCGATTTTACGGGTAAAATGGTAAGTGATGTAGAGTCTTGGGCAAGCGCGCGCAATATTGAAGTAAATATTGAATATGCTACTTCTGAAAATGGCAAATACAATCCTGAGATTGAAGTTGGTTTAATCGCTTCTCAAAATATTAAAGCTAACTCAAGTATTAAAAATGTTAGTAGTATAACAATATATATTAATTCAGTTATTGAATAAGCAGTTTAATTAAAGCTGCTTTTTTTGTCGAAAATTGGTGAAAAAATAGAAGTTTTGACAACGTTTGTCGAAAGTGTTGAAAAGAATAAAAATATCCGTAAAATAGAGACCTCGAAAAGAGGTGAAATTATGCCCACTATGGTGAATAAAAAATTTTATGATCTAAAATATGATTTAGTTTTTAAAAGTATTATTGTAGATGATAATGATTATACTATCATGAATAATATCTTGTCGGATATCTTAGAAAAAGAAGTAAAAGTCAAAAGATATTTAAATAGTGAATTAAAAATAAAGAATAAGAAAATAAAAGGAAAAAGATTAGATATAATTGCAGAGACAACCGAAGGAGTTCTAATAAATATCGAATTAAATATAAATTATGATAAAAATATTAAAGAAAGGAATTTAAATTATTATGCTACATTATATACAGAAGGATTAGAAAAAGGAAATGAATATATAGAGATAAAAGAAATAATCCAAATCAATTTAAATTTTAATGAAGGGAAAAATAAGACTTTAAAAGAAGAATACTTACTTCGGAATAAAGCAGGAAAGATATTAGTGAAAAATTTTAGAATCATCAATGTGAATATTGCAGGATATAAGGAAAAATGGTATGATAAAAATATCAAAGGAGATAAGAGACATATCTACTTAACAATGCTGGGATCAAATAAAGAAGAGATAAAAGAATTAGCGAAAAAAGATAAGAAAGTAAAAGAGGTGGAAGAAAAGATGTTAAAATTTAATGAAGATGGAACAATAACAAATTTAATGACACCAGAAGAAGAGGATGCCTTAATGGAGAGAATAATAAGAAGAAATGCTTACGAAGATGGAGTTAAAAAGGGTATGAAAATGGCATCTAAAGATACTATAAAAAATACTGCTATTTCGATGATAGAAAGAAACTATCCATTAAAAGATATTTCTGAAATAACAAAATTAAGTATAAAAGAATTAAAGAAATTGCAAAAAGAAAAATAATATACGGTTTAAAGGCTTTTTTATTTTTCATTTATTTATCACAATTATGTTATACTATTTTTATAGGTGGTTTTCATGAATATTTTAGTTGTTGATGATGAAGAACTAATAAGAAGTGTTATTAAAGAATATTTAAATCTTGATGGGTTTAAAGTTTATGAAGCAGAAGATGGTGAAAAAGCCATTGAGATAGTTAAAAATAATTCTATAGATTTAGTTATTATGGACATTATGATGCCGAAAATGGATGGTTATACGGCTTGCAAAGAGATAAAAAAAGAACATGATATTCCTTTCATTATGCTTTCAGCTAGAAGTGAAGAATATGACAAACTTATTGGCTTTGATTTAGGAATTGATGATTATGTAACTAAACCTTTTAGTCCGAAAGAATTAGTAGCAAGAGTTAAAGCCGTTATTAAACGAAATGCTAAAGAAAACACTTTAGTTTTGGCAGGTATTAAAGTCGATGATTTAGCCCATGAAGTTTATGTCGATGATAAGTTGATAATGTTAACTCCTAAAGAATATGATTTACTAAAATATTTAATAGAAAATAAAAATATTGCTTTGTCACGAGAAAATTTATTATCAAATATTTGGGGTTATGATTTTTATGGGGATGATCGGACAGTTGATACCCATATTAAAACTTTAAGAGCAAGATTAGGAAAATATCGGGATGTCATTAAAACCGTAAGAGGAATGGGTTATAAAATTGAAGATAAAAAATAAGTTAAAAGGTATTGAATTTAAAACACTTTTATTTATCCTTTTATTTAATGTGGGGATAATTCTTTTTATCTGGTTTTATATGTCAGTGGGCTATAATACATTATATAAAAAATTTCAAATAAGAAAATTAAATGAAATGGTTAGCATTTATACCCAAAGTAATGAAGACACTTATGTTTTGTCGGAAAAACTAGCTTACGATAATGAAGTATGCATTAGTGTTTTTAATGAAGATAATGTAACATTTAATTATAATACAATGCAAAATGGGTGTATGCTAAAAGATAGAAATAAAACATTAAATAAAATTATTAATGATTTTATTAGTTCCAAAGATATAAGTAACTATTACCAAATATTTAATCCTCTTACAAGAACAAATGGCATATTATATGCGATTAAAACAAATAATAAAAATGTTTTTATCTATAGTAATTTAGAGAGTGCTTCTAATTTTGTTAGAGTTTTTAAAGGTCAATTAATTTATTTTGTTTTTCTTATGATTGGTTGTTCTGTTTTAATATCTTTATTTATTGCCAAGAAAACTACGAAACCAATTAAAGAAATAACTAAAAAAGCGAAAAATATTGGTTTAGGAAAATATGATAATAAATTTCCGAAAAATGGCGTTTTAGAAATTGAAGAATTATCTCAAACTCTTGAAGAAGTTCAAAGAGAATTAAAAAAGAGTGATGAAATTAAAAGAGATTTAATGGCTAATGTTTCCCATGATTTGAAGACACCTTTAACAATGATTAAAGCTTATGCCGAAATGATTAAAGATATTTCTTATAAGGATCCCCAAAAAATGCAAGAACATTTAAACATTATTATGGAAGAAGTTGATCGTCTTACTAATTTAGTTAATGATATTTTAGAACTTTCCAAAGTTCAAAATAATGAATATCTTTATAATTATGAAAAATATGATTTAATTAAAGAAGTAAAAAAGATAATTAAAAGATATGAAGTTATGGAATATTTAGAAAATTATAATTTTATTTTAGAAATGCCGAAAAAAGTTATAGTTAATGCGGATAAAGATAAAATTAATCAAGTTATCTATAATCTTTTAAATAACGCTATTAATTATACTGGTAAAGATAAAGTCGTAAAAATAAAAATAACTAAAGAAGAAAAAGATTATTTAGTTGAAGTAATTGATACTGGCAAAGGCATTAAAAAAGAAGAACTTCCTTACATATGGGATAAATATTATAAAAATGAAAAGAATCATCAAAGAAATATTGTTAGTACGGGTTTAGGTTTATCCATTGTTAAAGAAATTCTTAGTAAGCATAATTTTGAATATGGTGTAAATACCCAAATTAATAAAGGGTCGACATTCTATTTTAAGATACCTCTTTAAAATTTCTTTTGTTCCTCACTAAATTAACATAAACATTCAGTATGATAATAATGTAAGGAGGAATGATAAAAGTTATAATATCTTAAATCTACAAACTCACACTAAAAAATAAAGGAACGATTATTGTTCCTTTTACTTTTCAATAAATATTTTTCTTGTAATAAAGTTATATATCATGACAATAAATGTCGCAATAATTTTGGCAATTAATTTATGAATTTGCATTAGTTCAACAGATAGATAAAGAATTAGAGAATTTAATATTAAGCCAATAACACTTAAAATAACAAAGATAATAAATTCTTTAGGCCCTTGCTTTTTCTTAACATCAAATACCCATTTAATACTTAAAATATAGTTAAAAATAACTGATAAGGTAAAAGATATTACGGAAGCGATGATGTAATAAACATTAAAAGCCGAAATAAGGAGAGTATAAATACCATAGTCGATTAAAAAGGCAAGACCTCCTACGACGCCAAATTTCAGAATTTGTTTTATTAAATTATTATTTAGTAATTTTTTAATCATCATGTCTCCTCAAAGAATTTAAATATAATTCATACATTTGCTTATGTTTTTTGGCAATAACTTCCAGAATAATTCCTGTAATCCAAAGAAGTAAGGCAATAACTAATGATATGGAAGCAACAATTAAGCTGGGAAATTTTAAAACTAAACCAGTTTTAAAGTATTCGACAAAAGGAGGAATGCCTAAAATGAAAGTAATTATTAAGAAAAATAAAGCAATGATATTAAAAAATAGCCCAGGCTTATATTCTTTAAATAAGGTTTCAATAGTTTTTAAAACTTTGAGTCCATCAGAATAAGTATTAAGTTTGGAAACACTTCCTTCTGGACGATCCCGATAAGTTACAGGTACTTCTTTTATTTTAAAATTTTTATCAACGGCATGAATAGTCATTTCCGTTTCAATTTCAAAACCTTTTGATAAGACTGGAAAACCTTTAACAAATTCATAACTGAAGGCTCTATAACCAGTCATGATATCTTTAACATTAGTTTTAAAAATTAAATTAATTAGAAATTTAACTAAGTTATTTCCAAAATTGTGAAATAATCTTTTATTTTCTTTCGCATAAGTACTAGATAGACGATCGCCAACAACCATATCCGCTTTCCCCTCTAAAACTAAATTACACATTTCTTGGGCATGGATAGCGGGATAAGTATCATCGCCATCAATCATAAGATAACAATCAGCGTCAATATCTCTGAACATACTCCGAATAACGTTACCTTTTCCTTGCCGATATTCATATCTTACAATTGCTCCTGCTTTTTTGGCAATTTTGTCAGTTCCATCTGTTGAGTTGTTATCATAGACATAAATATCAGCTTCCGGTAAAGCCTCTTTAAAATCTTTAACAACTTTTTCAATAGTTTGACTTTCATTATAACATGGTATTAATACCGCAATTTTTTTCATTTTTTACTTCCTTCTTTCTTCGATTCATTTATAGCATTTAAAGTTAAACTAATTAAAATGGGTATGGCAAATGTATAACCTAAGGTATAGCGAAAATAAGTATTAACGGGTGAGGCTATACAAACTAAGATGAGTGATATAACGGGGGTGAAATAGATTAAATATTTATATTTTTTGGCTTTGATGAGAAAAGCAAATAACATCATACATAACCAAGTACAAAAGCCAATACTGACAAGGCTACCAATTCCCGGAATATAAGGGAAGGCACTAGCATAAGAACTAAGAACTTTTCTTAAACCTTTCAGGTTATTGTAATGGTAATCAATTTCGCCAGTTCCTTTTAATCTTTTATCATAATTAAAGTAAACATACCATTTTTTTTGGTCTGGATAAAAATAACCATAAGTATTATTAATTGTAGCTTCTAAATAAACATTAGGGTGTTTAAAGAAATCCACAAACCAGACTTTAAAATAGGCTTTTAAATCATCTTTAGTAGCGTATTTATTAAAAGCATTTTTAACGGGGTCAGATATTTCTGGTTTATATCTTTCGGATAAAGTATCATAAGTTAAAATCTTATCAATAATTTTTTTCTCATCTTCACTTACTTCATCAGGATATTCTTTAACATATCTGGCTGTTTGTTGAAAAGGAATTGATAAAACTTCTCTAATACTTCCTGGGGTAACTTTTAAGTAGGGAAGCAAAATATTGGTAAAACTATAATAACAAATAACCGGAATTAATAAAGTAAAGATAATCTTTTTAATATTTTGATGGTCAATAAAAAGTAGAAAAGGAAATGACATTAATATTAAATAGATACCATTATTTCTAAATAGGGTAATTAAAAACATTAAAATAATTAAAATAAATGTATTCTTTTTATTATAATAATCACTACCAGCATATTTAAGACATTCATATAATTTTATTATATAAAAGATGACTAAAATGGCAAAGATAACATCTTTTAAAGTCGACATAGCATATAAAGGATAAATTGGCACAAAGGCATAAATAATTAAACTAATAATTCGAATTAGATATGGTGTATTTAACTTCTTCATGTAATAAATTGTGTAAGAAAGCAAGGATAACAAGAGAATAATTTGGATAATCGAATACATGAATATTCCTGCGTTAGCACTTCCTAAAGCGCGTCCTAGATAAGTTAAGCCTCCTAGGATAACGGTATGTAAAACGGGATGATGATTAGTAATCGGAACATTTTCATCAATCATCACTACATACTCCCGATATTGGGTATCTAAATTAAAAAATTGCTTAATTTGATTTGATGGATCCGGTGATAATATTCCTGGATAAAAAGCGATAATATAAGGAAGCCAACTAATAAGCAAAATAATAAAAGTACTTCGAAAAGGATGCTCATTAAAAAGATAATTTAATATTTTATTTTGGGAAACCTTTTCTTCTAATTTTATCTTGATAAGAAAATCATAAATTAAATTGATAATCGTTTTAAAAAAGATGAAATAACCACTAAAAATAAAAATAGATAAAATGAATAAAGGAATACTACCAAAAATTAAATCCCAACTATTAGTAACACTATAACTATAGCCAAATATCATAAATAAAGAGAATAGAGCTGCTAAAATAATAAAAATAAAACTATTCTTTTTATTTTTATTATAATATCTTTTATATAAAAGATAAAAAAATATGACTAAAATTAAAAGCATTAAGGAACCAACTTTAAAAGGGCCGTACATTGCTAAATTGCTTTCAATACTAGCACTAGTACTTGTAAAAGAAATATTTTTCACAAGTTTATCTAAGTTATAAATATTTAAAGTAAATGAAATAGTTGTTAAAATAGCGAAAATAATGAAAAGAATATTTTGCTGAAATGTATTTTTCTTTGCCATAGAATAACTCCTTTACTTAAAATTATTATATCACGTATTTTATTAATTACCATATAAAAAGGACTTAATAGTCCTATTTTAAAACACTAATAATTGGTGGTAATATTTGTTTCTTTCTAGAAACCATTCCTTCGATGAAATCTCCTTCTTGGATTTTCTCATTATAAGCTTCTTTTAGAATGTCCTTAGCTTTATCATTAAATAAAATATAAGAGCCATTTTTAAAGATGTCCGTAATTGCTAAAACCATAATATCAAAATTTTTATGATTAGCTTCTTTATTTAAAAATCTTATATAACTATTCTTCTGTTTTAAAATAGCTTTAGCATTTAAAGTCGTTACTTGACTTACACCAATAAGAGTTTTATCAATAACAAAAGTTTTAAAATCCATATAAATTATTTCTTTTAAATTCTTAGATTTTATAACATCATTGGCTTTAAACATTTCAATTGCTAACTTTTCCGGATTAAGATTAGTTATTTTAACTAAATCATTAACTACTCGTTCATCTATTTTTGTGGCTGTTGGACTTTTGAGCATTAAAGTATCGGATATAATTCCCGCTAAAAGTAAAGATGCAATATCTTCGGGTATTTTAATTTTATTTTCTTTAAATAATTCATGAACAATGGTGCAAGTGCTACCGACCGTCATATTTCGAAAATTAATTGGCTCCATCGTTCCTAGAGTGCCTAATTTATGATGGTCAACAATACCAACAATTTTGGCTTCTTCTAATCCCTCAACGCTTTGGCTCATTTCATTATGATCCACTAAAAATACGCATTTGGGATTACTATCTCTTAAATCAGATAATTTAATTAAACCTAAGCAATGGTTATGTTTATCAATAATTGGATAATAACTATGCCTTGTTTTATTAACTATTTCATTAAAATCTGAAATATAAGTGTCTTCACTAACACAAACTAATTCTTTCGTATAGCGATAACTTTCAATATAATTGGCAAAGCTAATCGTAAGAAGAGTATCATAAGAATTTTTATTAGTATAGATAATATTAACTTTATTTTTCTTAGCGAGTTCTAAATGTTCATCTTTTATTTTTTTCCCTGAAGTGATAACAATTAATTTTATTTTTTTATTAATGGCGTCTTCAATAATGGAATGTCTGTCCCCAATTATTAATATAGTGCGATTATTAAAAATATCACTATTATAGACTGAAGAACTTCTAATGCCAACATTTACTATTTCACCATCAATTTCTTCATCAAATCTTAATATTTCTATGCCATCAATAGTTTTAAGAATATGATTATAATTAGTTTTTAAAAAATGATTATCGCCTAGAATTTCTTTTTTGGCTATATCTTTCATAGCAAAAACACCCATAAAAGTTCCGTTTTCATTGATGATAGGAATGGTACTCATATTATTTTCTTGCATTAAGAAAAAGGCATTAAAAACAGATTCTTTAATATTTACCATAAAATTTTTGTGATAATTTATATCTCTTATTTGTAGTTTAACATCATTCAAGATTTCGGGAATAGCAATTTTAAACTTTTTTAAAACATATTTAGTCTCATCATTTATTTCTGATAAGATTCTTGGTTCACTATAATTTCCTAAAGCATTTTGCAAATAAGATAAACCAATGGCACTACAAACGCTATCAGTATCCGGATTTTTATGACCAAAAATATATATCTTGTCTTCCATTGCCAACCACCTTCTAAAAAATTATAGCATAGAAATAGCAATTTTTCATTATTTAAAGGTTAAATTCTATATTTTGACAAAATATACTTGGAAAATTTGTTATATTATTATTGGTGAATATTATGAAAGTAAAAGTAATTGATGAAGAATGTGAAAGAGATTTAGAAACGAGTATCAATGATTTTTTAGCCAAAGATATTGATGTAATTGATATAAAGTATCAAGTTGCTATTGGTGTAAGTGGCGAAGAGCAATTATATTGTTTTAGTGCAATGATTATTTATCATTAATTATTAACTAAATTAAAAGAAGTTATAAAAATATTATCTTTTAAAGTAGAATATTCCATAACTAATTTATTTTTCTTTTTAACCATAATAAGACCAATGGTAGGGTTATGATTAGATTGTTTTAACTTACGATCAATGAGGTTAGTATAAAATTCAACTTGACCAATATCTTGTGGTTTAAGTAAAGCATTTTTAACTTCTACCACTATGAAAGAATTAAGTAAATAATTAAAGAAAAGCATGTCTATTTTATATGTAGAATCATTATCAATAATTTTATATTCATGTCCAATAAGGGCGAAACCCGTCCCTAATTCTAAAAATTTTTGCTCTAACATTTCGATTAATAATTTATGGATGACCTTTTCATTTAAATTATTTATATCTTTATTTGTCTTAATAATAATCGGGTCTTTAATCATATCTGATAATGTTAAATTATATTTATCCTCTTTATTAGTTATTAATTTAATATTTTCTTTATCAGCATAAGATAATCTTTCAAAAGCATTACTTTTAATTTCATTAATTAATTCTCGACTAGAAAGATTGTTTAAAATAATTTGATTAATGTAATAATTCCTTTCGCTTTCATTTTTGATAGGTAATAATTGCAATATGTGTGTCCATGTTAATTGGGCAATCACTGATTGCCCAATTGGAAAAGTAGTATAAAATTGTCTCATATACTTCATATTTCTTATACTATAACCATTACCATATTCTTTAGAAAATATTTCTGACCATTTTTTAATTAAGTTATCACCATACTTAGCTCTTTTTTCTCCTCCTTGGGCTTCCATAAGTAATTTACCAATATTCCACTTAGCCATTAAATCATCATAGTTATTTTTATATTCTCTGACTCTTTTATTTACTTCTGTATTTTCAATAATACTTTTTATTTCATTAAAATAATCTTGTTCATGCATAGTAATTCCTCCAATTGAGGATGTATTATAGCAAACATGTTATGTTTATTTTGTCATTTTTTGTCGAAGATATTAAAAAAGAAAAAATATTTCACTATTTATATTTTTTCTTTGATATTATTTAATAATTTAAATGAAGTTATATAAATACCTTTATCATTTATATATTTCATAACATATTTATCTTTTTCTTTAACTATTAATATTCCTTCAGTCTTAGAATGATGTTCTTTTTTTATATTTTTATCTATATAATCCATATAAAATCTTACTTGACCTATTTGCGATGGTTTAAATTCTTCGTTTTTAACCTCTACAACTACATACGCATTAATTTCTAAATTAAAGAATAATAAATCAGTGTGATAAGTTTTATTATTTATTTTTAATGGATATTCATGACCTATTAAAGCAAAACCATTACCTAATTCTAAGAACCCATCTTCAATCATTTCAATTAATAATTTATGAATAGCCTTCTCATTTAAGTTATTAATATCTTTATCTGTTTTAATAATAATGGGATCTTTAATCATATCAGATAATGTTAAACTATAATTTTTTTCTTCATTAGTTATTAATTTAATATTTTCTTTATCAGCATAGGAAAGCCTATCAAAAGCTTTACTTTTAATTTCATTAATTAATTCTCTTTTAGACAAATTATTTAAAATAACTTGATTAATATAATAATTCCTTTCATTTTCATTTTTAATTGGTAATAACTTAATAATATGAGACCATGTTAATTGGGCAACCACTGGTTGCCCAATTCGAAATGAAGTATAAAATTGTCTCATATACTTCATATTTCTTATACTATAACCATTACCATACTCTTTAGAAAATATTTCTGACCATTTTTTAATTAATCCATCACCATATTTAGCTCTTTTTTCGCCACCTTGAGCCTCAACTAATAATTTTCCAATATTCCATTTAGCCATTAAATCATCATAATTATTTTTGTACTCTCTGACTTTTTTATTTACCTCACTGTTTTCAATAATGTTTTTTATTTCATTAAAATAATCTTGTTCATGCATAGTAATTCCTCCAATTGAAGATGTATTATATCAAACATGTTATGTTTATTTTGTCAGTTTTTGTCGAAGAAGAAAAAAATTCGCAAATTTTGCGAATTTAATCATCATTGGAATTATCTTTAAAATATCTATATCCATAAATTATGGTAAGAGCTATACTAATTAGTAAAAATACTAAACTGAAAGTCATTTCTAATTTTAAAATAAGAATTATGAGAAATAATAAAGAGAATAATATGCTTTGAATAAAATATACTTTGTTATTATTTTTTGTTGGTTTTTGTTTTGCTTTTTGAACTGTTTCTTTTTGATTTTTTTTCATTTTGTTTACTCCTTAGAATAATTCCATATAAGCCATAGATAGAATAAATTAAAATTACTAATAATACAAATGCTAATGGGAATTTTAAATATAAAGACCATTTAATATATATAATGAATGTAGATACTAAAGATATAATTAAAGCATTAATTAAGCTACAAATTATTTTT
Source organism: uncultured Bacilli bacterium (assembly GCA_947631045.1). GTDB lineage: Bacteria > Bacillota_I > Bacilli_A > RF39 > UBA660 > SIG200. The sequence goes on from CANRJV010000003.1 coordinate 34,104, forward strand.
GATCTTTTTCGATCTTTCTCATTATCTTTTAATTTGAATCTGGCAATTAAGTAATCATATTCATTGATCATGAGTATTTTAAATTTTTTAAGTAAGAAGTAATCTAATATAAATATAATTACATAGATAATTAAAAATACTGTTATCATCGATTACCTCTTAACTATTTTTGTTTCCTGGTTTTTTAGCATTTTTTCTTTGTAGTTCGTTATATTGTCTATTGATGTTTGCTTCAGTAACATCAGCAGCTTTCTTTAAATATTTAACAAAGTCTGCAGCAGTGTCCATTGTTGCTTTAGTTTCTTTGACACCTTTAAATATACCTTCGACACCGTCGTGGAATGATTTAACCACAGCAGAAGTACTTAAGTCTTCTAATTGTTTGTTTAACATGCTAATATTTTCACTCAGAATACGAGCTTCTTGTTCTGCTCCTTTATGTGATTGAGAAGATGTAACGAAAGCATCAGCTAAATCTTTTCTGGCTTTCTTAAATGCTCCGTCTGCATCAGCAAGTTCTAACGCAGATGCTCCTTTTTTCTTTAATTCTTCAATTCTAGCTTCCATAACATCTAAACGATATCTACTTTCAAAATCTCTAAAGTCTTGCTTAATTTCTGCTGCCTGAGCATCTAATTTTTCTCTTAGTTCTTTAGCTTTATCTCTTTCTTGTTGTGATAAAGATGTATCGTTTTCTCTTTTTATGGCCTCTTGCCATTTAGCGTAGTTATTTTCAATTTCTTCAGTTATTTCTAATTTTTTACCACTAGCATCTCTTACAGCATATCCATTTTCATCTACAAGCATTGTTCCAACTCCACCTCTAAATTCGTATTTATGCTTGTCAACGTAATCCTCACTTGTTGCTTTGATAGATTTAATAGTTTTAGTTAATTCATCAACAGCTTCTTTTTGTTCTTTTAAAGCTTGATAATCTGGTTCAAAACCAATATAACCTAAGAATAAATCGAAAGCATCTTTGCCAAGAGCTTCAGCTACATCTGGAATATTATTTCCGTGATCGGCAATATACTTACTAATATCTTTGCTATGTTTTTCAGATTTAGCAACCGAAGCATTTACTCCACTCATCATATCTTTCCAGTTTTTAGCTTTATAGCCACTAACAGCAGAACCAATTTGACTTGATATTACACCTGGAATTGATTTGGCTGCACCAATAAATGGACTTGCTGCTAGTCGCAAATTAGGGTGACTAATAGGCTTACCTTCAGCATCAGTAGTTTTTCTATGCCATTTGCCTTGTTCATCTTGTTCAAAGTTATTTTTAACTTCGCCGCCAACACCTCTAGCAAATCTTTTGGCTCCGCCAAGAACAAATCCAGCTCCAGCAAAGAAACCGCCTTCGGCTAATTTTTCTCTTAAATTTAATTTAATATTTCCTGAGTCTAAACCTGTTAAATCTTTAATAATTTTTGGAATTTGCTTAGCAAAGATAACAATACCTAAAATAGTTATTGTCGATAAGATTGGATGAGATATTCGAGAAAGTTCATCAAAATTAATTCTTCCAACTAGTAAGACTATGGCGCATACAATACCTACTCTTATAAATACCTCGAGCCAGATACTGATAACTTTTTTAAACCAAGTTTTCATTAAATCCTTTTTGCTAGGAATAACACTTATCATAAAACATATTGGTGCCAGCATTTGATAGAAAACTAATTTAGCCTGTCTTACGACAACATCAATACAGAATCCAATTATTAATGTTACTAATATTCCGATAACAATAGTAGAAATAATAGGAGTATAATGGAAGTTTCCTTGAACTATTTCATCAGCAAATAACGAAATTTGAGAGAAGTTTCCGTATAATGTAATTGCTTGCAAAGCATTTGTCCACGTGTATTCTTTGGCTGTAATGCTTGCAATACCCCCGACTAGGTTCAATGCCCCAATTTGACCTACTCCACACATCAATATGGAAGCACCAACTCCCCAAGGTGTTGCAAAAATGGTTATTAATGATGAAATAATACATCCTGTAAATCCAGCCCAAAATTTAGCTTTTCCATCCCACCATTCAGAAACATCAGTTGTCCACTCTTCTTTATCGTTACATTCACTATCTGGTGTTCCTTCCTCGCAATTCCATTCTTCATAATATTTACCATCATGAACTTCAGCCATTTCCCCATCATAAGTATCAGCATCTCTTTTTAAAGGATACATTAATCCGCTGATAACTGTAGCAACCATTTGGTTAGATCTTAAATTCAAAATTTCGGAAGTTAAATCGATATCGGTCTCATCGATAGGAACTGGCTCTCCCTCGTTTTCGCCCTCTTCATTAACGTATTGAATATCTACCTGTTCGGCCTCTAGAATAAATTTCGGAACAACATTGTATTCCAGTAAAGCGTTTTGAACATCAATTAAAAAATAAAAAATAGTTGGTAAAAATATGGTTGCAATCATAGCAACGATGAATCTAATTCCCATTTCTCTAAGCTGTTTATTACTTTGACTGGCATCGGAATCGACCATAGCTTTAAGAAGCATATAAGATATTAGGAATAAGGCAACAACGCCCATAATAATATACATGTTTTCATAAATATTTTCAAAAGCATCAGCTCTAAATAATTGGTTTTGAGCAAGTCTTATAAAAGTTCTATAAAATAAATTGAAAGCCCAATAGCCAATTGAATCAATCCACAAAAGAAATGAAACGATGGGTCTTTCAAGGAAATCTCCGGCATTAAGTATACTTATAAAGTCTAACAACATCTTTTACCTCCTAAAATTTATATTTAGTTCTAATTTATTATATATTTTAAGGATAAACCTCAAAAAAAGTATAACATAATTTTAAAGAAAATAATACTAGTTTTTATTTAAATCGTACTTTAATTTAATAATAAGTATTTTATTTTGATTAAATGATATGTTATAATTTTTTATAGGTAGGATTTATTATGAATAAAAAAGGTTTAATTTGTTTTTTAAAATATTTTTTATTAACACTTTTTTTAAGTATTTTAACTGAAGAAAAAGTTTTAGCTGCTGATTATGAAGTGTCTTTATCTAAAGGGCATAACTATGTTTCGGTTTCCAGTTGCCCAAATTCTGAAAATAAAAAGCTTGTTTCTGGTGATGGTACAACATACTATGGATGTGTGTATCGAACATTAGGTGGCAGCGGTAGTACTTCGGGAGCTAAATGTTTATCTGGGTATGAAGCGGTTCCTCATACTTCAAGTGATAGTAATTATACAATTTATTTATGTAGAAAGCCGAAATATGAGTATGTTGCTAAATTTGATACTAATAAAGAATATACGAATGTTGTAAGTAATGGTTGCCCTGAGGGTCCGGGATTAGTGGGCAGAAAATTAGTTTCTTTTACTAATTATTCAAGGCAAAGATATGCTTGCGTATATGCTAGAAATATAAATTCCAATACTCAAACTCCTTCAATTACTTGTCCAAATGGTGAAAGTGCAGTTGCTTTAGAAGCTAAAAAGGAAGGGCAATCAAGTTACAATTATACAGTTTATGCTTGTCAAAAAGCATCTTCCGGAGATGGTAGCGGAGGGTCCGGCAGTGGGGCCGGCAGCGGATCTGGCAATGGTGGATCTGGAGCAGGATCTCAAGGAAGTGATACTGGAAGTGATAAAGAACAAGGCGGAGGTACAATAGTTCCAAACGTTGATCCTGATTGGCATTATACACCATCAACTCCAAGCCAAAATTATGATAGCGCTTGTTCCATTGAAGGAACTAGAAAAGCTGTTCTTTTAATTGGTAAAGCGATAACTTTAGCTACTTATATTATTCCTCTTATAATTATTGTCTTAGGAATGATTGATTTTGGTAAAGCTGTTACATCTAATGATGAAAAAGCCCAATCAAAGGCAACTGGCACTTTGATTAGAAGAATAGTAGCGGGCATTGTAGTATTTTTAATACCAACTTTATTAAAAGCTTTAATAAATGTTATAAATGTTAATTCTTTAATATATGATAAAGATAATTATGATGAATGTTTAAATTGCATAATGTATCCATTTAATGATTGCGCACCAAGTCAAAGTGAGTCAAATAGTGATGATTAAATAAAATAGCCATTGTGCTATTTTTTAATGGACTAAATAAATAGTTTTTGATAAAATGAAGATATAATAGATATGAAGGTGCTAATCTATGAAAACAAAGACATATTTTAAAGTATTAATTCTATTTTTTATAATAACATTTTTAGCAGGTTGTGCTGCTAAATGGAGTGATATTAAAAGTAAGTATGGTGACTTATTAAAAAGCGGAATTAATTGTACATATACTGCTAATTCTAATATGTTAGATGATTTAAAAACAGTGAATATTAAAGCAAATAATAATGGAATTACTGTAAAATTAAATAGTTCTACTCATACAATAATAAGTCCAGATGTTAAATTTAATGGAACCATAAATTATAATGGTAGAAATATAAGTATTTCTAGTAGTGCTGCTCAAAGTTTTTTTGATAAGTATGAATCTACTGGTAAGTGTCCAAATTATATTTATCTTAATACTGATGCTCAAGCTGGTTCAAGTGAATTTAGAACTGAGGATTGTACGAGAATGAGTTATTGTAGTTCATATATAAATTCATCTAGTGGTGGTACTAGTTCTAGTGGTAGTTCTAATAAATGTGAAACTAATTCTAAATGTTCTAAAGAGTGTGCCATAAATTGTAAATCTTTAGAAAAAGATAAGGATAATAGTTCTGGTAAAACCGGAATAGAATTAGGTTATTATAAAGACGGAACAAAAACTAAAAAATATTTTTTAATCAAGAAAGCCGATAGTTCGGTTAGTAGTGGTGTAAGTATAAAAACCATTACCGAGGATGATGGCAACTGGCCAGTTATTGTTGATGATTTAGTTAGATATGAAATATTAGGAGAATCAATTAATAAAATATGGCTTGATGATAATAAAATAGGAGAAATTAAATTAACCACTAATCCTTCGATTAATGATTCCACATATTATATAGGAGATATTAATAATGATTCTATGCCAGGAACTGATATTACTGATAAGCTTAGTACAGTTAAAACTTTAATTACTATTCCATTTCCTGGAGCGGATGATTGTCAAAGTTTACTTGGAAGTCCCAATGATACGGGATCTCCGGCTTATTATTTAGTTTTTGCTTTTAAAGTAGTTAGATATGTAGCTATAATTTTATTAATTGCATTATCAGTAATAGAATTTGTGACAGCAACAGCTAGTAGTGATCAAGAATCGATAACTAAAGCCACAAAAAAGACTATAAGAAGATTCGTTTTATGTATAGTAATATTTGCTTTACCAACGTTATTAAATTTTGGTTTAAATTTCTTATACGATCGAAAAATGGAAGTCTGCGGAATTACACAAACTGAAAAATAATGCTATTTATTCATCACTTTTAAACTTTCATTCATTTACACCCAATGAATATTTTGCTATAATATTTTTGTTAATTATTTTTAAACAAAAATTGAAACGTGGTGAAAAAATGAAAAATTTAAAATATCTAATATTATTAGTGATTTCCTTTTTTTTCAATGTTACAATTTTTAATGCTTATACTTGTACTTATTCGTCTAATCAAGTAGTAGCAGATTCAACCAGTGGAACAGGTGAAAGATATTATGGATGCGGCCAATTCAAACTTACAATAGATAAAAACGGTAGCATTTCTTCAACTGTTATTTATAGTAATAGTGGTATAAAGACTGGAACGTTTGTAGTTACACAAGATTGGAAAGATTTTATAAATGGTGATTTTCATCAAGAATGTCCATCAGTTTATTCTGGTAAAGATGAAAGATATTCGTCATGTAATATATATATTGGATCCGGAAATTTGACTGACCCGAGTGACAGCAATGTTAAATATGTTTTTGATTATGGAAAAAATTCTCTTGATCCGGAAGATGAAGAGGAGGAAAAGCCGAATGTTGGTACTGATACTTATAATATAGGTGGTACTCAAGGTCATAAATATTATAATGCCTTAAGCTGTGCTAATGGTTATAGTTTAAAAAATATTTATATAAGTGCAGCTGATACAAGCGCAATTGGTTGTGTTGCCGATAAATTAACAGGAGATTATAATAATATAACTTGTCAGGCTGGTTCATCTATTGGTTATTATGGTATTAAAACTGGTGATACATCTAAACAATATCATATTGTTGTTTGTGAAAATATAAATACTAATAAAGAAGAATTAGATGAGCAATTTCAAGGTTCAGGAAATATAACTCATGTTCAAACTATTCCATTTCCTGATATTACTGATTGTCAAACTTTACTTGGAAGTCCCAATGATACAGGATCTCCGGCTTATTATTTAGTTTTTGCTTTTAAAGTAGTTAGATATGTAGCTATAATTTTATTAATTGTGTTATCAGTAATAGAATTTGTGACAGCAACAGCTAGTAGTGATCAAGAATCGATAACTAAAGCCACAAAAAAGACTATAAGAAGATTCGTTTTATGTATAGTAATATTTGCTTTACCAACGTTATTAAATTTTGGATTAAATTTCTTATACGATCGAAAAATGGAAGTCTGTGGAATTACGCAATCAGGAATTAATACTAGTGAAAATGAAGGTGCTGGAAGCCAATAGATGAAATATCTTTTTTGACATTATTCAAATAATAGAGTATTATTAATATAAGTAAAATAATATGATAGGAGGAATAAAAAGGTGAATAGAAATTATTTGATACCAGCCAATACGAAAAAGTCTTTATTGATTGTTGGCTGGTTTACAAAACTTGATTTGTGGATTTTTAGTATTGGAGTTGGCTGGTCTTTTTTGATGCTTTTAATAATTAAAAATATGAATTTAGCAATTTTGATTTTGGTATTATTACCGGGCCTTATTGCCACATTCTTAGTTTTACCGGTTCCGCATTATCATAATGTTTTACAGCTTTTAACAAATATCTTTAATTTTTATACCAATAGAAGACAATATTATTGGAAGGGATGGAGTATTCATGAAGGAATCAACAGTAACAACAAATAATTCTAAATTTACCAATTCGTGGTTACCAGTTAAACAAATTATGAATGGCATGATTCAACTCGAAAGTGGCTATTATGTGACAGGTGTCAAGGTTCATCCTCGAAATATTTTTATTATGGATAGTCAAATGCAAGATAATGTAGTATATAATTTGCGAAACTTTTATAACACTATTGATTTTGAATTTTGGCTTATCATTGCTGATCGTCCAGTGGATATTAACCTTTATTTAGCTGAACTACAAAGACTTTATAACAATACTCCAAATAATGAGATTAGAAAGTTAATATTACAAGATATAAATAAAGCTAATCAATTTATGAGTGCAGAGTATAATGTCGTAGATACTGAGTATTATTTAATTTTCCAAGAAAAGAAATTAGAAGTTTTACAAAAGAAACTTCATAATATGATAAGTGGCCTTGCTAGCGCTGGCCTTCAATCTAGCCAAACTAGTAATAATGATTTAAGAGTAATATTAGATAATCTTCTTAATGGTGGCGAAACTATTCATTTTGGGACGGTGATGAGCTAATGAATACAAAGAGTGAAATTGCTCCAAAAGGAATGGAGTTTAAACCGACAGAATTTAGAATTGGCGGAAAATTTTCCACTATAATTACAATTGTTAGTTTTCCTAAGAATATTTATGTCGGTTATTTATCAGACATTACCAATATTTCTGGAGTAAAACTAGTTATTAAACATATTCCAATTCAATTTGCTGTATTGCAAAAAATGATTAATAAAGAAGTTGCGGATTTAAAAACTCGTTATCAATCTGAAAGAGATAATACGATGCAAGAAAAGATTCGGCAAGATTATGAGTCATTGGAACAATTTGTTAGTATGCTTGCCGCGACTGATGCCCGTATTTTTGACTTTCAAATGCATTTAATGCTTACTGCTAATAGTAAAGAAGAACTAGATATGAAAAAAATGGAAGTTAAAAGTTACCTAAATGCTTTAGGCATGGGTGGCGTAGCTTTAATGTTTGAACAAGAAAAAGTTTTAAAGAGTATTGTTCCAATCTTCCCTAAACAAGATATTGAAGATAGAGTAGGTACTCCTATCCCATCTATTACTATTGCGGCAATGTATCCTTATGTTTTTGATAGCATCAAGGATCCAGGCTTATCTTGCTTATTTGGTGTAGACTTTTCTGGTGGAGTTGTTTTATTCAACCAATTCTTATATCAAATAAGAAATGAAAGTAACCGAAATAATGCCAATATGATTTTACTTGGTACTTCTGGTACTGGTAAATCAACTGCGGCAAAACTTCTTTTAAGAACGCATATTAGAAATGGTTGTAAAATCGTGGCCATTGACCCTGAAGGTGAATTAGAAGAAATGACCAAATCTATTGGGGGTGACTTCTTAGATTTAGGTAAGGGCGGCGATTTTGGGATGATTAACCCACTTGAAATCGTTGTTGATGTTGACGAAGATGAAATTTCTCAAGGTTTAGGCTATACAGTTTTAACTAGAACCTTACAACAAGTAAGAGCTTTCATGAAATATTATAGTCCTTCGATTGAAGAAGATGTTTTAACACTATTTAGTGAAGTTCTACAAGATACTTATAAAAGATATCGGATCGATTATGATACCGATTACACTAAATTAACTAGTGAAATGTATCCAACTTTTGATGATGTTTATGCCACTATTCAAGGACGTCTTTTATCGATGGTTGATGCTACTCATGAAAGAGATGTTATGGAAAGACTAGAATTAAAGATAAGACCTTTAGTAAAAGAATTAAGATATTATTTTACTGGTCATACTTCTTTAAAAATTAATAGTGATATGATTGTCTTTAATATTAGAGAATTAATGAATAGTGATGAAAATATTAAAAATGCTTTATTCTTTAATATTTTAAAATATGCTTGGGGTTTATGCTTAGATAAAGATGTTAATACTATCATGATGGTTGATGAAGCCCATGTCTTATTAGAGTCTCATAATGAATTAGGTGCCGAATTCTTAGCCCAAATTCAAAGAAGAAGTCGAAAATACAATACTGGTACTTTAATTATTACACAACAACCAACCGACTTTGCGGCACCATCCATAATTCAACATGGTAAAGCTATCTTTGATAATGCTTCATATTACTTAATTATGGGCTTAAGGAAACAAGCTGTTGAAGATTTAGCCCAATTAATTGATTTAAATGAAAGTGAAAAAGAGGGCATTAAATTCTATCCTCAAGGTCAAGGTTTATTCATTTGTGGTAATAGAAGAATGAGAATTAATGTTGTGGTTACTCAAGAAGAACTAGATTCTTTTGGGGTAACAAGAATAGGTTAAAAAAATTCCGGATTATTAAAATCTGGAATTTTTTTAGGCTTTATTTTAGACTTTTAGTAATACTCAAATATCTACCATAACCTTTAATTTTAAAAGTATCACCATGTTCCCAATCACTTTGACTAATAAGGGAATTAGATACTAAAAGGCGATATTGATCATCAATTTTGACTATATCATCTAATTCCGCACAAATTGCGGCAATTTTAGTGGTTATTTCCGTATATTGCTCATAACTTAAATTAGGATTTTTTAAAAATTTTTCGTAACGATTTAAAATTTCCCGATAAGTACTAGCTAAATAAATTCTTAATTCTAAATCATTATTAACTAGTTTCTTTTGCACAGCCACTTCTTTATTAGAACTCATTATTGGTTTATGAGTAAATTTAGGAAGTCCAATTCTATTTTTTTCATCCATTTTAGAAACCACTGATTCCCCAATAAAATATTCATCATTTAACATAAAAACCCCTCACAATTGAGGTATATAATAGCATTTTTCTTTAAATTAGTCAAATTTTTAGTGGCCAATAATGAATGAAGTTATATATAAAACAGTTGAAATAATTGCTCCACCGATAAGGATAAGGGTCGTAAATCCGGCTTTACCATAGTCAATAAAGTTTAAATCTTCTTCTACTGGCATAAAATTAGCCATGGTTTCATTGGTTCTTACTAATCGTGGTTGTTTATTTTTACCACTTAAAATTTCATTATCATGATTATTAATCATAACTTGAATTATTTTACTGGCTGGATTATTAATAAATCCTTCTTCATAGGAAATTAAAACTGGTATCCCTAAAGAGGAAAGATGCATTTCTTCCTCTTCTTTATTATGACTTTTAACAAAGTCATTTAAGGTTAAGTACATATTCATAAAACTAATAATGAAAGCTTGCTCTTGTTCACTTAAATTATTTTTATATAGAAGTTCTAAAATATAAATTACTTGAAAAATTTCTTTAGGGCTTAGATAAAATAAATTGGGATTTAATAAAGATAGATTAACATGAATTAGAGGCATCTTAAAAAAGCCATCGTATTCTAGAATTAAAGTATTATTTTCGATTCTAAAAAATTGTAAATTAGGAAATATACTTTGGAATTTTTTTAAATACTCTTCATTATTCATACATCCACCTATTATAAATATTTTACCGCGAGAAAAATGAAAATACAATTGTTTTTGGGTTTGTTTTATTGTATTATATGTAATGGGATTAATATGGAAAGAAAATTAGATAAAAATTTTATAACATGGCTTTCTCATAAAAAAGGGGAAGACGCTAAAATGCTTGAGTTTCGACTTAAGTCTTTTGCCATGTTTGAAAAATTAGATAATCCTTCTTTTGGTCCGAAGATTAATCTGAATTTTGCTAATATTAATTACTATAAAAGTGATACCGATAAAGTGACAGATAAATGGGAAGATGTTCAAGGTGAAATTAAAGATACCTTTAAATCTTTAGGAGTAATTGAAGCCGAAGAAAAATATTTAGATGGTGTTTCTAATCAATATGAAAGTGAAGTTGTTTATCATCATAATAAAACAGATAAAGAAATAATTTTTATGAGTACAGATGATGCTTTAAAAAAATATCCTGACCTTTTTTATAAATATTTTAATCATTTAGTAAATTATGCGGAAAATAAATATACCGCTTTAAACGGAGCTTTATGGAGTGGCGGTTCATTTATTTATATTCCTCCACATACCCATTTAGATAGACCTTTGCAAAGTTATTTTCGAATTGATAGTGAATCTTTAGGCCAATTCGAAAGAACGATTATAATTGTGGATGATGATAGTAGTTTAGAATATATTGAAGGATGTACCGCTAAGAGTTATTCGACTTCTTCTTTGCATGCGGGAGTAGTGGAAATTTATGTGGGAAAGAATGCCCGATGCCGTTATTCCACCATTCAAAATTGGTCGACCGATGTTTATAATTTGGTAACCAAAAGAGCCATTGTAGATGAAAACGGAATTATGGAATGGGTCGATGGTAATATTGGTAGCCAAGTAACAATGAAATATCCTAGTTGTATTTTAAAAGGGGCTAATGCTGTTGGTAATAGTTTATCTATTGCTTATGCGAAAGAAAATCAAGCTTTAGATGCTGGGGCTAAGATGATTCATCTAGGAAAAAATACTAGAAGTAATATTATAAGTAAAAGTATTGCGGAAAAAGGGGGAGTTAGTAACTACCGGGGAATGGTGAAAATAACTAAAGACGCTACTAATTCTATGGCCAAAGTTAAATGTGATACTTTAATATTAGATGATATTTCGAGTAGTAATACTTATCCTAAAAATATTTTAGAAAATGAAAGTAGTACTTTAGAGCACGAAGCCACTATTTCAAAGGTAAGTGAAGAAAAATTAAATTACTTAATGAGTAAAGGTTTATCGGAAGATAAATGTAAAGAATTATTAATTATGGGTTTTATTGCGGACTTTAAAAAGGAACTACCAATGGAATATGCAGTTGAATTAAATAGATTAATTAAAGATTAAAAAAATTTCTAATATGCCAATTCTTATAGAATTGGTCTTTTTTTGTCTTAAAAAGAGTCTTTTTTGAGAATTTTTATGCCCAATTTCCTAGCATTTTGGCAGTTTGGTAATTTAGGGGTTTTATGCTAAGGTATTAATTTAAGAAAGGAGGATATTATGAACAATGTTATTTTAGTTGGTCGATTAACCCAAAATCCGGAGATTATTGAAATTGAAGAAAATAAAAAAGTAACGACTGTTATTTTAGCAGTTAATCGGAATTTTAAAAATTCGGAAGGTATTTATGAAACGGATTTTGTTCGGTGTATTTTATGGAATAGTGTGGCTGCCACGACGACCGAATATTGTCATGTGGGCGATGTAATTGGGATTAAAGGCCGACTTCAAACTAGTAAATATATTGATGAAAATGATAAAATGCATTATGTCACGGATGTCATTGCCGAACGAGTTACTTTCTTATCAACGGGCAGAAAAAAAGAAATAAATATTAAAGAACCAGTCGAAGACAAAGATATTTTAATGCTTAATGATTTATGCGAAAATTAAAGGGTGAAAAGAAGTAATAAAATGAAGAAAGATTATTATAATTTAGTAAGGTGAAGAAATGAAAAATCTTTTTAAATATATGGGAATTGCCCTCGTTTTATTAGTTAGCTTCTATTATACTGAAAAGATGAGTAAAATTGTGGTGAACAATAGTAGTTTAGTAAAAGAAATAAATCGGAATAGTAAAGATTATAATGTGGCTTCCGTTAGTGCCATTATTGAAGATGATTATATAATTCCTGGTCTTAATGGTTATGCCGTTAATGTTCTAAAAAGTTATAATAATATGCGTTATTTAGATACCTTTAATTCTTATTATTTAGAATATGATAAAATAACTCCCGATATATCCTTAGAAAATAACAAAGATAAGATTATTAAATTTGGTAATCCGAGTAAAAATAATATAGCTCTAGTTATTCAAGATAATCAAGATATAATTAATTATGCCAGTAGTATGGGCATCAAGATAACGAGATTAGTAGATAGTAAAACCTTTGATAAAAATAGTATATATGAACAGATAAATAATGATTATGAAAATTATTCTAAAGTAGAAGCGATGTTAGACAATAATAATGTTAATAAAAATATTTGCTTTGTTAGTAAAAATATTAAAGATGTTTGCTTAAAAAATAAAAAATATTTAGTTGAAGCAAGTGTTAGTTTAAATAGTTATAATTTAGCGAGTATTAAAGATAGTTTAAAAAGTGGTTATGTGATATTTATTAATGATAGTGTTTCTCTTACAGATTTTAAATTATTGGTTAAACAAATTAATTATCAAGATCTAAAAATTAATTATTTAAGTGAATTAATAACAGAAGAAAGATAGCCCTTTCTTTTTTTTAGCTTCTATGTTAGAATAGATAATTAATTAGAAAAGAGTGATGAAATGTCGAATGATAATGAAACTTTTTATATGAAAATGTTTACTATTGAAACAAATGAAAGTTGGTTGAAAGAAACAGAAGGATACCATCAATTTGTAAGAACTAAATTAGAGGGGGCAATTTCTAAATTTGCTTATGGGTCTTATTCTATGCAAATAATTAAGCAATGTTGGGGTTTCCTTGAAGGCTTAGATTTAAGAACTTTAAGTTATGTAGTGATTTTTTTGAAAAAATATAATTTAATAGATGTTTATATTGATAAAAATTATGATGTTAATTGTGTTTCAGGGCAAGAATTAACACCAGAAATTATTTGGGATGCTTATAAAAAAGAATTAGCTTATGTTAATGAAAAAACTGACAAAATTACAAAACCTAGTATTTTTGAAAGATTAAATGGTTTTGAAACAATCGAAGAAAGACAAGCTCATATTAAGGAACTTAGTCAAAATTATCAAGAAAGTTTAAGAGAAACTCAATATGAAAATGCTTATAATAAATTTATTATGGATAGAGAAAATGGCTTATATAGAATATTAGAGCATGCCTTAATTGATTTTGATTTTAGAGGTTTTGTTCTAACCTATAATAATTGGCATATTAGTTATAGCTTTATTAAAGAATTTTGTGATAAATATGGAATTGAAGTTAATATGATAGAAAGAAATGATAAGATTAATAAAGATTTATTAGTTAATATTACAACAATTGAGGATATTAGATATCTTTTCCAATGCTTCTTTGGCGAGTTACAAAAAATAGAGCATTATAGTAAAAGACAAGACCAATTATGGGAAGAAAATAAATCCTTTGTGAGTAATAATAAAGAATGGTTAGAGAAAAGAAAAGGTAGATAAGAGGCTAGACTTTAGTCTCTTTTTTTGTTATAATTAATCCATCGAAAAAACTTTTAGAAAGAGTGATTATTTTGAGTAAAATTAAAATTTTTGGCTTGGGCGGTCTTGCAGAAAATGGTAAGAACTGCTATGTAGTAGAAATTGATGATAGCCTTTTTGTTTTTGATTGTGGTTTAAAATATGCTAATTCTAATCTTTTAGGTATTGATTATATTATGCCAGATTTTAGTTATCTTGCTAAAAACAAAAAAAGAATTAAAGGAATATTTATAACTCATGGTCATAGTGAAAATATGGGAAGTGCTCCAGATCTTGTAAAACTACTTCCTAACGTTAAAATTTTTGCCACGAAGTTTACGAAATTTGTTTTAGAAGAATATGGGGTTAATAGTAAAAATATTATTGAGATTAGACCACACAGAAAAATTAACTTTGATAATAATGTTTCCATCTTTCCAATTTCAGTATCCCATAGTATTCCTGATGCTTTAATGTATGTCATTAATTCTAGTGATGGAGCAATTTGTTATACTGGTGATTTTGTAATTGACCCCACGATGTTAGGCCATTATGATATGGATTTAGGAAAAATTGCTTATGTTGGTAAACAAGGTGTTTTATGTATGATGTGTGAATCATCATTCTCGGAGAAAAAAGGTCATACTTCTCCTAATCATCGTTTAGAAGATTACTTTAAGGATTTATTAAAGCATAATGAAAAAAGAGTTATTTTTTCCATTCTTCCTTATCACTTATATACTATTAATGACATTTTTAATGCGGCCAAGAATATGCATCGGAAAATAATTATTATGGGTAAAAAACTTCAAAACGTCGTTAATTTTTCCATTAAAGAAAAATATTTAGAAGTAGAAGAAGATATAATTGGCGATTTAACAAATATTGATGATGAAAATGCCATTCTTTTAATTAGTGATGAAAGAGCTAATCCCTATGCTAATGTGAGTAAATTATTACATGGCTATGATAAATTTATTACTTTAAAAAATACTGACACCATTGTTTTTGCTGAGCCAAGATATGATAGTAATGAAAAAACTTTAGTTAAGTTAGAAAATGAATTAGCGAAATTTGGTTGTAATATTGTTAATATTCCTAATGATAAAATTATTTTACATCATCCATCTAGTGAAGATTTAATGTTAATGATAAAACTCGTCCAACCAAAATATTATATGCCGGTTAAAGGTGAATATCGTTATATGGTTAACAATGCTAATTTAGCTAGTCGTCTGGGTATTGCAGCTGATAATATTATTCTAAAGCAAAATGGTGATGTGGTAACTTTTGAAGATGGTAAATTAATTCAAAATGGCGAAATGATTAAAGTTAATGATGTTTTAATCGATGGTATTTCTAATGAAGATGTTGGTGAACTTGTTATCAAAGACCGGGAAATGTTATCAGAAAATGGAATTGTTTTAATCAGTGCCACCATATCTAAAAAAGATAAAATTATGTTAGTGGGACCAGAAGTTACCTCAAGAGGTTTTATTTATGTTAAAGATTCCACTTCTTTAATTGATGAAATAAAACAAATTTGTGAAAAAATTATTAATCGCAATATTACGCCAACATATGTTGATTATAATAAAATTAAAGTTGAAATAAGAGAAGAATTAAGCAATTATTTATATGAAGAAACTGAATGTAAGCCGATGATAATTGCGGTTGTTCAAGAAGTATAATTTAAAAATTATCACCCATAATAAAAGTGGGTGATTTATTTTGAAAAAGAATATGAGTGAAGAAGTAGAATTTTTAAATTACATTTATAAAAATGCCGAGATGGGTGTTATTGGTATTGATGACATTATTACGAAAGTAAAGAATGAAAAATTTGAAAAACTACTGCATGCTGAAAGAGATGAGTATGAAGAAATCTGTAGAGAAGCCGAAGGCATTTTAAAAAAATATGGAAAAGAAAATGAAGAAGTTGGGAAAATGGCTAAAATGAGCACGAAGATGATGGTCGATTGGTCTTTAATGAAAGATGATAGTGATCAAACTATTGCTAAAATGATGATGGAAGGGTCTAATAAAGGAGTTATTGAAATAACCGAAAAGATTAATGCATATAATAATACTGATGCCGAAATAATTGTTTTAGCTACTAAATTAAAAAGTACCTTAGAAAAAAATATTGACGATTTAAAAAAATATTTATAGAGTTAATCTAACCAATAATATAATCAAAATTTTTTATGCAGTTTTAAGGAGTGAAAAATAAAAGTCGCTCCTTTTTAAGTAAAATAAATGAAAAAAAAGAAAAAAATAAAAATTTTTTCGCAAAATAATAAAATAAAGGCAAAAGAAAGAAAATCTGTAAAACCACCTAAAAACCAGAATAAAACCATTTTCAAAATAAGAAAAATATCATATAATTAAATTGTCAAATCTTAATTGAAAGTTTTTACTTTCTACAAGGTTGATTGGAATAGAAATAAGTTCGTTGATAATCGTGAAACTTATTTCTTTTATTTTGCCTTGAAGGAATTGGACAATCTTAGAACCTAAGTCCAGTAATTGTCTAATAGTATGAGCAAATTGGATAAATAGATAATGAGCTTTCATAGCATTATAATTTAAAGAATACATGTGAGTAATATCAAAATAAATATTTTTTTGATTATTGAACCCTTGATTTTCAATTTTCCAACGTCTGCGACCTAATTCAATAATTTCTTTAATATTATTGTCATTAATAGGAATGTTAGTTATATAAGTAAAAATTTTATCTTTCTCATTGGGAGGGGATTTTTCAATATATCTAACAATATTAAAGATACATTTGTTATATTTATAATCCTTGACCAAGTAATAATCATCATATTTAGAACCCTTGTCAATAGAAATAATACCATCAAAATCTTGATTAACAGTTTTTAATTTATCTGATTTTAAGCGAAAGATATAATCCCATTTGTTATCTAAACAAAGTTTAATAAAAGGAGCAGAGGCATAAAGGGCATCAGCAGTAATGATAAAGTTTAGTTTAGGGAAGTTCTTTTTAATTCTAGGGGCCATTCTTTTAAAGGCATTCATTTCACAATCTTGTTTTTTTAAATTAATAACTGAAGGATTTGGATTTTCAATAAACTCTGAATCAAGAGAAATAACAAAAGAATCAAAAACAAGCTTAGCTTCCAAAACGTTATGTTCATAAGTTTTAGAACCATCACTATGTTGTTTAACAATACAATGATCACAATGTTGATAATTAAAAGTAACAAGACCAGTACCATCGATAAGAATTTGAAATTTACCATTATATCTAAATTTATCAAACATTTTAGAACGAATTAAAGCATAAACAATATATTTTTGAATTTTTCTTAATTCATCGATATTTAAATCATCAAAAACATCATTAATAGTATCATAATGAGGTAAATCAGATAAATCTTCATTAATAATTTTAGATAAATTATTAATAGAATTATCATTATTAAATTTATTTGTCATAGAGTTCATAGAAGTAATACCACAAAGTAAAGCAAAGAGACGAGTAACACAAACCGCTTTCATACTATAAGTTATTTTGCCTTGTTGTCTTACATCGGTAAGATTATCAAACATAATAAAAAGTCGTGGTAAGTACTTATCAATAATGTTATACAAAGTACATACCAACGACTTATCTTTTTTTAATTCTCTTTTTTCTTTTCTTGTCATCAAATTAATCAACCACCTTTTCTATATTATACCAAATTCGGTGATTGCGAAAAATTTTCACTCCTTAAAGCTGTTTTTTATGCTTTTTTTGTGACTTTTAAATGAAAATGTCCTAATTTTAAATAAGTATTTTTTAGTAAAAATGTCCTATTAAAAAATAATGG
>CANRJV010000004.1 GCA_947631045.1 uncultured Bacilli bacterium
GAGATATAAGCACCTTTTTAAGTTCCATAATAAAATGTTCGGGAAGTTCTTTATTTAAAAACTGTCCGAAGGTAAGAATAACTAACTAGGAAGTAAAGGCTTCCTTTTTGTATGACTTTCGACAAAGTAAAAGAAAGTTCGACAAATGTTGTCAAAACTTCCTATGGACTTTTGTTAGATAATTGTGCTTTAATAGTAAGTCGAGACGAGAAGTCTTGCCTACTTTCAGGGGGTTTTGGGAAACCGGAATCATATGAAGGGTGGTTTTGTGAAATTAAATATCTTCGGATTTTTAAAAGTAATGATTTTTTTGTCTAGTCAAATGACAAAGCAAAAAAAGACTATCCTTATTCGGATTGAGTTTCGAATAGGATAGTATACCATCAATAGGCAACGATTTCTCGTCTCCTAATAAAGATTATACCATATTTTATTATATATAACAAATTCCTATAATTTCCATCATTAAAAGTGTCTAAAAATGTTTAATAATATTTACTTTTTAAAATATTAGAGATAAGATTATATGGATAAAGGAGATATATTTAATATGTCAGATGAAAAAGTAAACAGTTCTATAGATGGAATTTCTAAAATAGAGGGGAATATTGAAAATTTAATTACTGAAATTTCTGATTTTATAGCTAGTGATGAAACGATTGACCCTGATTTTTTGATATATATAGTTAATCAATTAATGAGTCAAACTGAAAATTTAGCGTCTATTAATACTGATTTTGCTAGAGAATTAGGCTTTTTGAATAAGACAAGATTAACAACTAGGCTAAGGGCTCATGAAGAGGATTTGAAAACTCGTCATAGTCGAATAATTATAGAAAATGCTAAAAGAATTCAATATGATGAAGAAGTTCCAATGAGGCACTAAAAAAAATAACCGTGAGGTTATTTTAATTTTTTCGCTTCTCTTGCACTAATAATTACTTTTTTACCATCAATAGTCTTTTTTTGTAAATTAGGTTTTTGTTTCATTTTTGTAGCATTTAAAGCATGGCTTCTTAAATTTCCTGTTAAAGGTTTTTTTGTTGTAACTTTTTTTGCCATTATAATGCCTCCTTTTTCCTTTAAAAACTTTATCATATATTAAAAGATATGTCAAATGTTTTCAAGTAATGTTATAATATATTTGAGGGAGGTTTTATGTATATACCACTTAAAGTTACAACTGATTATAGCTTACTTAGAAGTTTAATTAAAGTCAAAGATTTAGTTAATTTTTGTGTGCAAAATAAAATTAGTAGTTGTGCTATATGTGATAAAAATCTTTTTGGGGTAATTGAATTTTATAAAACTTGTGTGACTTATAATATTAAACCAATTATTGGTTTAGAAATAGATTTAAATGAAAAACCTCTTTACTTATACGCTAAAAATTATGAAGGATATAAAAATTTATTAAAAATAAATACTATCATTGGGAAAAGAAAAATAAGTGTTAGTGAACTCAAAATGTTAAGTGATAATCTTTTAGCCATTGTTCCTTTTAAAAGTTTGGAACTTTTTGATGATGTATCTTTTTTGGAAAATCGTTATATTGGTTATGAAAATGGCCACGAATACAAAAATGCTTTAGTAAAAAATAGTCATGTTGTTTATATAAGAGATATTAAATGTTTTCAAGAAGATGATCAAGAGTATTTAAAATATTTGGATAAAATTAGCGGCGAAGAAGAAAATTATTATACTAATTATTTTGATTTTAAAGTAACTAGTTTTGATGAAGAAAAAATGGAAGAAGTAAGTAGGCTTCTTAATGTTACTATGCCTATGGGAAAAAGATATATTCCGGAATTTAAAAAGGGAGAAGATTCTTACACATATTTAGCCAATCTGGCGTTAAGGGGTTTAAAAAAGAGACTTAATAATAATGTACCAGCTACTTATGTTGAACGCTTAAAATATGAATTATCGGTGATTAAAAAAATGGGTTTTGTCGATTATTTTTTAATCGTCTATGATTATGTTTTATATGCGAAAAAAAATCATATCTTAGTAGGACCAGGGAGAGGAAGCGCGGCTGGTAGTTTAGTAAGTTATGTGATTGGAATTACCGACATTGATCCAGTTAAATATAATTTATTATTTGAAAGATTTTTAAATCCAGATAGAGTAACAATGCCCGATATTGATATTGACTTTGATAGTACCAAAAGAGATGAGGTTATTTCTTATGTTAAGAGTAAATATGGGGAAGAGAATGTTTCGGGAGGAATGACTTTTTCGACATTAAAAACGCGTCTTGTTTTAAGAGAGGTTGCCAGTATTTTTAATATTAATGAAAAAGTCATTAATAAATTTTTAAAAGTTATTAATAAAGACTTAGATTTAAAAAATAATTTAAAATTAAAAATAGTTCAAGATTATTTAAAAACTTATCCCGAACTTAAAAAGATGTATGAAGTAGCTCTCCATTTAGAGGGCCTTAAGAAAAATATTAGTACCCATGCCGCGGGAATAGTCATTGCGAATAAGCCTTTAGATGAAATAATTCCAATGTATAAAAATAATGAGGTTTATTTAACGGGAGTTCCGATGGAATACTTAGAAGATTTAGGCCTTTTAAAGATGGATTTTTTAGGTTTAAAAAATTTAAGCATTATTAGTAAAATTGTAGAAAATATTCCAGATTTTAATATTTTAGATATTCCTTTAGATGATCAAGAAGTTTTTGACCTTTTTAGTAGAGCCGATACCGATGGTATTTTTCAATTTGAAACAGCTTCTTTTAAAAGTATGCTTATAAAATATCGTCCGCAAAGTTTTGCGGAATTAATCGCGTCCATTGCTTTAGTCCGCCCAGGGCCAAGTAGGGAATTAGAAACATATATTAAAAGAAAGAATGGTCAAGAAAAAATTACATATTATCATGAATCTTTAGAAAATATATTAAAAGAAACTTATGGCGTAATTGTGTATCAAGAGCAAGTCATTAGTATTTTAGTTAAAATGGCTAATTTTAGTTATGCT
This sequence comes from uncultured Bacilli bacterium, assembly GCA_947631045.1. GTDB lineage: Bacteria > Bacillota_I > Bacilli_A > RF39 > UBA660 > SIG200. The sequence continues at coordinate 2,986 of CANRJV010000004.1, forward strand.
GAAGCCGATAATATCAGAAGAGCCATGTCTAAAAAGAAGGAAGAAATTCTTAAAGAAAAAGAAAATGAATTTATGTTAAGATGTCAGAGAAATGGTTATGAAAAAGAAGTTGCTCAAAACATTTATAATCATATTCTTTCTTTTGCTTCGTATGGTTTTAATAAAGCCCATTCCGTTTCTTATGCTTATATTTCTTATTTAATGGCTTATTTAAAAGTCCATTATAAAGCCTTGTTTACTTTTGCTATTTTAGATGGGGAAGCCAATAATCATAAATTTAAAACTTATTTAAATGATCTTAAAAAGAATGACTATGAAATAAAGGGTGTTAGTTTAAATTTATCGAGTGATAGTTTTGTTTTAAGAAATAAAACGGTGTATCTTCCTTTTTCAAAAATTCAAAATTTTCGAAGTGAAAGCATTAAAAATATTTTAAATGTAAGAAATGAAGAAGGTTTATTTAAAGATGTTTATGATTTTTTCAAAAGAACATATAATATTTTAACTAAAGGGGAATATCGCATGCTTATTTTAGCGGGGGCTTTAGATGAATTTAATATTAATGTGAAAACTTTAATTAATAATTTAGATGCTTTAATTAATTATGGAGCTTTATATCATGACTTAGGAGATTATGCTTTAATTCCCGAATTAAAAGAAGAAGTAGATTATAGTAAAGACGAAAAAAGAGAGAATGAAATTAATAGTTATGGCTTTTATATTAGTAATCATCCGGCTTCTAAATATAATGATAATGAAGTAATGAAATTAGAAAATATTAAAAAATATGTTTTTAAAAATATCGTTTGTTATGTCATGATTGAAGATATTAGTTTGATTAAAACCAAAAAAGGAGAAGATATGGGTTTTATCAGTGCTTCTGATGAAACAGGAACTTGTGATTTTACGATATTTCCTAATAATTTTTCGCTGTTAACTAATTTGGTAAAAAATGATATGATAAAAGTGTGGGGAAATGTTAGCAAAAGATATGATAAATATAGTATAATAATAAATAGATTAGTTAAGGAGTAGCAACATGGAAGAATTAAAAAGATTTTTAAAAAGTATTAATTTGGAATATAGTGATGAATTTAAAGATTTAGAAATAGAGAAAGTCATTTTTAATAGAGAGACTAAAGTTTATACCGTATATTTACACAATCCTCAAGTTTTAAGTTATGATGTTGTAACTAATCTTTTTAATGCTGGCAAAAAAGGCATTAATGGGGTTGATAAATGCTATTTAGAAATGGTTTATGATGAGGTTACCAGTCAAGATATTACCGATTATGTTCAAACTTTTATGAATAATATTATTTTTGAACATCCATCTTTATCCGGAGTTCTTGGTAATTTTAAAGAAGTTAAAAATAAGATTGTTTATTTAGAAGTAGCAAGTGAAATTTATATACCTCATGATGATTATTTAGATGAAATAAAAACTAATTTAAAAAATTATGGTTTAGGAGAATACCAAATTGAAATTGTTGTTAATCCCGAATTAAATCAAGAATTAAAAAAAGAAATAGAAGAAGATAAAAAAATTTCTTTAGAAAAAAAGGAAGATAATCCAGTAATTTTAGGTTTTCATAAAGATGGAGAAGTAACTCAAATTAAAAATGTGATAGGTGAAGCAAAAAATGTAATTATTGAAGGTTATGTTTTTGGGAAAGAGGCTAGTGAGAGAAAAGGCCAAAAGGGAACGGCTTATATTATTAATTTAAAAGTTAGTGATAAAACGGATAGCTTTTTAGTAAAATTTGTGCGATTTAAAGAAGAAGAGTATAGAGCATTAAATAAAGGTATTAAAGAAGGTGGCTGGTACCGGATTTTTGGCAACATTGAAATGGACAATTATTTAAGACAAATGGTTTTGAATGGACGGAGTATTGAAAAAATTAAAAGCAAAGATGAAGATATTGTGGATACAGCGGAAGAAAAAAGAGTAGAACTTCATGCTCATACTAAAATGAGTGCGATGGATGGTGTTATAGATGCTGCTGAACTTGTCAAATATGCCAAAAAATTAGGCCATAAAGCCGTAGCGGTAACTGATCATAACTGTTTACAATCTTATCCAGATTTATATCATGCGGTTTGTAATATTAATAAAGGAATTGAAAAAGAAGAAGATAAATTTAAAGTTATTTATGGTGCCGAAATGAGTATTGTTAATAACGAAAATGATTTAATCTTTAATTTAAAGGATTATGATTTATTAGAAACGGAATTTGTGGTATTCGATACCGAGACGACTGGTTTTACTCCTTATCATGACCAAATGATTGAAATTGGAGCTGTAAAAATTAAAAATGGAGTTGTTAGTGACCATTTTGATGAACTTATTAATCCCGGAAGAAAACTACCGGAAAAAATTGTGGAACTTACGAATATCACTGATGAGATGTTACAAGATAAAGATACAGAAGAAAATGCCACTAAGAGGTTTTTAGAGTTTATAGGGGATCGTCCTTTAGTAGCTCATAATGCCAAATTTGATATTGGCTTTATCAGCGCCGCGATGAATAAATATAATTTAGGCGAATTTACCAATACCGTTTTAGATACCATGGGCATAGCGAGAATGCTTTATCCCGAGTGGAAAAATCATAAGTTATCAACACTCGTTAAAAATTTAGATGTTCCTTGGGATGAAGAATCGCACCATAGAGGAGATTACGATAGTGAAGGAACCGCCATTGCTTTTTATAAAATGGCTAAAGTTTTAAGTAATCGTAATATTGAAACGACCCAAAAACTTTATGATTCCGTAGATCAAGAAGCGTTACTTAAATTCTCTCGTCCTTTTCACATGTCTGTTTTAGTACAAAATAAAGTGGGCTTAAAAAATTTATTTAAAATAATTAGTTATGCTAATACGAAATATCTTTTTAAAGGTGACCAAACGAAATTACCTCGCGATGAATTAAATAAACATCGGGAAGGATTACTTTTTGGTAGTGGTTGTGTTAATGGTGAAATATTTGAAGCAACTTTCAACAAAGAAGATGAAGAACTGGCAAAAATGATGCAATATTATGATTATATTGAAGTGCAACCACCAGAGGTTTACTCTTATCTTATTCAAATGGAATCTAGTTTTATTAAAAGCTTATCCGATATTTATACTCATATTAAAAAAATTGTAAGAGTTGCTGAAGAAGCGGGGGTAATGGTTTGTGCCACGAGTGATGCTCATCATTTAAGAAGAGAAGATAAAATATATCGGGATATTATCATTGCGCAAAGATTCAATGGTAAATTACACCCTTTAAATAGAAGAGGGATAGATGTTCCGGATATGCATTTTTATACAACTGACGAAATGTTAGAGGCTTTCTCCTTTTTAGGTAAAGAAAAAGCCCAAGAAATTGTTGTAACTAATCCAAATATTATTGCTTCTAAATGTGAGATAGTTGAAGTTATTATCGAAACGGGTGGAGTTCCTTTCTCGCCTAAAATTGATAATTCCAAAGAAATTGTGGAAGAAATGGTTTATACCAAAGCGAAAGATTGGTATGGTGATCCTTTACCCGATAATATTAAAGACCGGATTGAACAAGAGTTAAAAGGGATTATTGGGGGTGGCTTTGACGTTATTTATCTAATTGCTCAAAAGTTAGTTAAAAAGAGTAATGATGATGGCTTTTTAGTTGGTTCTCGGGGTTCAGTTGGTTCGTCTTTTGTCGCTACCATGATGGGAATAACTGAAGTTAATCCGCTTCCTAGTCATTATCGTTGTCCAAAATGTAAACATTCCATATTTAAAGATGATGATGGGGAAGACTTAGTTAAAAAATATAGTATAGGTTTCGATTTACCCGATAAAGATTGTCCTAAATGTGGCAGTAAAATGATTAAAGATGGGGAAGACATGCCATTTGCCACTTTCCTAGGGTTCAATGCGGATAAAGTTCCGGATATCGACCTTAACTTCTCCGATTTAAACCAAGCAGCGGCTCATGAATATACGAAAGTCCTATTCGGTGAAGATAATGTTTATCGGGCTGGAACTATTGGAACAGTGGCCGATAAAACAGCTTATGGTTTTGTTAAAGGTTATTGCGAAGATAAAAATATTGTGATGCGTAGTGTCGAAATCGAAAGATTGGCCGCCGGTTGTGTTGGGGTTAAAAGGACAACTGGGCAACATCCAGGCGGAATTGTCGTTATTCCAGGATACATGGATGTCTTTGATTTTACACCTTATCAATATCCGGCTGAAGATGTGGATGCCGCTTGGCGAACTACCCATTTTGATTACCATGCCATTGACCAAGACGTTTTAAAATTAGATATCTTAGGTCATACCGACCCAACTCAATTAAGAATGCTTCAAGACTTAACGGGTATTGATGTAAGAACTGTCCCATTTGATGATAAAGATACGATGAGTTTATTCTTATCTCCTAATGTTTTAGGAGTTACCAAAGAGCAAATTATGAATGATACCGGTACCTTAGGAGTTCCTGAATTTGGAACCAACTTTACGATTGGCATGCTTAAAGATACTAAGCCCACTACTTTTGCGGAACTTATTAAATTATCAGGGCTATCTCACGGTACTGATGTTTGGCTTGGCAATGCTCAAGAATTAATCCGGAAAAACGTTGTTCCTTTTAAAGAAGTTATTGGTTGTCGGGATGACATTATGGTTTATTTAATTCAAGCCGGTATGGAACCTTTAAAAGCATTTAAAATAATGGAATTTGTAAGAAAAGGTAAAGCCTCTAAAGATCCCGAAGGTTGGGCGAAATTTAAAGAAGAAATGAAAGATGCCGGTATTCCGGATTGGTACATTGACTCTTGTGGCAAGATTAAATACATGTTCCCAAAAGCTCATGCGGCCGCTTATGTTATGAGTGCATTTCGGATTGCTTATTTTAAAGTACATTATCCGGCGGAATATTATGCTTCTTATTTCTCAACCCGTTTTGATGATTTTGAAATTGAAACGATGATTAAAGGATATGACGCTATTAAAGCCCGGATTAATGAAATAATCGGGAAAGGCTATGAAGCCTCTAGTAAAGAGACATCTTTATTAGAAACTTTAAAACTCGCTTTAGAAGCTACTGCGAGAGGATTTAAATTTGGAAATATTGATATAAAAAGAAGTGAGGCTAAAAACTATATTATAGATGATGATCATCTGACTTTAATTTCGCCTTTTAGAACTCTTGATGGTCTAGGAGATGCGGTAGCTAATCAAATAGTTGAAGAGAGAAAAAAGAAAGAATTCTTCTGTGTTGAAGACTTCCAAAATCGTGGTAAAGTTAATGTTTCGACCATGGAAAAATTACGTTCTCTAGGAGTATTTGAAGGTATGCCTGAATCAGCTCAATTAAGTTTATTTTAAATTTTAGAAAGGTTTTAAAAAATGGATTTAGATGATATAAATATATTTTCTTTAAAAGATAGAAAAATATTAAAAAACTTTTTCGATAGTAAAAGAGAATTTTTAGATACCCATAGTTTACTAGATATTAGTAATTTAAAATTATTTGGAGATATGTTTGAATTATTTTTAAAAGAAAATAATTTAGAAGATAATGAAATACTTAAAGCTTTTTTACTAGATATAAGAAGAGAAGAATTAAGCCAGAAATTAGAAAGTAAAGCAAAAACTAAAAAAACTTTAGCTGCCGCTGTTTTTCCTTTTGCTAAACCTTTAGTATTGCCACCTTTTGAAGCTAGTGCTCAAATTTTAAAATGGTATGATGCGAGTAAAATTATTTTAGTTATTAATTCCGAGGATAAAAGAGAAATTAATAAAAATATTGAATTTAAAATAGCGCAAAACAAACTAGAGAGAAAATTAAGCTGGAATGATGGAGCTAAAATAAAGGTAAGATAATTAAACTTGATTTATATTATTACTTTATAAATGCTTATGTTATAATAAATTTAAAGAATAATGGGAAGAAGGGATAATCAGATGGATATTTTTGTACCAGATATGTATAAGCAAAGTATATATACAATTAATTATAAAAAATTAAAAAAAAGAGGTATTAAATGTTTACTCTTTGATTTAAATAATACCTTAGCGAGTTATAGTACAGATTATCCTGATAAGGCTTTAGAAGAGTTAATGTTTGAACTCGGAAAAGATTTTAAAATTATTATTGTTTCTAATAGCAATAAAAATAGGGTTAGACCTTTTAAAGAAAAATTGAATTTGGATTCTGCTTATAAATCTCATAAACCTTTTGGTAAAAAATTAAAAAAAATAATGAGTTTATATAATCTTAAAGATACTGAGATAGCTTTAATCGGGGATACCCTTCTGATGGATATCTGGGGCGGTAATCGGTTGAATTTCACGACTATTTTAGTTAATGGTATTAGTGAAGATGAACCATTTTATATGGGCATAGTTAGAAATATTGAAAAGAAAATTATTAAGTCATTAAATAAAAAAGGAATTTTGTATAAAGGAAAATATTATGAGTAAATGTTTAGGATGTGGCATAACTTTACAAAATAAAGATGCATCTTTATTAGGTTATACGAAAAAATTAGAAAATAAATATTGTGAAAGATGTTTTAAAACTATCCATTATAATGCTGAATTACCAGTAACTTCTTTAGATAACGAAAAAATAATTGCCAAAATTAATAAACTAAATTATCCGGTTTTATTTATTACGGATTTATTTAGTTTAAATAGGCAAGTTTTAGAAGTATTTAAAAAAATAAAAAATCCTAAAACCTTAGTGCTAAATAAATGTGATTTAATTCCTAGTAATTTAAAATTAGAACATTTAAAAGATAATATTAAAGAGTCTTTCCAAATTAAAGATGATATTCTTTTTATTAGTGTTAAAAAAGAGATTAATTTAAATAAAATAGAAGATTTAATGACTTCGGGTAATCTCATTTTAGTAGGAGAAACATCTTCCGGGAAATCTAGTTTAATTAATAAATTATTGGGCATTAATTTAACAACTAGTAGTTATAGTAATACAACACTAGATTTTATTAAATTAAAATATGGCGAAAATATTATTTATGATACGCCGGGAATAATTTTAAATAAAAAGGAAAAGAATATTGAAAAAATAAATGTTTATACTAAAGTATTAAAAAAAGATTATGTTTTAACAATTGAGGATTTAAAAATAAAAGGGGAAGGAAATCTTACTTTATACCTTCCTAATGATGTTAAAGTAATAAGTAAAAAAGAAGATATATCTTTACCTAAAGAATATCATTTGCAAAAAAAAGATTTAGAATTATCAGATGGGGGATTTATTTTTATTAAAAATCCGGCCCAAATATATAGTAATGAAGATTTAAGTGTGCGAGATTCCATAATTTCTAAGTAATAATGAGGTAGTATATGAGTGTTATAAAAGTAATGAGTGAAAATTTAGCCAATAAAATAGCCGCTGGGGAAGTAGTAGAAAAATGTGCCTCAGTTGTTAAAGAATTAGTAGAAAATAGTATTGATGCTAAGGCCACCGAAATTAAAGTGCATTTAATTAAGGGTGGCTTGGATTCGATTTCGGTTATTGATAATGGTATAGGAATGGATGAAGATGATTGTCATAATGCTTTTTTAAGGCATGCTACCAGTAAAATATTTAAAGATGATGATTTGTTCTTTATAAATACTTTAGGGTTCCGGGGTGAAGCTTTACCTTCGATTGCAAGTGTTTCGGAGGTTGAATTAGAAAGTTCTCAAGGTGATGTGGGCCATTATATCCATCTTAAAGGGGGTAAAATTTTGGACCAAAAGCCAAGTGGAAGAGGAAAAGGAACCAAAATAACGATTACGAATCTTTTTTATAATACTCCGGCTCGTTTAAAATATTTAAAAAGTGAAAATACGGAACTTGCTAATACTTCTTCTTTTTTAGAAAAATTATCTTTAGCGAGACCCGATGTGGCTTTTACTTTAACGAATAATGGTAATCCCGTTTTAAAAACTAGTGGTAGTAATAATATGCTAAAGGCTATTCATGAAATATATGGTTTAAATGTATCTTCTAAAATGCTTCCTATTAAAGCGCTGAATGATGATTTTGAAATAAGTGGTTATGTTTGTAAACCCGAAATATTAAAGAGTAGTCGAAATCATTTAATTACTTTTATTAATGGCCGAGTTGTCCGTAATAATGAAATTAATAAAGCCATTAATGATGCTTATTATACTTATAAACCTGATGGTAAGTATCCCATTGTTGTTATTAATATTGAAACAGATCCTACCTTAGTAGATGTAAATATTCATCCGACGAAACAAGATGTTAAGTTAAGCAAAATGAATTCTTTAACTACACTTTTATACGAAACTATCAAAAATGCTTTATATGAAAGTCTTTTAATTCCGGATGCCATTAAAAAAGAAGATGTTAAAGATTTAAATAAGGCTTTTGTTCCTTTAGAAAAAGAGGAAGATTTAAAAGAGGAAAAAGGTATGCAAACAACGATGGACTTTGGCGAGACTAGTGAGCCTATTAAAAATGAAGAATTTAAAAGTTTAGTGTTATATCCAGTAGGTTTATGCTTAGGTACTTACATTGTTTGTGAAAATGATGAAGGAATATATCTTTTAGACCAACATGCCGCTCAAGAACGAGTTAATTATGAACACTATTTAAAAAATTTGGCCGAAGATAAAATAATGGTTACCGATATGCTTGTTCCAATTACGATTGAACTAAGGGAAAGTGAATATTTGGAATTTAAAGCGCATCAAAATATTTTTACTAATATGGGCTTTAAGTTTGAAGAGTTTGGTATTAATACTATTATTGTTAAAAGTCATCCAACTTGGCTTAGAAGAGGGATGGAAGAAGAAAGTATTCGCAAAATTGTCGATTTAATAATTGGTTTAAAAGGAGATTTTGACCCTCTTAAATTTCGAGAAAATGTGGCTATTACTTTGGCTTGTAAAATGGCCATTAAAGCTAATGAACATATTTCGATGTTGGAAATTGAAGGCCTTTTAAAAAATTTAGTTAAATGTGATAATCCTTATAATTGTCCTCATGGTAGACCCACTATTATTAAATTTAGTATTTATGATTTGGAAAAAATGTTTAAAAGAGCCATGAATTAGCTCTTTTTTAAATTAATTTCTTGCCAAAACCAAGAATATATAATAAAATTAGGTTAGGTGATTTGGATGTTACAAGAATTTAAAAAGTTTATTGCCAGAGGCAATGTAGTTGACCTTGCGGTTGGTGTTATCGTCGGAGCAGCTTTTGGAAATATTGTTACAAGTTTAGTTAATAATATTTTTACTCCTTTAATTGGAATTGTTTTTGGTGGCGTTGATTTTTCGGGATTATCCCTTACTATTGGCGATGCCAACATTATGTACGGAGCCTTTATTCAATCGGTATTTGACTTTTTAATTACCGCGATTTGCTTATTTATTGTTGTTAAAATAATGAATAAATTTAATAGTGATCTTCATAAGATTGGTAAAAAGGGTAAAAAGAATGAAGAAGAAAAAGAAGTTTTACCTCCAAAACCTGCTGATATCCTTTTATTAGAGGAAATTAGAGATTTACTAAAAGATAATAAAAAAGGAGCGAAGAAGAAATAATGGTTCAAAATATTATTTATTTAGTCGTTGGCCTTCTAGTTGGCCTTCTAATCGGGTTCTTATTATCGCGTTTCTTAATGAAAAAGTATTTGACTAAAAATCCGCCGATTAATGAAAAAATGATTGAAGTTATGATGAGCAGCATGGGCAGGAAGCCTAGTCAAAAACAAGTAAAACAAGTAATGAATCAAATGAATAGATTTAAATAAATCGTTGATGAAGAATAGTAATTATAAAATTTTTTGAAGAGACTTAGTGGTTGGTGCAAGCTAAGATAAAGATTATAATGAATCTACTTCTAAGAGTATCTAATACATACCGGTTAATACCGTTATCATAATTTAAGTTAAATAAAGGATGGTACCGTCATTATGACTCCTTAAGTATCATTCTTTTTATTTTTAAAAGAAAGAGGGAATAAAAATGATAGATATTAAATTAATTAGAGAACAAAGAGATTTAGTCAAAGAAAATATTAAGAAAAAATTTCAAGATGAAAAATTACCTTTAGTCGATGAAGTGTATGAACTTGATATTAAATATCGGGAATGTAAAACCAAAGCCGATAATTTAAAAGCCGAAAAAAATAAATTAAGTGCTAAAATTGGGGAATTAATGCGGGATAAAAAAGTAGATGAAGCGAGTAAAATAAAAGAAGAAATTGCTCACATGAATGAAGAGATTCCTGCTTTAGAAAAAGAAGAAGAGTCTTTAGAAGAACAAGTTAAAAAAATAATGATGGTTATACCTAATATTATTGATGAAAGTGTGCCAATTGGTAAAGATGATAGTGAAAATGTGGAAATTGAAAAATATGGTGAACCAATAGTACCTTCTTATGAAATTCCTTATCATGCTGATATTTGTGATTTATTTAATGGCCTTGATAAAGAAGCCGCAGGAAGAACGAGTGGGGAAGGATTCTACTACTTAAAAGGGGATATTGCTCGCCTTCATAGTGCGATGCTTGCTTATGCGAGAGACTTTATGATTAGCAAAGGATTTACTTATTGTGTTCCCCCTTTCATGATTAGAAGTGATGTTGTTGCTGGTGTTATGAGTTTTAAGGAAATGGAAGCCATGATGTATAAAATTGAAGGGGAAGATTTATACTTAATTGGGACTAGTGAACACTCAATGATGGGAAGATTTATTGGGCAAATGTTAAAAGAAGAAGAATTACCTTTAACATTAACAAGTTATTCTCCATGCTTCCGAAAAGAAGGTGGTTCTCACGGTCTAGAGGAAAGAGGTTTATACCGTGTTCATCAATTTGAAAAACAAGAAATGGTTGTTTTATGTAAAATGGAAGAGGGGATGGACTGGTATAATAAAATGTGGAGTTATACAGTTGAATTCTTTAGAAGTTTAGATATTCCAGTTAGAACTCTTGAATGTTGTAGTGGCGATTTAGCCGATTTAAAAGTTAAATCATGTGATGTGGAAGCTTGGAGTCCAAGACAACAAAAATATTTTGAAGTTGGTTCTTGCTCAATTTTAGGGGATGCCCAAACGAGAAGACTAGGTATTCGTTATAAAGGTAGTGAAGGCACTAAATATTTATGTTCTTTAAACAATACAGTGGTAGCCACTCCAAGAGGTTTAATCGCTCTTTTAGAAAATAACTATCAAGAAGACGGAAGCGTATTAATTCCAAAGGCACTTCAACCTTACATGGGAGGACTTACTAAATTAGAAAAAATAAAGAAGGAAAAATAATTTTCTTTCTTTTTTCATTTCAACCCAAAAAAACACAAATATTAAAAGTTTTTCCAATTCAACAAAAAACTTTATTTTAAGTAATTTTAATAATATAGTGATTTCAAGAGATTTTAATCACTTACTTTTATTGTAAAAAAGTGGCAGAAATGCCAAAAAAATACAATGAGGATAAAATTTATATCTAGGAGAAAAGGATTATATATATGGAAAATATTGAAAAATTTTTAAATAAAAATCTTAATTATCATTCTTCAGGTTATGTTATTTTAACATATCAAAAAGGAGTAACCAAAAGTATAGTTAAAGGAAATAGACAAGTGCTGATACTATAGTTTTCAGTGGTTTTACTGGTCCTTCTTTCTTAATTGATTTCGAAAGAGAAATTATTATTGTGGTAATGGCCAATGTAATGCATAATACCAAATTAAACCGGGAAGAAAGAAAAAAGATTACTGATAAACTAATTGAAATGCTATATAATAATCTTTTAAATTAAGAAAATAGCCTTTTTAAAAGGATGTACTTTTTCCCTATATTTAGCATAGATTAAATTAGGGAGTGATAAATTTGTCTAATTTTAGAGAAATTGTAACAAAAGCTGTCATTGGGAAAGCCAAAAAAACGAGTGGTAATAAATTTACTATTACACCCGAAGAAAGACCAAATACAGTTTTAGGATGTTGGGTAATAAATAATACATTTAATGGTTCCAATAATAATGGCAGTGTTTTAATTGAAGGTTCATTTGATGTAAATGTTTGGTATTCTTATGATAATGATACGAAAACGGCAGTTAGTACGAAAAGATTTACTTATACGGATAAAATGAATGTTCCTCTTAAAAACGATACAGTTTTAGATAATAATTCGGAAATTATTGTAAGAAGTCTAAAACAACCCACAGTTACTAATGTCGATATTAATAATGGTAATGTAGAATTAACGATTGAAAAAGAATTAGGTGTGGAAATCGTTGGTAATACTAAAGTTAAAATCTCGGTTGAAGATTTAGATGATGATTATGTAGAATTAATTGATGATGATTTAGATAAAGAAATAGATAAGGGTATAGAAGACATTAAAGAAGATTATTTAGATGCGGAAGTAGTAGATAAATAGTTGTCAACGAAAAAATGTTGACATGATTAAGAAGTGATGTTATACTAATAGTAATAAAAAAGGAGGCATTATAATGGCAGTTAAATTAAGATTAAAAAGAATGGGATCAAAGCAAAAACCTTTTTATCGTATTGTTGCGGCTGATTCACATTCACCAAGAGATGGACGTTTTATCGAAACATTAGGTACTTACGATCCACTTAAAGGTGCCGAAGTAGTTAAAATTGATGAAGAAAAAATTTTAAATTGGTTAAGCAATGGGGCTGAACCAACACCAACAGTTAGAAATATTTTATCAAGAGAAGGAATTATGGCAAAACATGCGGCATCTAAGAATAATTCTAAAAAGAAGTAGGTAGGCATTTATGAATGTTGTAGATTTTGCCGAATATTTAGTAAAAAGTATTGTCGTTAATAAAGAACTTGTTAAAGTTTCTCTTTTTGAAGCTGATGATGACATAACTATTTTAGAAATTCTTGTTCCTGAAGCAGATATGGGAAGAGTAATTGGCAAGAATGGAAAAACATCTACATCTATTAGAACTTTAATTCAAGCCTATGCGGCAATTAATAAAATGCCAAAAGTAAAAATTAATATTGATTCTTTTTAAGAAATAGTATCTATTTCTTTTTTTCGAGTTAGGGGGGAGGTTATCATGATAAGAATTGCGGAAGTATGTGGCACTTGTAAGGGAAGTACGAATGCTTTAAATTTAGTTTATGAAATATATGAAAAAGAAATGCAAAAAGAAAACCCAAAAAATATTTGCATATATAAAGAGATATTACACAATGAAAAAGTCATGGAAGAATTAAATGATTTAGGTATTATAACTATTGATAGCTTAGAAGAAGCAAGTAGTGATGATATTGTTATTTTAAGAGCTCATGGCGAAGGAGCAGCCACTTATGAATATTTAAAAAGTCATCATATTGAATATTATGATGCTACTTGTCCTAAAGTAAAGAAAATTCATGAAGAAGTTTTTCAAAAATATAATGAAGGTTATGAAATAATTATTGTGGGTAAAAAAGATCATCCAGAAGTTATTGGAACTAATGGCTGGTGTCATAATGAGGCCATTATCATTGAAAATAGTTCGGACTTAGTAAAAGTTACAAGCGGCAAAAAGAAATATCTTACGTGCCAAACCACGGCTAGTCCTAACATTTTTCAAGATATAGCTAAAAGATTACAAGATTTATATCCCGATATCGAAATTAGTGATGCTACTTGTAATGCTGTAAGAAGAATTAAAGAAAGCAGCCTAAATTTAGCTAAAGATGTAGATATGATGTTTGTAATTGGAGGAATTAACAGTAGTAATACGAAAGAAATTTATGAGGCTGTTTCAAACTGCGTTCCTTGTTATAAATTTTCGGATATTACAGAATTTATGACTTTTATTTTAGATAATAAGGAAATAACTAATAAAACTAATATTGGTTTTACGGGGGGAGCATCTACTCCCATTAAAGAAATATATAATTATAAATATTTATTAAGTTTTCTTTTGTTTTATAAAGAAAAGTATCAAGAATTTAATAGTCATCAACAAGAATTTAATGACGAAATGCTTAGCGATGATGATAATGATATAGTCAAAAAAATGATTACTATGTTTCAAGATTTAAATCAAGATGGCAAATATATAAGAGCTTCTTTAATAGCTTTAGGTTATTATTTAACTAATCATGATGATCATAATTACTTGGATTTATGTTATGCTTATGAAATATTTCAAACCGCTATTTTAATTCATGATGATATTATTGATAATGCGAGAATGCGGAGAGGCAAAGAAACTATTCCAAGAAGAATATGCCATGAATATTTAAATTTGGCGAGTGATTCTGATTACCATAATGATGTTTTGAAACTGGCAAATTCGATAGCTATATGTGCGGGAGATTTTGGCCTTTATGAAGCTAATAAAGTTTTAGTTAAAAAGTATGGTTCTTTTAAAGAATTTGCTCAACTTTTTGCATATTATAACGATATTATTATTAAAACAATTAAAGGAGAAACTATTGATGCAGCTTTACCTTTCTTAGGAAAATATGATTTAAAAGAAGTTACTGAGAAAGATATTTTTGATATTTATCATTTAAAAACTAGTTGGTATACCATTATTGGCCCTTTCATGTTAGGTTATATTTTGGGAGGCTCTAACCCTAATAAAAATCTGGAAAATGTTTTAAATAAAATTGGTTTATCATTTCAAATTAAAGATGATCTTCTTGGCATATTCTCATCATCGGAAGATATAGGTAAATCTAATACTTCCGATATTGAAGAATTTAAACAAACCATTTTATATTCTTATGTTATCAATACCCCTTATAAAGAAGATTTCTTAAAAATATATGGTAATCATGAAATAAGCAAAGATGATTTAGAAGAAATAAGAGCTATTTTAAAATTAAGTGGGGCGTATGATTATGCTAATTCATATTTAAGTGATTTATATGCTGAATCTTTAGATTTAATAGATGAGTTAGAAATTGCTGAATTTGGCAAAGACATCTTGAAAGGTTTGCTAATTTATATTAATATAAGATATAAGTAGGGTAGATATTATGAGAAGTAAGAAAATGAAAATCAAAAAGAAAGATTATCGTAAGCTAAATAGAACTTTAGGTTGGCTTTTTGCTATTATCATTATTATTTTAGTCTTTGTCTTTATTATTGGTTTAATTCCTACAAAAGATAAGAGTGATTTAGAAACTTATAATGTAAATAATACTACTAAAGAATATATGAGAATAAATAATAGAGTTGTTTATTTAACTAATTTAGAAGAATTAATGCTTAATTATGAAGATAAAAGAATTTCATTAAAAGATTATATTGCAAGTCATGATAATGATTTAGATAAAGTTATGACTGATTTAGCAAGTTACTTAAAAGTCAAAACCGCTTTAAAAGATGGAGGTACTATTATCTATGAAGTAGATGATAAAAATATATTTAATGAAGATATAACAGTTATTAAATGTCATACAGAGGATGGCAATGAAGACATTTATTTTGGTAAAAATATGAATACAACTAATGCCTTTAAAAATGGAGCTTGTGGGAAAAATTATTTTGAGGATGTCTCTTTCACTCGAATTTATACTTTAAGTAATATTAAAGATTTAGGTTTTAAAGAAGCTGAAGTTTATAATCCCGAAACTAAAGAAACCGAAATGAAAAAAAGTCATTATTATGAACTTACTATTAAAGATCAAGATCAAACTTTAAAAATCGAAAGAGTAATGGATGATGAAAGTGTTAAGGCACTAATTAAGGGGGAAAAATATACTTTCTATTTTCAAAATAAATACGGGGAACTTATTAAAGATGAAATGGAAGATATCTTTAATAAGTGTACTTTAGAAAAAATTGTGTTATTAGAAGATTAAATATCTTCTTTTTGTTTGGTTGTCAATAGGGTGTGAAAATTTAGTTACCATTATTAAAAATAATGGTATAATTTAAGAGTGAGGTATATGAAGAAGATAAATTTATTTTTAATATTTTTAATTAGCTTTATTTATATGGAAGTTATTTATAAATTATTTATTGGTAATCCTTTATTTAGATTATCATTTATTAATATGTTATTATTTTTAATTCCTTTAGCATTATTATTAAGCGTTTTAACGAATTTAAGTAATAATAAAACCTTTAATAAAGTTATTTTCTTTAGTATTTTATCTCTTATTACAATTTGGTTTTGCGCCCAATATGTGGTAAAAAGTTATTTTGATTTTTATATATCCTTATCGACTTTCCAAGTAGCCGATCAAGTAACAGATTTTATGGGGAAAGCCGTTATAGAAACTTTAAGAAGAATTCCATTACTTATTTTCTTCTTTGCCCCTTTAGTTTTAAGTATAATCTTTAATAAACATTTTTATTTCAAACAAAATAGTTTAAAAAAGAGTTTAGTCTTATTATGTATGACTTTAGGTTTTTACGGTCTTTATTTATTAGGGCTTAATATTAATAAAAAGGCCACTTATTCTCCTTACAATTTATATTATAAAGTAAATGATGTTTCTTTAAGTGTGGAAAATTTTGGGGTTTTAAATACTTTCTATATTGATACTAAAAGAGCCCTCTTTGGTTTTGAAGAAAAATTAATTGATGTAGATAATCCTTTATCTAATGATAAAGATCCAGATAGTGATAAACCTAAAGTCTATGAGTATAATAATTTAGATATTGATTTTGATAGTTTAATTGCAAGTGAAACTAATAGTACCATTAAAAGTATGCATGAGTATTTTAAAAATGATACAGGTACTTTACAAAATGAATACACCGGATTTTTTAAAGATAAAAATTTAATTTTATTTATGGCGGAGTCCTTTAATGAAATAGCGGTAAAAAAAGAAATAACTCCAACTTTAGTGAAACTAGTTAATAGTGGTTTTGTCTTTGAAGATTTTTATACCCCAACTATCTTTAGTACTATTGGCGGAGAATTCCAAGAATTAACCGGCCTATATGCTTCCGGAACCGATATTTTAGGAAAATTTAGAAGTGGTAATATTTCTTTTCCTCAAGGACTAGCCACAAAATTTAGAGAAGCCGGTTATAGTACATTTGCTTATCATAACAATAGTGCCTCATTCCAAAATCGAGATAAATATTTAAAAAGTTTAGGCTTTGATAATTTTAAAGCCTGTAATACGGGTTTAGAGAAAGTTATTAATTGTAATATTTGGCCAAGAAGCGATTTAGAAATGATTAATGCCACCGTGGATGAATATGTTAATCAAGATAAATTTATGGTCTTTTATGCCTCTAACTCCGGACATTCTAATTATGATGGATTTAATTCGAATCAAATGGCTAAGAAGAATAAAGATGAATATTTAGCATCTGGCTTAAATTATTCTGAAAGAGTAGCCACTTATCTAGCGGCGCAAATGGAACTTGATAAAGCCTTAGAGTCTTTAATAAATAAATTACAAGAAGCCGGTCGTCTTGATGATACAGTGATTGCTCTAGTCGGAGATCACTATCCATATGATTTATATATGAATGAAGTAAATGAAATGGCGGATTATGAAAAAGATGCGGTAGTAGAAGTTAACCATAGTAACTTTATTCTTTGGAATAATAAAATGGATCCAATTAAAATTACAAAGGTAGGTAGCCAAATAGATGTTATGCCAACCCTTTATAATGCTTTTGGCATTAATTATGATTCAAGGTTATTTATCGGTAAAGATATCTTAAGTACTGAAGGTGGTCTTGCTATGTTTGGTAATAAATCTTGGGTATCTGATAAAGGAACATATTTTGCTTCTAGTGGTAAATTTGTCCCTAAAGAAGGTGTAGAAGTTGATGAAGATTATGTTAAAACAATGAATCAAATTGTTTTAAATAAAATAAATATGAGTAGTAAAATAATATCAAATAATTATTATAGTAAAGTATTTAAATAAATATGGCTATCTTGAATTAAGAAAATTTTTATAGTATAATGAATATGTCAAGGAAACTTGAATACAATAAAAAGGAACATTCGAATATTCTAGTGTTGGATGTTGCTGAAAGATTTTGTGTTTGAACCTAAATCATAGATGATGAGTTAGGTTCTTATCATTTTATATTAATACTACAAATAGTAAAAATAATAAAAGATAATTACTACTTGAGAGAAGATTAACAAATCCTTCTTGTTCATAAAGATCGCCTCCTTTCTCACGAAATTCAGCAAGCACCCAACTTTTTTCAAATGTTCCTAATAAGAGTATAGCAAACTAATGTTTTTTAAGTCAAGAAAAATATGCGGACATTTTGAAAATTTTTATTTTAATGTATAAAAGGGTCATTTTAAAAAATTAGAAGTTAAATAGAAAATATAATAAAAACAGTCTAAAATTCGACTATAATGGAGATATATTAAAAAGATATAGGCCATAAAAAATGTCCTTTTTTGTCGAAAAATTAGAAGTTTTGACAACGTTTGTCGAAAGTGTTGAAAAAGGTTTTAAATTAAGTTATTATCATGTCTCGAAAGCGGGTTTTGGTTGATTTATATTAATTATAAAAGTTTTCCTTTATGTCAAATTATCCTGTTTCTAATGACATGCCTACCCATTTCTTAGGTTATTTAAAACCTTCTAAACTGATCCCGCTTTCCAATTATTTGATTTTATGTTAAAATACCACAAGGGAAGTGATTATATGCATCTACCAGATTTAAATGTTGCTAAAGATAGAACTAGTAAAGAAAATGTTTATTTAGATTTAAATGAAAACTATCAAAAAGTGTTTAAAGATAAAAAATATTTTTTAAGAACTTATGGATGCCAAATGAATGTCCATGATAGTGAAGCTATTAGAAGTTATTTAGAAGCTTTAGGTTTTACTAATACGGAAAAAGTAGAAGAAGCTAATGTTGTTGTTTTAAATACTTGTGCGATAAGAGAAAATGCGCGGGATAAAGTGGTTGGTTTCTTAGGCAAATGCCATTATCTAAAGAAAAATAGAGATGACTTTAAAATTGTTTTAGCGGGATGCATGAGTGAACAACCAGATTTTATCGAAAGTATTTTAGCAAAACATAAATATATTGATATTGTTATTGGAACTCATAATATTCATGAGCTTCCGAAATTACTTTTAGAAAATTTTTCGAAACAAACCATTGAAGTATATTCTAATAGTGATGAAATAATTGAAGGTATGCATTATGAAAGAGATTCCAAATATACAGCTTGGGTTAATATCATGTATGGTTGTGATAAATTTTGTACTTATTGTATAGTGCCTTATACGAGAGGAAGAGAAAGAAGTCGAAAATTAGAAAGCATTATAAAGGAAGTAGAAGAATTAAAAGATAAAGGTTATTTAGAAGTTACTTTGCTTGGCCAAAATGTTAATGCTTATGGTCAAGATATAGGAGAATCTTTTAGTCATCTTTTAGAGTGTGTCGCGAAAACAGGTATTAAGAGAGTGAGATTTGTAACTAGTCATCCTTGGAATTTCACCGATGGTATGTTGGAAGTTATTTCAAAATATGATAATATTATGCCTTATATTCATTTACCACTGCAATCCGGTAGTGATAAAATCTTAAAAAGAATGAATAGAAGATATACAAAAGAAGAATATTTAACATTATTTAGAAAAATGAAAAAAATGATTCCTAATGTGGCAATTACAACTGATATAATTGTGGGATTCCCTGGAGAAACGAAAGAAGACTTTGAAGACACACTAGATGTGGTTAAAACTTGTGAATTTGATGGGGCTTACACTTTTATTTTTTCACCAAGAGTTGGAACTCCGGCGGCTTTAATGGAAGATAAGACTCCTTTGAAAGAAAAAGAGGAAAGACTGCAAGAATTAAATACTTTAGTTAATTATTATTCTAATAAAAGTAATCAAAAATTATTAGGTAAAACGGTTGAAGTTTTAGTTTTAGGTGATAGTGAAAAAGATGAAAGTAAAGTCTATGGTTATACAGATACTATGAAATTAGTTAATGTTTCTGGTCCTAAAGATATTATTGGCAAAATTGTTTCAGTTAAAATAACTGATGCTAAAAGTTTTAGCTTAGATGGTGAATATGTCAAAGAAAAGATAGAGGCTTAATCTATCTTTTTAAAATCTTAAAAATTTGATCTGAGGCTTCAATTATTAAAGGAGAAGCATTGAAGTTATAGCCTAGATTTTCTTTCTCTTCATGTTTTATTTGATCATCTTCTCTTTCTAAAAATCTTAAATAGTCTTCATAAGTGTAAGGCGTTTGAAAAGAAAAATCGTTAGTTTTTTCATAATAATTGATATTTCGAAAAGATAAAGTAAAGCCATCAAGATAACATTTTAAACTTTCTTTAGTTACTTTTATAAAGCCGTTTTTTAAAAGAGCCTCGGCGACTTTTTTCCTTTTCGGATCCATATACATAAATATTCCCGGATCGCATCCTGTTATCCCAACTAATCCTAGACGATTTAAAATATTTCTTTGCCATAGGAAAAATTGGGAATAAGTCACATCAATGATGTAATGTTCTTCGTTTAAAGTAGCCCAAACAAAATAATGAAAACCATTCCCATTATAAATTGGTTTATCTTTATTATAGCCAGCTTCAATTTGCACCATCTTGGCATTAATATTTTGGGCTAAACAAAGTCCATAGACAAACATCGAAGATTCAAAACAGTAATTAGTTAAATTCATCCTTTTAAATACCTCGTCAGTATAAATATCTTGGCTTAGAGCTAATTCATTGCGCCCTTGCATAGCAATAGCGTGAAGTTTAAATTCGGGGTCATTATAACTTAAAAATTTTGGCTCTCTAAGATATTGAAAGTTTGCCTCAATTGGAGAAATAGAATGATAATTTAAAAATCTTTGTTCAAAATTTATAATATTGCTGTGAATTTCCAACAAAAAATCATTTTCTTCTATCCATTCACCTAATTTTAAAATAATATTATGGTGATAGTTATAAAATTCTTTAAAAATTTGAATAGTTTCAGAAAAATCAGCAGCGTTTTCTAGCCTTGTTTGAAATTTTCTTATCATCTGGTCATAACTATAGTCAAATTCGCCTAAATTTAATTTACTCATTCTAAATCCCTCTAGTGCTTTGTTATTCTAACATAAAGTTCTAGAAATTAAAATATGTAAATTAACACTTTTAGACAATAATGGTTACAGTTTGCCATAAAATTTATAATATAGTATAATAATATTGCCAAAGAGGTGAATATTTTGAATAAAATAAAAAAAGTTTGGATGGAGAATAAAATTTTATTAGTCCTTGCTATTATCTTATTAATTTGTTTAGTAATTTTTATTGGAGTATCAGTAACTTATTTTTATGGCTCTAATAGTGATAAATATGGGTCTCGTTTAGATGCCTCTAAAGAACTTCCTTTAAAGAATGAATTATTTGATGATATAAAGACCGAATTAGAAAAAAGCGAAAGTGTTTCTAAAGTTGATACTAATTTAAAAGGAAATATTGTTTATGTTAATATTACTTTTAATGAAGGAACTGAGGCTGAAGCTGCTAAAAAGGTGGCTGATGTTGTTCCAACCTTATTTAATGATGATGAATTAGCGGTTTATGATTTACAATTTACTATTAAAAGTGAAGGAGAAAATGGCTTTACTTTAATGGGGGCTCGTAATTCAAATGGCAGTGGCTTAATCGTTTGGAATAATAATAAAGTTCAAGAAGGATAATATTTATGAAAAAGAAAAAATGGTTAATAATAATTCCTCTAGTTATTATCCTTTTAATACTTGGAGGAACTATTATTTGGCGCTCTCTCAGTGACGAAAGTAATTTAACTAGTGAAGAGAGAACCTGGATTAATAATAGTTTTAATAATGTTCAAAATGTTTATGTTGTTAAAGATGAAAATATTTTTAGTAAAGGAGACAATGGCGTTTTCTATACTTTTTTAGATGATTTTTCGAAAGAATATGGGATAAATATCAATATTGTTAATAGTGAAGCTGGCGCTACCGGAGCCGGTGTTAGTTTAAACTATACTCATGAAGAAGCGGAGAATGCCAAAGTTTTTGCGACTGATCATTATGTTTTACTAAGTAAAAATAATGAATATTTTAATCAAAATAGTGACTTAAATGGTCTTTCCATCGGCGTTTTAAATGTTGATAAAGATTTTATTAGTAGTTATTTAAAAGATGAAAATGTTACTTTAAATGGCTATGATACTATTGAAGACTTAATTAAAAGCATGGATGGAAAAGAAACCTATATTATATTACCAAGAATGAAGTATCTTGACCAAATTCTTTCCCATAATTTTAATATGGTTTATCATTTAAGTGATGTAAATAATTATTATGCTTTAACTGGAGTTGGTGATATCTTTAGTAGTATTTTAGATAAATATTATTTAAAATGGCAAAAAAATATTGATAAATTAATTAAAGAAGAAGAATTTAAAATATTTACTAATTCTTTAAATATTAGTGATCCTGATATTGATAAATTATTAAGTGTTAATTATAATTATGCTTTTATTAATAATAGCCCTTATGAAGTAATAATGAGTGGTAATTATGGGGGAATTGTCGCCGAATATTTACAAGAGTTTAGTGAATTTTCAGGGATATTCTTTAATGTTACCAAATATAGTAATTCCAATAAATTAGTCAGGGCCATTAATCGAGATAAAGTGGATATTTATTTTGACTTTAATCAAGATTTTAATACCAATTATGATAGTACTTCTAATGGTATTACGAGTAGTCTTTCTATTATTTCCCATTATAATAATTTAAAAGGCATTAATTCTCTTTATAGTTTACAAGGCGAAACTGTTTATGTAGAAAGTGGTAGTAATTTAGAAAATTATTTAAAGAGTATTGGAAATATTAATATTAAAAATTATCATAATAATGCCGAATTATTTGCTTTAAATAAAGAAAATGCTATTATTGTTATGGATACTTATATTTATAATTATTACCGGAATAATAAACTTAATAATTATGTTAGTCGTTTTGAAACCTTTATTAATGATAAATATAATTTTAAAATAAAAGCCGGCAATGATGTTTTAAAAAAATTATTAGATAAATATATTAATTATCTAGATCCAAGTACGACGATTAGTAATGGTATTAATAGTCATACTAAAACCGTTTATCATGGAAGTATTTTAAATAATATTGCGGTTTACTTTATCTTTAGTATTATTTTAGTATTAGTAATGGGTTTAGTAATTTATCGTAATAGTAAAAAAATTAGAATTGCCAGACGTCTTAAGAAAGATGATAAGATTCGTTTTATTGATGAGCTTACTTGTTTAAAAAATAGAGCTTACTTAAGTGATTTTATGAAGACTTGGAGTAATAATACGATTTATCCGCAAGCCATAATTGTAGTAGATTTAAATAGATTACAAGAAATAAATGATAAATATGGAGTCTTAGAAGGGGATAAACAAATTCAAGCGGCTGCAAATGCTTTAATTAAAACCCAACTTGATAATAGTGAACTTATGCGAAGTGATGGTAATGAATTTGTAGTTTATACAGTGGGTTATTCCCAAAAACAAATTATCAATTATATCCATAAGTTAAATAAAGAATTAAGTAAACTTCCATATAATTATGGCGCTGAATTTGGTTATAGTTTTATCTTAAATAATTTAAAAACTATTGAAGATGCTTTAACAGAAGCCACAATGGATATGAAAAATAAAAAGGCAAGTGGTAAAGATGAAAAGTAAATTAACCCTTGCCAAAACAAAAATTAAAGATTTTTTCCGTAATTTTAAAAAAGTCTTAAGAAGAAGCGACATGGTTGTTTTACCAGGAAACCTAGCTTTCTTCTTAGTCTTAGCGGTTATCCCTTCTTTAGGATTAATTTCTTATGCGGCTTCAGTCTTAAATTTATCAGTTGATTTTCTCTATGATTTTATTGCTAATTCATTTTCGAAAGAAATGGCTAATTTAATCTTAGGAGTTAATTTAAGTAATAATGCGGGAATGCATTTCTTTATTACGGTTATCATTGGTTTATATATTGCTTCCAATGGTGCCGATTCTATTATTACAGCTAGTAATGCCATATATGGAATTGAAAATAAAAGTTGGTTTAAAAGAAGACTTAAAGCTTTTGGCTTAACTTTTCTTATCGTCTTACTTTTAATATTCATGTTAATTGTTCCGGTATTTGGTAATTTAATTATTGAATTTGTTAAAGAAGTAAATATTAATGCAAATATCACGGCTAGAGTTGTGCAAATATTTGATTTGATTAAAGGCCCAGTATCTTGGTTAATCATGTTTATCATTATTAGAATTATTTATGCTATTGCGCCTGACCGGAAACATAAAGATAGAGTTATTAATTACGGGGCCATATTTACGACAGTTGGATGGGTAATTGTTACTTTAATTTATTCTAACTATGTTACTAATTACGCTGAATATCAAGCACTATATGGTGGACTTGCTTCAATTGTAGCTTTAATGATTTGGTTTTATATTTTATCTTATATATTTACGATTGGTATTGCTTTAAATAGTCAAAAAGATGATGAAAATTTGCTAAAAACTGGTACCATAAAAAAATATAAGAAGTAAATAATAGAAATATGTACACGGGTATTACTTAGTACATATTTTATTTTGATATCAATCTAGTATTTTTTACTAACGATATTGAAAAGTAATACTTGAAAGAAACCGAATGGGTTTCTTTTTTTGTCATTTTGTGTGAAATTTTTATGAAATTAGCACTCGAGTGTTGCAATTGCTAAAATTAGTGCTATAATTATAAATGTAAAGGACATAAATTAAGTTCTTTATGGGTATTATAATTATATGATTTTAGGAAAAGAGGAGATGATATTATATGATGATGATACCAAGAAGAAATAGTTATGATTTATGGGAGGAATTATTTAAAGATCCATTCTTTGGACCAACTGAAAATAAGGTAATGCGTACTGATATCAAAGAAAATAAACATGATTATAACATTATTATGGATTTACCTGGTTATGATAAAGAAGATATCAAAGTTGATATTGAAAATGGTTATTTAAATATTTCAGCAACCATGAACAAAAGTAATGATGAAACTGAAAAAGGTAAATTTGTAAGACGTGAAAGATATTTCGGTGAATGTTCTCGTAGTTTCTACATTGGCGAAGATGTCAAAGAAGAAGATATTAAAGCGTCTTTCAAAAATGGTACTTTAACTCTAGTTGTCCCTAAGGTTGAAGAAACTAAAGAAATTCCGTCAAAAAAATATATAGATATTGATTAATGAAAAAGAAAATTTAGGATGAAATATTCCTAAATTTTTTTGTGTTTTGGCAATTGTTTTTTTAATGTATTTAAGATATAATTTAGATTAAGAATAAGAGGCATAAAGAAGGGATAAATGTGCGAGTTAAAAGATTTATTGTAAGAAATAAAAAATGGTTTATCATTGGGAGTATTAGTATAGTTTTACTTACCGCGATTATTTTAGGGATTATCTTTTTAAACAAAAATAAAAGTTTAAAACAAGAAGAAGAACCTCATGTTGATGATAATAAACCTAAAGTAGTGGAAAACTTAAAGTATATGACAATTAAAATTAATCCAGAGTTAAAGTTAATTTTTCAAGAAAAATATGAATTATGTAATGATGGCGATAGTGATTTTATCTGTGGTGATATTGAAAATACTGTCCAAAATGTTGAGCTTTTAAATGATGATGCCGTTAAAATTTATGAAAGTGTCCAATTTACCGGAATGAGTGTTGAGGATGCTTTAGTAAACATTTGTGATTTAGCCAAAGATAATAAAATAGATTTTAATGTAATTGAAATCGAAACTGATAGTGAAAATATTAATAATACTAATATTATGGAATATTTAATTCTGCATTCTCAAAATACGATAAATTATACCTTATCATTTAAACATGTAGAAAATGTAGGGGAAGGAAATCCTATTGAAGTAGAAGGTACTAGTGAGGTAGTAGATGCCAAAACTTATAAAGTTACTTTTGATAGTGCGGGTGGTAGTACTATAAATAGTCAAACTATTAAAGAAGGAAGTAAAGCCAAAGCTCCTCAAAATCCAACGAAAGAAGGATTTTCTTTTGTTGAATGGGATTTAAATGGTAATAAATATAATTTTAATAATAAAATAACTAAAGATATTACTTTGGTTGCTAAATGGCAAGAGAGTCCAGTGAAAAATTCTGAAAAACCAACTAAAACTATTGAAAAAGTACCGGAAGTAATATTATTAGAAAATGTCAAAGAAGGTTTGGAGGCCAAAATTCAATATGATAAGAATATATTTATAATTATGAAAAATGACGAAAGTATTCTTGCGAAGAAATTTTCCTCTAATGTTATTGTTTTTGCTGATTTAAGTGGTTATGATGTGGGTGATTATGAAGTATCTTTACAAGTTAAAGATACGAATGATGGAACAGAATATACTTTAGAACCAGCGAAAGTTTCCATTAAGATAGAACCTAAAAAAGAAGTTTCTAATGTCTTTAATTTAAATGAAAATATTGCTTATTATGAATTATCAATGACTTGTTGGAATTATCTTTATATTAATCCAGTTTGTCTTAATAAAACCCTTAGTGAATTAAAAGAACAAAATCCTGATTATGATAAAGGACTCGATGATTTAGTAAATGTTAAGGATGATACTGTAATTAATGAAAGAAATTTAAAGTATGCTTATTATTTTCCTTCTTGTCATACTGATTCTATTCCTGATAATGTTCTTAATGAATTAAAAGTGTTACCTGGCAGTATAATAGATACCTTAGATGGGCCAAGGATTGAGTTTACCTATATTCATTTTAAAGAAGAAAAATATAATAAACTTATTCCGGAAATAAATTATCTAAAATATAGTTTAATTCCCGAAGGTGGCTGTGGTGGTAGTGGTGACTATGACCCTGACACAAATACTTTAACCGAAGAGGTTTGCGCTAAATATCATCTTACTTGTGAAAAATAATAAATTTGGGGAAGTAATCTTCCTTTTTTAGTTAATTTTAATTTTTTAACATAAAATTAACTAGGGTGTTAGTTTTATGTTTTTTAATTTAATAAATATTATTAAAGGAATGTTATTTTTTACGGGAAGTTATGGCAATAATGTGTTTCCACCACCATTATCAACGGAAGAAGAAGAAAAATATGTGGATTTAATGCTCGCGGGAGATAATAATGCTCGTAACATTTTAATTGAACGTAATCTTCGCTTAGTGGCCCACATTGTCAAAAAATTTGATAGTAAAAATGCCGATACTGATGATTTAATAAGTATAGGGACTATTGGTTTAATTAAAGGGATTGATACTTATAAGAAAACTCCCAAAGTAAAGATAACCACGTATGCCGCAAGATGTATCCAAAACGAAATTTTAATGTTTTATCGAAGTAATAAGAAAAATCAATTTACTGTTTCCTTAAATGATTCCATTGGTTATGATAAAGAAGGTAATGAAATCAATTTAGCTGATCTTTTAGAAGATAAAAAAGAAGATATTTTAGATACTATTGAAATAAAAGATAATATTGCTCTTTTAAATAAATACTTAAATAAATTGAGTAAAAGAGAAAAAGAAATTATTATCAAAAGATATGGTTTAAATAATGAAAAAGATTTAACACAAAAAGAAATAGCCAAAATGATGGGTATATCAAGAAGTTATGTTTCGAGAATTGAAAAAAGAGCTTTAACGAAAATTTTAAGAGAGTTTATCAAAAACAAAAATAATTTATAAAAGATTAGGGGTGCAAAACCCCTTTTTTTTCGTTATAATATTAAATAGGTGGTATATTTTGAAAAAGGTAGTTTTAGTTGATGGGAATAATTTGTTATTTCGTTCTTATTTTGCAACAGCTTATTCCGGCTCTATTTTAAGAAATAGTAAAGGATTTCCGACAAACGCTTTATATGGTTTTGTGGGAATGATTAATAAAATTATAACGGAAGAAAATCCGGAATATATGGTGGTAGCTTTTGATATTGGGAAAAATTTTCGGAAAGAAAAATATGATTTTTATAAAGAGGGAAGGAATGCTACTCCGGATGATTTAAAGATGCAAATGCCCGCCGCAAGAAAAATTTTAGATGCGATGGGAATTGCTTATCGGGAACTAGCCCCATATGAGGCTGATGACATTATTGGGTCGATAGTAAAAAAAGCTGAAGAAGACCCGCAATATTACTCTTTGATAGTTTCTAGTGATAAAGATTTGCTTCAATTAATTAGTTTTGAAACAGATATTAAACTTTTAAAACAAACGGGATTTATTCGCTATAATGAAGATTCTTTTAAAAAAGATTATGGCATTGATCCCATTAAAATCATTGATTTAAAATCTTTAATGGGGGATTCTTCCGATAATATTCCGGGGGTTAAAGGTATTGGGGAAAAGACAGCCTTAAAACTTTTACAAGAATATGGTTCTTTAGATGGTATTTACGAAAATATTGATAATATTAAGGGCAAGACACAAGAAAAATTAATCGCCGATAAAGCAAATGCCTATATGAGTTATGAACTCGCTACTATCTATAGAGATGTACCTTTAGATATTGATTTTGAAGATTTTAAATATAATGGCCCTGATATTATTGAACTTAAAAAAGTTTATGAAGAATTAGAATTTTATTCCATGCTTAAAAATATGCCGGAGAAAAAAGAGAAACCGCAAGAAAATAAATATATTATTTTAGATAACCTTGATAATTTAGAACTAGATTCTGAAGTGGCTTTTTATTTAGAAGTTAGTGATTTAAATTATCACAAAGGGAAAATTGTCGCTTTAAGTATCACTGATAAAAATAATACTTATTATATTCCTGCTAATTTAGCAAAAGCGGCTTTAGCTAAATTAAAGAATAAAAAAGTTTTGACTTATGATTTAAAAAAAGCTTTAGTTATTACGAAAGAAGATATTCCATGTGATTTTGATTTAATGGTAGCTTCCTACTTAGTTGATTATCCCGCTAGTGAAGATATTTCCAAATTAATGACTAGTCTAAATGAAAATGTTATCTCTTATGAAACTTTAAATAAAACTGATTTTGAAACTATCAAAGATGTTATAACTTTAAAAAGTAAATTTATTTTTGAATATAGTCCTAAAATAAAAGAAATGGTTATAGAAGATGGTCAAGAAGATATTTTAAATAATATTGAAATGCCTTTAATTAGAGTTTTAGCTGAAATGGAAGAAAATGGTTTTAAATTTGAAGAAAGTGCTTTAGATGAAATGCGTAGAGAAGTTATTTACAACATTGAAAGAGTAAGTAACGATATATATGATTTAAGTGGCGAAAAATTTAACATTTCAAGTCCTAAACAATTAGGAGACATTTTATTTGAAAAGATGCAAATTGGCAAAAGTAAAAAAATGAATCGAGGTTATAAAACGGATATTAAAACTTTACAAAAATATGTGAATGTTCATCCAATAGTTAATAAAGTATTTGAATATCGTAATTTAACTAAATTATTAAGTACATATATTGAAGGCCTTCCCGAATATGTTTTACCTGATGGTAAAATTCATACCATTTTTAATCAAACATTAACAAGAACGGGGAGACTTTCCTCCATGGAACCTAATTTACAAAATATTCCTGCCAGAGAGGAGTATGGCAAAAAGGTAAGAATGGCTTTTGTGCCTACCAATGATCTAATTTTAAGCGCCGATTATTCCCAAATTGAACTCCGAATTTTGGCTCATATTTCGGAATGTCAAGAATTAATTGATGCCTTTAATAATGATGAAGATATTCATACTAAAGTGGCGGCGGATATTCATGGTATTCCCGAAAGTGAAGTTACCAAACACATGCGGAGTATGGCGAAAGCGGTTATCTTTGGGATTGTTTATGGCATAAGTGGTTTTGGCTTAGGCGAAAATTTAAATATTTCCAGGACAGAGGCTAATAAATTTATTGAAAAATATTATGAACTTTATCCAGGTGTCAAAAATTATATGACCAATATTGTTGCCTATGCTCATGAACATGGCTATGTTAAAACAATGTTTGGAAGAATGCGAAAAATAAATGAATTAAAAGATAGTAATTTTCGAACGAGAGCCATGGGGGAAAGAATGGCTATGAATACGCCAATTCAAGGTTCCAGTGCGGACATTATGAAAATGGCAATGATTAAAGTTGCTAATAAAATAAAAGAAAATAATTTAAAAAGTAAATTAATTTTGCAAGTTCATGATGAAATAATAATTGACGCTATCGAAGAAGAAGTGCCAAAATTAAAAGAAATATTATATGAAGCAATGGAGCATATTGTTAAGTTAAGTGTCCCATTAAAAATTGATATCAGTACCGGTATTAATTGGTATGATGCTAAATAGATTAGAATTTCTAATCTATTTTTTTATAATTGGATTAATTAAGCCAAACTAAAAAAGACTGACCGCAGCCCCGGATATAAAATATCCTACATGCGCCACGACCAGCCCTTTTCTAATTTCATTTTATTATCTAAATATCTCTTTGTCAACAAAAATATGCGGACATTATTGGAAAAAATAAAATTGCTAATTAAAAAAATAAAATACCTGTAAGTTACTAAATGTATTACCAATTATATAAGAATTGGTAAAAAAGTTGCAATTTTTATAAAAAACTTTCTTTTAAAAAAAGGAAATAAGCCTTTAGGTGACGAATAATAATAGTGAAAGGATAAAAACTAAAAGTTTTTAAATGCACTATTATGATTAAAGTTAAAGAAAAAAATTACGAAGATATAACCAATATTTATGAAAAGAATTTAAAATTAAATAAAGGCCAGGTATATGATGCTAAATATTATGAACATCATGGTAAAAAATATTATGTTGATGGTAAAAAGGTCGTTTTAGATTATACTCCTAAAGAAAAAGAAGTAGGAATGTTTTTAGCAAAATTACTTAATAAAGATATTTATATGCTTCCAAGAATTAATGAACCCGAAAATATCCAAACTTCCGATTACATGGTAAAAGATACAAATGAAAAATGGGATTTAAAAGAAATAAAAGGTAGTGGAAGTAGAAATATAGATAGTAAGATAAAATTAAATAAAGAACAAGCAAATAATTTTATAATAGCTAATAGTAAGCAAAAAATTATAAATAAAGATTTAATTAAACAAGTAGAAAAAATATACGATAATCCTATTAGAAGAAAATGGCTAAAACAAATAATATTAATAGAGAGAAATAAATTAATAAAAGCATATAAAAGAAAGTAAAAAAGGACCGACCGCAGCACCGGATATAAAATATCCTACATGCGCCACGACCAGCCCTTTTCTAATTTCATTTTATTATCTAAATATCTCTTTGTCAACAAAAATATGCGGACATTTTAAAAACAATAATAAACTAACTTTAAAGAAATCTTTAATCGTGATAAAATAAAGATGAAGGTGATGATATGCCAGAGCTAGCTGAAGTAGAAACGGTCAGAAATACTTTAAAGAAAAGAATATTGCATAAAAAAATAGTTAATGTAAATATAATTTATGGTAAGATTATTGAAAATGATTTAGATGAATTTAAAAAAATTTTAATTAATAATGAATTTAATGATATTTTAAGAAAAGGAAAATGGCTGATTTTTGAACTTAATAATCATTATTTATTAAGCCATTTAAGAATGGAAGGTAAATATTTTATTAAAAATAGTGATGAAGAAATTGCTAAGCATGAACATATTATTATTTCCTTTGCTGATGGAACAGACTTAAGATATCATGATACACGGAAATTTGGTCGCATGAAATTAGTTAAAAAAGAAGATTTAGAGGCGACTATTGAAATAGCTAAACAAGGAAAAGAGCCTTTAGATGATACTTTAACTAGTGTTTATCTGCTAGAAAAATTTAAAGGTAAAAAATTACCAATAAAAACAGTTTTACTAGATCAAGAAATCATCAGTGGTTTAGGAAATATTTATGCTAATGAAGTTTTATTTGCTTCTGGAATAAATCCTTTAAGAAGTGCTTCATCAATAACAAAAGATGAATGTGAAAAAATTATTTCATCTTCTAATAAAATAATTAAAAAAGCCATTGAAATGGGTGGGACTACCATTAAAAGTTATACCTCAAGTTTAGGAGTAACAGGTCATTATCAAGATTATTTATGCGTTCATAAAAAAGAAGGAGAGGCTTGTCCTAAATGTGGTAAGCCTATTAAAAAAATAAAAATAGGGGGTCGCAGCACGTATTATTGTGAAAATTGTCAAAAATAAAGGAGACTTTGTATGGACAAAATAATCAAAAATGTTTTACAGAAAATAACTGATGCCAACTACGAAGCCTATGTGGTTGGTGGTTTTGTTCGGGATTATCTTTTAGGTATTAAGTCAACTGATGTGGATATCTGTACTAATGCTTTACCTAAAGACTTGCATAAGTTATTTCCTTTAAATAATAATTCTAATGATTATGGAGGCTTTAATTTAAAAGTTAAAAATTATAATATTGATATTACAACTTATCGAAAAGAGATTACCTATGAAGGAAGAAAGCCAACGGAAATAGTTTATTTAAATGATTTAAAAGAAGATTTATTAAGACGAGATTTTACTATTAATGCTGTTTGTATGGATTTAAATGAAAAAATAATCGATCATTTAAATGGTGTAGATGATATTAACCAACATATCATTAAAATTATTGGTGATCCTTTAGTTAAAATAAAAGAAGACCCTTTAAGAATTTTAAGAGCTATTCGTTTTGCCAGTGTTTTAAATTTTGATTTAGATACCGAATTATATACGACGATTAAAGAAAATTATGAACTTGTTAATACTTTATCTAAGCAAAGAATTAAAGAAGAAATAACGAAAATTTTACTTCATAAAAATTTTAGAAAAGGTTTAAGTCTTTTAAATGATTTAGGAATCTTAAAATTATTAAATATTAGTTATCAAGAAATAAATTTTGTTAATGATATATGTGGTATGTGGGCCCAACTTGAATATCCTTCTAATTTTCCATTTACAAAGCAAGAAATCAGAAATATAATAAACATTAGACAAATTATGGAAGATGGCAAGGTTGATAATCATACTTTATATACTTATGGTTTATATAATTCTTTAGTGGCCTCTGATATCTTAAATATAAATAAAGATAATATTAATAAAATGTATCAAAAATTAGAAATAAAAAATGAAAAAGATTTAGATATATCATCTGAAGAAATAATGGAAATATGTCAGATTGGGCCTTCTAAAGAGATTAAAGAAATTAAAAATGCAATAATTAATTTAATTTTAGAAGATAAATTAAAAAATAATAAAAATGATATAAAAGAATATTTAAAAAGAAAAGAGATGTAAAAATGAGTAATAACAAAAAATTTGTTGTCGAAGCTAATTTTATTGAAGAAGCAATGCGCTTAAATTTATCTTTAAGTGAATTTTTGTTATTACTATATTTTGAAAATGCCGATGATGCTACTTTTGATTTAGAAAAAATATCTTCTAAGTTAAAAGTAGATTCTAATCTTATCTTAGAGGCTTTTAATAATTTAATTAGTAAAAAAATTATTAATTTAGAAAGTGATAAAGATTTAGTTGGAAAAAGATATGATAAAGTATCCATGAATAATTTTTATCAAAAATTAGCTCTAGACCATCAAAAAGAAAACAAAGCTAAATTAGAAGAAAATATCTTTACGAAATTTGAAAGTGAATTTAGAAGACCTTTAACAGGAACCGAATTTGAAATAATTAAAGCTTGGCTTGAAAAAATGTATAGCGAAGAGTTAATTTTAAAAGCTTTAGAAGAAGCGGTTTATAATGGGGCAACTTCGATTAGATATATTGATACTATTTTATATGAATGGCATAAAAAAGGTTTTAAGACTAAAGAAGATGTGGATAATTATTTAAAAAATAGATATGAAAATAAAAAATTAGAAGAAAGTTTTATAATGGATTATAATTGGTTAGATGAAGATGAAAATAAGTAGTGAAGAAGTAGTAGAAAAACTAGATAAATTAATTCCTAATCCAAGATGTGAACTCAATTATACTAAAGATTATGAATTATTAATGGCTACCATTTTATCCGCTCAAACTACTGATAAAAGAGTGAACATGGTAACCGAAGAATTATTTAAGTATAACTTAGAAGAGATATCTTCTTTAGATTTAAAGACTTTAGAAGATATTATTAGACCCGTAGGAACTTATACGAGAAAAGCCATGTATATAAAAGAAGTAGCCACTCGACTTTTAAAAGAGAAAAAAGGAATAGTACCTAATGATAGAGAATATTTAGAGAGTCTTCCAGGAGTAGGAAGAAAGGTTGCTAATGTCGTAATTTCCAACCTATTTGATACTCCCGCTATTGCAGTTGACACGCATGTTTTTCGAGTTTCTAAAAGGTTAGAACTTACTAAGGATAGTGATGATGTTTTTAAGGTAGAACAGAAATTAATGAAGCAATTTCCTAAGGATAAATGGAGTAGATTGCATCATCAATTAGTTTTGTTTGGTAGATATACTTGTAAGAGCAAAAATCCTGATTGTCTAAATTGTCCTTTTAATGATAAGTGTAAATCAAAAAAAATTTAATATTGTCGAATTAATTAAAACTATATTAAAATAAAATTGTGATGTTTATGGTAGAAAATAAATTTGGTGAGTTAATATATAAACTCAGAAAAGAAATGAATCTAACTCAAAAAGAATTAGCAGATAAAATAAATATTAGTGATAAAGCTATATCACGTTGGGAAACAGGTAAAAATTTTCCGACAATTGAAATGCTCTATACAATTAGTAAATTCTTTAAAATTCCTTTTCAAGATTTATTAACAGCAAGAATGGTTAGTGGATCTGGTGAAAATAAAGACGATGTTTTTCCGGAAATAATTAAAGAATTTAACTCGATGAATAAAAGAAAACTACGCCGATTTAAAATTGCATTAATTATTGTTTTAATTGTTACGATATTTTTTATTAGTGCTTTCTTTTTTACAAGAAGTTATAACAGATTTAAAGTATATGATGTAGCAGTTCAAAATGATGATTTAACATATGTCCGAGGAACTTATGTTGAAACTAGAATTAAAGATTATCTTACATTGGATACTATAAAAGTTGAAGACATTAATGTTACAAATGATGACATAGTATCAGTTGATATATATTTTGTTGATAATAATAAGGAGAATATAATACGATCTTATTCAAGATTAGATAATGTTACATTTTCTAATACCCAAAGCTATATTAAAATTGATGATTTAAGTAAATATCTAGATAAACTATATTTAAGAGTAAAGATAATTACTAAGGATAATAAAGTAAAAGAATACTCTGGTAAATTGAATTTTATTGAGAATTTTTCAAATAATAAAATTTATGTTAATGATGATATATATGAAAACCAAGATGAAACAGATAATTTAAGCGAAGAAGAAATAATTTCAAGATTATTAAAAAATGGATTTGAAAAATTATCTAATAAACTTTATTATAAAGAAGACAAAGAATATAATATATATTTTTATTTAGATACTAATAAAATTGAATATTATTTTGATAATAACGATACAAGTTATAAATACATTTATAATTTGAATAATAAAATTTTGGAAGTTAAAATATATGATGCAAATAATATTGAATTAGAAAACTATAATTATGATTATAAAAATGATAAAGTTATAAAATGTGTGACTGGCAGATGTAAAAATTATGAAGAAGTAATGAATACTTTAAATAAAAATATTTTATATCTTTTTAAAAAATAATTAGTTCTCATTTTGTGAGAACTCCTTTTCTCGCAAATATAGGTTGTCAAATTTCGACATAAAATTTAAAATGGAAAGTGGAAAGGAGATAAAAGGGTTTGAAAAATTTGAAGTTTATATTTTTTACTTTAATAAGTGTAATGGTTATATCACCAATTCATACTTTAGCTAAAACTATTGAAAATATAAATGGTATTGAAATTACTGAAGAAGAATATAATAATTTTTCTAAAATGTATTCTGATGAATATTTAATTACAATGGATGAAGCTAAGTATGAACAGTTAAAAACTTATGATTATAGTAATGTGGAAACTAAGACTATATATGTCGAAACAAAATATAATCCGAGTTTAAATTTATTAACCGATAAAGTTATTACTAAAGAAGAATATGAAAACTTAAAGCCAAGTATTATGCCTATGTTAAATCCAGGTGGTACTCAAATGGAAACTACTGCTAAAGAATTTACCTTGAGTTTAGCTGGTGGTACGACTTGGAATCATGTTGTAACAACGGCAACTTGGAAATATATACCTTCAACAAGATCTTTTGATGTAATTGGTTTCAGAGGCTATAATTTTAGCATTCGTAATGGCTCCCAAGAAGGAGAGCAAATCTATATCGAAAATGGTCAATATAAATATATAGATTATGATATAGATAGTAATAATGCTAAATCATTTAGTAATGGCTTTGGTATTTCCATGAATATTATTAACAACACGATAACATTTTTACAAACGACTGCTGAATGTGATATTAAAACAGACGGTGTTAATCCAGCAATTCATTCAGCCTATGAACATGCCATAAAAGATGTAACGCTTGCTCAATCTCAAAGTTATACTTTAAATCCAGCAGGTATGGGCGGAGTGTTTGCATTCCCTAGTAACATAGTTCCATACTATGACTCTATGGATGGCTTGTATTTACAATATTAAAGATAAAAAATAAAATTATAATTTCTCAGGTCATTTTTATTGAATTTTCCAATGATATTTTGAATTCTTGGGTATCATTGTGGCAGTTTATTTACAAGGATTTTTATCAAGACACGTCGTTCTTATAAGGATGATGTGGTTTCGTAATAAAAATTGAAGGACAAACCAATTTTTGACGAAATTTCATTTTGGGACACATTGGAGTACAATGATAGGAGATTGTACTCCTTTTTTGGTTAAATGGAATTTCTCTTCTTTTTGGTATAAAGTAAAAATTTTAACATAGCATTAAGTAGATAAAGGAGAGAAGTTATGGAAAAAGAAAATATAATATCTTCGATAGCTAAAAGAGGAAATGGGGAAATTTATTTAGGGGTAGTTGGAGCTGTTCGAACTGGTAAATCAACTTTTATTAAAAGATTTATTGAGAACTTAGTTGTTCCGAATATTTCTGAAGAATTTGATAAAAAGAAATGCTTAGATGAAATTCCTCAAAGTGCCGAAGGTAAAACGATTATGACCACTGAGCCTAAATTTGTTCCTTCTAATGGAGCGACGATTAAGGTCGACAATTTTGAAACTAATATTAAATTAGTTGATTGTGTTGGTTATGTTATTCCGGAAGCTAATGGTTATGAAGATGAAGATGGCAATCCGCGCATGGTGAAAACTCCATGGTTCCCAGATGCTGTGCCTTTCGTTGAAGCGGCAGAAGTAGGAACTCAAAAAGTTATTAAAGATCATTCAACCATTGGAATTGTTGTTACAACGGATGGTTCTTTTGGGGAAATCAAAAGAGAAAACTATGTCGAAGCTGAAGAAAAAATAGTGGGGGAATTAAAAGAAATTGGCAAACCTTTTATTGTAGTTTTAAATACTAATCATCCAACTAATTCTGAAACTTTAGAATTATCTCGTTCTTTAAGCGAAGCTTATGATGTTCCGGTTATGCCTATTAATGTTGAAGCTATGGACGAAAAAGAAATCATGAGTATTTTAAAAGAGGCTTTATATGAATTCCCAGTTTTAGATATACTAGTCAATATGCCCGAATGGGTACACGTTCTACCTAATACCAATGAAATTAAAATGCATTATTTAGATAAGATTAAAGAAAGTGTTGTATCTGTTAACAAAGTAAAAGATGTCGATGATATTATCAGTCATTTTGAAGATAGCGAATATATTTCTAAATCTTATATAAGTGAACTGGATACAGCGAGTGGAACAATTACGATTAATTTGGAAAGTCCAAATGAACTTTATAATGAAACTTTAAAAAGCTTTATGGGAGAAAGTGCCACTACTAAAGCAGGCCTTCTAAAGATATTTGCGACTTATAAAGAAGGTAAGGAAGAAACAGACCTTATTCGTAGTGCTTTAAAGCAAGCTAAAACTACGGGTTATGGCATCGTTTATCCAACGCTTAAAGATATGAAGTTGGAAACACCCGAAATTGTTAAACAAGGAAGTCGTTATGGGGTTAAATTAAAAGCACTAGCATCTTCCATTCATTTAATGAAAGTTGATGTTGAGTCTACCTTTGAGCCAATTATTGGAAGTGAACTTCAAAGTAAAGAGTTAATAAACTATTTGATGAAAGATTATGAAACTGATCCAAGTAGTATTTGGAAAAGTGAAATCTTTGGTCGTAGCTTAGAAGTTATTGTCCAAGAAGGTATTCAGTCAAAACTTAATATGATGCCTGATAATACGCGCTTTAAGCTTTCGAATACTGTTACTAAGATTGTTAATAAAGGTTCAAATAACCTTATTGCTATTGTTTTATAAGGTAAATTTTACATAAATTTATGTAAAAATAAGAAAAAATTACGGATTTCCGTAGTTTTTTCTTTATTTTTTATTGATTTTAGTTTTTATTTTTGATAATCTTAATATGTGAGGACAATACGTCCGGAGCAAAAAGATAATGTTTGAAAATGGAGGAGGTAAGAAACATGTCTAAACAAGAATTAGTAGAAATCGTTGCTGAAAAAGCTGAACTTTCAAAAGCTGCAGCTGCTAGAGCAGTTGATGCTGTATTTGAAGGTGTTACTACTGGACTTAAAAAGGAAGGAAAAGTTACTTTAGTTGGCTTTGGTACTTTTAGTGCTAAAAAAAGAGCTGCTAGAGAAGGTATTAACCCTCTAACTAAAGAACCTTTAAAAATTCCTGCAAAGACAGTTGCTTCATTTAAAGCAGGAAGCAAATTAAAAGATGCTTTAAATTAATAAGTAAAATTTAGTAAATAAAAAGTTGGCTTCGGCTAACTTTTTTGTTTTTTAAGAATATTTAGGTTATAATATTTTTAGAGGTTTTTATGGAAAAGAAAAGAATTATTATTTTAATCATTAGTTTACTTTTGATTATTGTTCCTTTTTTTATTAATGTTTTTACGATTTATAAATTGATTTCTTTAGCGTTAGGAATTATTCTTTTTGATGTCTTTTTGGCTCTGGGGAAAAAAATGCATCTTTTTTTAATTATCTATTTACCTATTTTATTATTAGTTTTTACTTATAGCTTAGATTATATGAAAACTTATATGTTAGATTTAAAACCTATCTATGTTTTAGAGAATAAAATAAATAATCAAGTCTCGATTTACAATAGCTTACTTTATCGAATTTATAAATGTAATAATAAGTATATCTTTGATAATGATTATAAAATGAATTATGCTTGTGAAACTAATTTAATTTCTAATATTGATATCAATACTTTATTAAGTGAGCCAAGACAATCCTATAAAAAATATAAACATGATTTTATTAAGGTAACTGGTAAGGTTAGTAAAATAATTGGAAAAAGTAAAATTGAATTAAAAGAATATACTACTACTGATAATAGTATTAATGGTTATGTTAAATTTAATGATAATAGCAAATTAATAGTGAATGTAAATGGTGCAGATATAAGAAATTATAAAATATACGATTATATTACAGTGGTTGGATTATTAGATTCTTATAATAAGAAAGCGGAAGAATTAACTTTAATTAATACCAAAATAGAAGAAAATAATTTATATGATAATTATTTAATTGAGGTTATCGAAAGTGAGAAATGTGATAATGCCTTAAAAGATTATACCGATAATTATTATACTTTATGTTTAGATAATGTTTATTTGAATTATGAAGTTGATAATTATGAGTTATCTTATGCTTTAAAAGATAAGAAAATAACTTTG
Source organism: uncultured Bacilli bacterium (assembly GCA_947631045.1). GTDB lineage: Bacteria > Bacillota_I > Bacilli_A > RF39 > UBA660 > SIG200. The sequence goes on from CANRJV010000004.1 coordinate 42,810, forward strand.
GAAGATTTGGTTAAAGATAGCGAAAAAGAGATAAATAATGGACATACTTTCTATAGTCTTTCTAAGTTTAATATTTTGAGTTGTCAAAATGGTAAAAATATTTTAATGAATAAAAATTTAGATAAAGATTATTCTTTATGTGAAGAGTAATCTTTTAATTTGACAAAAGCTAAAAAACAGTTATAATAAGAGAGCATAAAAAAGGAGAAAAGACTAATGTATTTAATTAATGAAGTGATAAATAATCTTAAAAATACCGGTCGGAGTAATGTTTATATTAGAAATAAAGGTTCTAAGAAATATTCTATTATTAAATTTTGGATTATTGATGGATATTTAACTATTGTTAGTGAACATCATATTTTTGATAAAGCTATTTGGAATGGAGAAAGATTTAATCCTCGGGCTCATGAAGTTCAAACTAAAAGGATATTACAATATGCGGCTAATCCTAAAGTTAAAGAGGAATTAGATTCGCAAGATGTTTTTGAAGATCGTCTTAATGCCATTATGGCTTTATTAATGGCTCATACTCTAAAGCCTGGTAATGCCGAAGTTGAGTATCTCCACAAGAAGGCAAATAATTTAGAAGATAATGCCTTTTATTGGGCCACATTTCTTGCTGATAGAGTAATAAGAGCATGTGAATTATCATATCAAGAATTAACCGATTTTATTGATATGGATATCAAAGGTGTTGCTAAAGTTTTAAAAAATAAAATAGATGAAAACGATGAAGATTTAAACTATCCAAATTTTAATACCATTACAATGAGTGAATTATATTTGGATACTATTGGTAAGGCGTATGATGAAGTTAAAAGGATTGACGCTAAAACGAAAAGTGCTGCTAATAATAAAGAGTTTAGAGAAGCCTATAAAAAATGGCAAGAATTAAGTTATAGTGCGAGACCAATTGTAAATGTTCCAAAAAGTAAAAGAAATGAGGAAAGTCTTAAGGCTAGATAACATTTCTTTTTTTCTATTTTTTAGCTTGTTTCCAAAAAATAATTATGTTATACTAAGGTATACAAGAAACGGGGAAAAATATTGGAACATTATTTTACCAATGCTGAAAATCTAAAGAGTGAAATACGTCGCATAAATTATTCTTTAGATGCATATAATTTTACGTTTAATAGTGATAATGGCGTTTTTTCCAAAAATAGAATTGACTATGCCAGTTCATTTTTAGTAAAAACCTTTTTAACATCTAAAAAAGAATTTACTGATATTTTAGATGTTGGGTGTGGTTATGGCTTTATTGGAATTACTTTAAGTAAAATTTTAAAAAGACATGTTGATATGGTTGATATAAATAAAAGAGCAATTCATTTATGTAAAATGAATATTGAAGAAAATGAAGTAGATGCTACTGTATGGGAAAGTAACATCTATGAAAGTATTACTAAGAAATATGATTTAATTATTACTAATCCCCCAATTAGAGTAGGAAAAGAAATATTAATGGAATTTCTAAAAGGTGGTTTAGCAAGATTAAATAAAGATGGGGAACTTTGGTTTGTTATTTCCAAAGATCAAGGAGCAAAAAGCGTCAAGAAAGAACTGGAAAAGACAAGTGAATGTGAAGTTGTTGCAAAAAGTAAAGGGTTTTGGGTAATTTCTGCCAAAAATTTATTGACTTAATAATTAAATGCTGATAAAATTATAAATTGGCGACGTATTTGTATTTTCAAATTTAAAAAACTATGTATAGGGGTGATATCGTGGCTTATAAGACCTTAAAATTTGGTGACTATCGCGAAAGAAGAAGCTTTGCAAAATCAAAAAATACGCTAGAACTTGCTGACTTACTAGAAATCCAAAAGAAGAGTTATCAAGACTTCTTAGAAAAAGGCATCAGGGAAGTTTTTGATGATTTATTTCCAGTGGAATCATTTACTGGTAATATTTCTTTAGAGTTTGGAGATTATTCTTTTGAAACTCCAAGATATTCTATTAAGGAAGCCAAAGAAAGAATGGTAAACTATGCCTCTCCACTTAAAGTAGAAGCAAGATTATTCATTCATGAAACTGGAGAAGTAAAAGAACAAGAAATATTCCTTGGAGACATGCCTCTTATGACGGAAGCTGGCACCTTCATTATTAATGGAGCCGAAAGAGTTATTGTTTCTCAACTTGTTCGTAGTCCATCTATTTATTTTAAGAAAGAAATAGATAAAAATGGACGTCATATTATTTCTGGTGAAGTAATACCTAATAAAGGTACTTGGCTAGAATTTGAAACTGATGCCAAAAATATTGTTTATGTCAGAATTGATCGGACTAGAAAAGTACCGGTTACGACCTTCTTAAGAGCAATTGGTTTATCTAGTGATGAAGACATCATTAGTGTTTTTGGTGAGAATGAATATTTACAAAATACTTTATCTAAAGATAATACGAAAAATACTGATGAAGCCTTAATTGAAATTTATGAAAAATTAAGACCTGGAGAACCTGCTACTTTAGATAGTGCAAAGAACCAACTTATTACAAGATTCTTTGATCGTTTCCGTTACGATTTAGCAAAAGTTGGTCGTTATAAATTTAATAAGAAATTAAATGTTTGTGAAAGATTACTCGGATGTACTTTAGCCGAAGACATTAAAGTTAAAAATAAAGTTATTGCTAGTAAAGGTACAGTTGTAGATAAAGAACTACTTAGCGAATTAAAAGAAGTTTTTGCTAACGGTTATAATTTAAAAGAAACTATTACGAATATGGAACTTGATGATTATAATAAAATTCAAGAAGTTTTAGTTTATGATAAATTAGATGAGAAAAAAGTAGTTAAAATAATTGGTATTGATACTAGTGTTGATGAAAAGAGATTAACAATTCCAGATATTTATGGAGCAGTATCATATTATTTAAATTTACATAGTAATATCGGAAATACTGATGAAATAGATAACCTTGGAAACAGAAGAGTTCGTCAAGTTGGAGAACTTATTCAAAATCAATTTAAAACTGGTGTTTCAAGAATGGAAAGAGTTATTAGAGAAAGAATGACTACCCAAGAGGTAGAAAACATTACTCCTAAAACTTTAATTAACATTCGTCCTGTAACTGCAGCTTTAAAAGAGTTCTTTGGTTCTAGTCAATTATCAAAATTCATGGATCAAATTAACCCAATTGCTGAACTTACTGATAAAAGACGTTTATCAAGTTTAGGACCTGGGGGATTATCTCGGGAACGTGCTGGTATGGAAGTAAGAGATGTTAACTCATCTCACTATGGTCGTATTTGTCCGATTGAATCGCCTGAAGGTCAAAACATTGGTCTTATTACGAGTCTTGCCGGTTATGCGAAAATAAATGAATATGGTTTCATTATGACTCCTTATCGTAAAGTTGAAAAGGGTGTTGTTAAAGATGAAATCACTTATATGACTGCTGATGAAGAACAAGATTTATATATCAGCCAAGCCACAGTTAAATTAGATGATAATAATGCCATTATTGATGATGAAATTCTAGTTCGTCATAATGGTGATAACGTTATGGTTAAAAGAGATTTAGTTGATTATGTTGACGTAGCACCAAGTCAAGTTGTTTCTATTACAACAAGTTGTATTCCATTCTTGGAATTCGATGATGCGAACCGGACCTTAATGGGTTCAAACATGCAACGTCAAGCTGTACCTCTTTTAACTAGCGAAGCTCCAATTGTTGGAACTGGTGTCGAATGGATTGCGGCTCGTGATTCTGGTTCGACTATCGTTTGTAAAGCGCCAGGTGTTGTCGAATATGCTGATGCTTTAAAAATAGTGGTTAAAGTTAAAGATGGCGAAGATACTTATCATTTAGCCAACTTTGAAAGAAGTAATGCTTCTAGTTCTATTAACCATCATCCATTAGTTAAAAAAGGTGATAAAGTTCATAAAGGTCAAGTTATTGCTGATGGCCCTTCAACTGATAAAGGTGAACTTGCTTTAGGTAAAAATATGACAGTTGCTTTCATGACTTATAATGGTTATAACTATGAAGATGCTGTTATCTTAAATGAAAGATTAGTTAAAGATGATGTTTATACATCCCTACATATTGACCATTACGATATTGAATGTCGTGATACTAAATTAGGACCTGAAGAAATTACCAGAGATATTCCAAACGTTGGCGAAGATGCGCGGAAAAACTTAGATGCTGATGGTATTGTTAAAATCGGTACCGAAGTTAAAGAAGGCGACATCTTAGTTGGTAAAGTTACGCCAAAAGGTGTTCAAGAATTAACGAGTGAGGAAAAATTGCTTCATGCTATCTTTGGTGAAAAAACTAGAGAAGTAAGAGATACTTCTTTAAGAGTTGAACATGGTGCTGGTGGTGTCGTTCATGATGTTAAAGTTTATACCAAAGAAAATTCTGATGAATTACAACCAGGAGTATCAAAAGTAATCAGAGTATATATTATTCAAAAGAGAAAAATTCAAATCGGTGATAAAATGTCTGGAAGACATGGTAATAAAGGTGTTATTTCTCTAGTTTTACCAGAAGAAGATATGCCATATTTACCAGATGGTCGTCCAGTTGATATTATGCTTAACCCATTAGGTGTTCCATCTCGTATGAATATCGGACAAATCCTAGAATTACACTTAGGTATGGCTGGTAAAAAATTAGGTGTTCATTATGCCACTCCAGTATTCGATAGTGCTTCTTGGGAAGATATTCAAGAAGAGATGAAAGAAGCCGGTATGGAACCAGATGGTAAAACGGTTTTATACAATGGACGAACTGGTGAACCATTTGATCAAAGAATTTCAGTGGGTGTTATGTATATGGTTAAATTACACCATATGGTTGATGACAAATTACATGCACGGGCTACAGGACCTTATTCTTTAGTTACGCAACAACCACTTGGTGGTAAAGCCCAATTTGGTGGTCAAAGATTTGGCGAAATGGAAGTTTGGGCTCTATATGCTTATGGTGCTGCTCATGTTCTTCAAGAAATCTTGACTGTTAAAGCCGATGATATTGTAGGCCGGGTTAAAGTATATGAAGCCTTAGTTAAAGGTAAACTTGTAAATCAAGCCGGTGTTCCAGAATCATTTAGAGTATTAGTTAAAGAATTCCAAGCTTTAGGCTTAGATGTTCAAGTTGTTGATAATGATGATAACGTCTTAGAATTCAAAGATATTGAAGAAGACGAAGATGATAATGAGCCATTTAGAATCGAAGAAATAGAATTACCAGAAACTCCAGAAAATAATAATGAAGAACCTTTTACTCCAATTGAAGATGAAGAAGAGGAAGAAGAAGATTCTTTAGATGATTTGGAATTTCCTGGTGAAATAGAAGAAGATATCGAGGTGGAATAATGATAGATGTAAGTAAATTTAAAGGTATTAAAATAAGCATTGCTTCTCCTGAGAAAATTCGTAGTTGGTCTTATGGTGAAGTAAAAAAACCAGAAACTATCAACTATCGTACTTTGAAACCAGAAAGAGATGGTTTATTCTGCGAGAAAATTTTTGGACCTACTAAAGATTTTGAATGTTCTTGTGGAAAATACAAAAGATTAAGATATAAAAATGTTGTTTGTGATCGTTGTGGCGTTGAAGTTACACGTTCCAAAGTAAGAAGAGAGAGAATGGGGCATATTGAACTTGCTGCTCCTTGTTCTCATATCTGGTTCTTTAAAGGTGTTCCATCTAAAATGGGCTTAGTTCTTGACATGAGTCCAAGAGATTTGGAAGAAGTATTATATTTTGTAAGTTATGTTGTAATCGACCCAGGTAATGTTCCTCTAGAAGCAAAGCAAACATTATCTGATAAAGAATACCGCGCTTACTATGAAAAATATGGTAATACTTTCCAAGTTGGTATGGGTGCTGAAGCCATTCAAGAACTTCTTAAAAGAGTTGATTTAGAAAAAGAAATTGCTAATGTTAGAGCGGAATTAGAAAACGCTACTAGCCAAAAAAGAATTCGGCTTGTGAAGAGACTAGATGCTTTAGTTTCTTTCCAAGAATCTGGTAATAAACCGGAATGGATGGTTTTAACTGTTTTACCAGTTATTCCGCCAGAACTTAGACCAATGATTCAACTTGATGGTGGTCGTTTTGCTACAAGTGATTTAAATGACTTATATAGAAGAATTATTAACCGGAATAATCGGTTAAAGAAATTACTTGAACTTGGAGCTCCAACTATCATTGTTCAAAATGAAAAGAGAATGCTTCAAGAAGCAGTTGACTCTTTATTTGATAACGGCAGAAGAGGTAGAAGTATAACTGCCGCATCTAATAGACCATTAAAGAGTTTATCTAGTATGCTTAAAGGTAAACAAGGAAGATTCCGTCAAAACTTACTTGGTAAAAGAGTTGACTATTCTGGTCGTTCTGTTATCGTTGTTGGACCAAATCTTAAAATGTATCAATGTGGTTTACCAAAAGAAATGGCAATTGAATTATTTAAACCCCATGTTATTCATGGTTTAGTGGAAAAAGGATTAGCTCACAATATTAAGGGTGCTAAAAAATTAATTGAAGCGCGTGATGAAAGTGTTTGGGATATTGTTGAAGAAGTTATTACCGAATATCCTGTAATGCTTAATAGAGCCCCAACGTTACATAGACTTGGTATTCAAGCCTTTGAACCAAAATTAGTTGGTGGTAAAGCGATTCGTCTTCACCCATTAGTATGTACCGCCTTTAATGCGGACTTCGATGGTGACCAAATGGCTGTTCACGTTCCTTTATCGGAAGAAGCTAAAGCGGAAGCACGTATTTTGATGTTAGGAGCTAACAACATCTTAAACCCTAAAGACGGAAAACCTATCGTTACGCCAAGCCAAGACATGGTTTTAGGTAATTGTTACTTAACTATGGAAGAAGCCGGTGGTAAAAACGAAGGTAAAGCTTATAAAGATTGTAATGAAGCCTTGATGGCTTATGAAAGAAGAGAAATTGATCTTCATACCAGAATTGCGATTCCGGTTAAATCATTTAAACATAAATTGTTTACGGAAGAGCAAGTTAATAAATATTTAGTTACAACCGTTGGTAAAATTAAATTTAATGAAATTTTACCAGATACCTTCCCATATTTAAATGAAGGTACAAAAGAAAATATTGAAGGAATTACGCCAAGTAAATATTTCTTAAGTATGGGAACTAATTTAGAGGAAGCTATTAAAGCGATGCCTTTAGTTAGTCCATTTGTTCAAAAGACTTTAGGTCAAATAATTGCGCAAGTATTCAAAAGATATAAAACAACAGAAACTTCAGTTATGCTTGATAAATTAAAAGACCAAGGATTTAAATATTCAACAATCGCTGGTATTACGGTTTCAGCTGCGGATGTAGTTAGAAGTGATGCCAAAGAAGAAATTATTGCGGAAGCTAAATCCAGAGTAGATAAGATTAATAAACAATATCAAAAAGGTTTAATTACCGAACAAGAAAGATATAATGGGGTTATTCAAATCTGGTCTGAAGCTACTGATAAAGTTAAAGATGCTTTAGCTGAAATTGCCAAAGATAACTTTACAAACCCAATATTCATGATGATGAACAGTGGTGCACGTGGTAAGATTTCGAACTTTACCCAACTTGCTGGTATGCGTGGTTTAATGGCTAAACCAGATGGTACAACGGTAGAAATTCCAATTACTTCTTGCTTTATGGAAGGCTTATCTGTATCTGAATTCTTCTTATCAACCCATGGTTCTAGAAAAGGATCTGCCGATACTGCTTTAAGGACAGCCGATTCTGGTTACTTAACGAGAAGACTTGTTGATGTAGCCCAAGACATCATTGTTAAAGAACACGATTGCGGTTCAATGCAAGGTGTTGTTGTTTACGATTTAATTAATGATAAAGATGGTTCTGTTATTGAAAGTCTAGAAGAAAGAATTTTAGGAAGATTTGCTTCTAAAAAGATTGTTGACCCAGAAACTAAAAATACAATTCTTGAAGCTGGCGAAATGATTACGGAAAATGTGGTCGCTAAAATTAAAAAAGCCGGCATTAAGAGAGTAGAAATTAGAAGTGTTTTAACTTGTAAGACCGTTAATGGGGTTTGCCAAAAATGTTATGGACGTAACCTTGCTACTGGTAACTTAGTTGAAACAGGCGAAGCTGTTGGTATTATGGCTGCTCAATCTATTGGTGAACCAGGTACCCAACTTACCATGCGTACTTTCCACACTGGTGGTGTTGCGGGTGGTGACGATATTACCCAAGGTCTTCCAAGAGTTGAAGAATTATTCGAAGCCAGAACTCCTAAATTTAAAGCCACTATTGCCGAAATTACTGGAAAAGTTGTGGGCATTGAAGATCAAAATGGTAAATATGCTATTTTAATTGAAAATGCTTCTGGTACAAAAGAACATATAACTAACTATAATATGAAACTTCGGGTTGAAGTTGGTGATGAAGTAAATGCTGGTGATAAATTAACGGAAGGAGTTATTGCTCCAAAAGAATTACTAGCGGTAACTGACCCACTTACAGCTCAAGAATATATCTTAAAAGAAATTCAAAATGTTTATAAATTACAAGGTGTTGATATCAATGATAAACATATCGAATTAATTGTTAAGAGAATGATTAATAAAGTTAGAATTATTGATGCGGGTGATACTGACTTTGTCGAAGGTTTAACCGTATCATTAAGAGAATTTACTGAAGGAAATAAACCAGTAATCTTAAATGGTGGCGTTCCTGCTAAAGGTAACCCAATCATGTTAGGTATTACGAAGTCATCTCTAGAAACTGATTCCTTCTTATCTGCAGCTTCATTCCAAGAAACAACAAGAGTTTTAACGGATGCGGCTATGCGTGGTAAGACAGATAATTTAGTTGGTTTAAAAGAAAATGTTATTATTGGTAAACTTATTCCTGCTGGTACAGGAGCAAGACAATATAGTGACATTGAACTTGAACTAGAAAAAGAATTATTAGATGATGATGCTAGTGAAGTCTTAGAAGAAAAATTCCTAGCGGGTGATGGCGAAGAAATCGCTGAAGCTTAAAAAATTGGTTCTTAAACATTAAGGAGTGATGAGAGAAAAATCATCATTCTTTTTTGATGATCTAAATACATTAGTAG
>CANRJV010000005.1 GCA_947631045.1 uncultured Bacilli bacterium
GTATCATATGTAGCACTACTTGGTGTACAATTAGATTTCTTTTCATTTACTTTATATCCTACTATTGGGATATTTTGAACTATTCGGTAAATATTATTATAATCTTGTTCTTTCATATATAGTATTACACTTATATCATAATTCCCTTTTAACATTTCTGTTTCTTCTACTTTTGAAAAATCGCCAATTGTAGCCTCCATTATTTTTAATTCATTACTATTTCCATAATAGGCATAGGTATCTTTAAAAAGCATTTTCATTAAACATGCTATTCCTAATATGAAAACAACGGCTAAAATAGTTTTATTACTTATCTTCCTTTTTTTCATTCTTTCCCTCTTTATGTTGCTTTTACCGAAATTCTAAAGCAAACAAAAAATAAAATATAATGTTATACTAATTGAGACAATGTTGTCTCTATTATTATTATAAATATTATGGGGCAAGTTTGTCAATGTAAAGTTGAGGCATAGTTGCTACAATTTGATTGGAAAGTTGGACTATATATGCTAAAAGAATATCGAGAAAGAAAAGGAATATCCCAAGAAAAATTAGAAGCATTAACCAATTTAGATCGTAAAACAATATTTAGAATTGAAAACGATGTAAACATGCCTCTTTTAGATACTTTTGCCAAAATGGCAATTGCCCTTAATTTAAGTGATGCCGAAATAGTGAAAGAAGTTAAAAAAAGTATTAAACAAGAAAAAAGAAGATGAAAATTATTCACCTTCTTTTAATTTAGCAACTACACCTTTAAAGGTTTCTTCATTCCAAATGGTAATTCCTAGTTCTCGTGCTTTGTCGTATTTACTACCTGGGGCTTCTCCGACAATTACAACATCAGTATTTTTACTAACGCTTTCGGAGAATGTTCCACTATACTCTTCAATTAAATCTTTTATTTCATTTCTAGTCATAAAAGAAATAGTCCCAGTCATAACAAATTTTTTATTAGTAATAAATTCATTAACTTTCTTTTTAACTCCTAAATAGTTCATATTAATATCAAGCATCTTTAACTTATCAATTAAATCACGATTAGCCTTAAAATAATCATAAATACTTTTAGCTAAAATATCCCCAATATCTTTAATAGATAACAATTCTTCAATAGAGGCATTCATTAGATTATCAATATTTTCATAAGTACTAGCAAGAAGCTTAGCGGTTTTACTACCAACCCCACTGATACCTAAGCCAAATAATAATTTTTCTAAACTATTATGTTTACTATTTTCAATGGCTGTAAGCATATTTTCAAAACTTTTTTTACCAAAACCTTCTAAGGTTAAAATATCTTCTTCATGTTCTTTTAAATGATAAAAATCAGTTATATCATTTAAAAATCTTTCATTAAAGAAATCTTCAATTATTTCATCACCCAAGCCATCAATATTCATGGCATCACGAGAAGCAAAATGAATTAAAGCTTCAATACCTCTGGCAGGACAAGATTCATTTGGACAATAATAATCAACTTGGCCCTCTTTTTTAATTAGTTTGGTGCCACAGATAGGACATTCACTAATCATTTTAAAAGGTTTTTCTATTCCACATCTTCTTTCTTTAATGGCTCCGGATACTTCTGGTATAACATCTCCCGCTTTATGAACACTAACAATATCCCCAATCATTAAATCCAAATTATTAACATAATCTTCGTTATGTAAAGTAGCTCTTTTAATAGTTGAACCCATGATTAAAACAGGATCTAAAACGGCATTAGGAGTAATCTTACCAGTTCTTCCGACTGTAAAAATAATATCATTAAGTTTAGTTAAAACTTCACTAGCAACAAATTTATAAGCTGTGGCCCATTTGGGATATTTAGCTGTGAATCCTAATTCTTGTTGTTCATTAATATCATTAACTTTAATAACAATTCCATCTATTTCATAAGGAAGACTTGCTCTTTTTTCCGTCCATTCATTAATAAAATCGACAACTTCATCAATTGAATGCACAAGACGATTATTAGGATTAACTTTAAAGCCTAAATCTTGCATAAATTTTAAAGCATCCATATGCTTCGTAATTCCATAATCTAAAGGATTAGGTAAATGATAAATAAAATTATTTAAATTTCTTTTGGCCGCAATTTTAGAATCTAATTGTCTGACACTACCCGCGGCCGCATTCCGAACATTTTGCAAAATAGGAAGTCCTTGTTGTTCTCTTTCGCGATTTAATTTTTCTAAAGTTTTCTTTTCCATATATATTTCGCCACGAACTTCAATATCAATGTCTCTATCTAATTTTAAAGGAATAACTTTAATGGTCTTAACATTATGCGTTATATCTTCACCAACTACACCATCACCACGAGTGGCCCCACTTTTTAAAATACCATGTTCATAAATTAATGAAACACTTAAGCCATCAATTTTAAGCTCACAAACATACTCAGGATTAATCCCGGCTTTTCTAATTTTGGCATCAAAATCCCTTACTTCATCTTCATTAAAGACATTTCCTAAACTAAGCATTGGTATCTTATGCGTAATTTTCGAAAATTTATCTAATACTTCGCCCCCAACTCTTTTCGTCGGACTATCTATTAATGCATATTCGGGATATTTTTCCTCTAAGTTAATTAATTCTCTTAAATATTTATCATATTCTTGATCGGTTATTTTTGGATTATCATTAACAAAATATTCATAATTAGCATCATTTAATATTTTGACAAGTTCTTTTATTCTTTCTTCTGGATTCATTTCTTACCCCCACAAATCTCTACTATATACTCCCTTGGTTATTTCGCTATTAATGCCTTTTTTTAGATTATCTAAATCTTCTTTATAAGTTATGCCATAATGACGACTTTTAGTTTTTAAAACTTTAATTGGTTTGCCATTAGCTTTAGCGCTTTCAAAAACGACATTAGGAAGGAGCCACTCAACTTCTTTTAAATCTTTATCTTTAAAAAATTCTTCGATACTATTTTCGAGATAAGTAAATATTTTAGGAGTTAAACAAAATAAATTCATCGATACGGGAGTATCAGGAGAAATAGCAAATGGTTTATCACCATTTAAAGGACTTGCTATAATTTCATCATTTACTTTTTCAACTGAACTTTCTATTAAGCTAGTTAAATAGCCATTTTCTAAAACAACTATACCTCTTTTAACTGCTCCATTCTCACTCATCGTTTTTTCGACTTCATAACCTACCATTCCGTATTCATCTTCGGCACAATTATTTAAAAATTTAGCCGCTTCTAAATAACCATCTCGGCCATAAAAGTCATCAGCATTAATAATAGCAAAATTTTCATGAACTAAATCTTTAACAGAATATAAAGCATGGGCGGTTCCTAAAGGTTTAACCCTTTCCTCAGGTATTTTAACGTTTTTGGGAACATTATCATTTTTTTGAAAAGCATATTCGACGATAATTTTATCTTCAATATGTTTTCCAATCGTATTTTTAAATATTTCATAATTTTCTTCTTTAATGATAAAAACCACTTTATTAAATCCCGCCAAAATGGCATCTTTGATAGAATAATCGATTATAAATTCTCCATTAGGTCCCACTGGTTCTATTTGTTTTAATCCACCAAAACGACTTCCCATGCCTGCTGCTAAAACAACTAATGTTAAATCTTTTTTCATCTTATTTTCCTTTCTTTAATCCTTTATAATTTTTTAAAAATTTTTTAATTCCATATCTTTTATTAAAAGCAACACTAACAAATCGGTCTTCTACGGCAATAACTACCCCTTTTCCAAAAGTTAAATGATTAACAATATCGCCACTTTTATATTCTTCATTAGTATCTTGATATAATTCATCTTTCGGAGTTTTCTTCTCTTCCATAACATTCGATTCAATATATTTAGGATCTATTTCCCCAATAAAACGAGATGGTGGATTAAGCATATCTTTACCATAAAGCATTCTTAATTTGGCATTAGTAATATATAATCTTTCTTTCGCTCTGGTAATTCCGACATAACATAATCTTCTTTCTTCTTCGATACCTTTATCTTCCCCAAAAGAATTGATGTGCGGCATGATTCCTTCTTCCATTCCGACCATAAAGACTACTTTAAATTCCAAACCTTTAGCGGAATGGAAAGTCATTAAAGTTATTTCATCATCATCTTCCCGATGTTCCGTAACATCCGCAATTAAACTAACTTCATCTAAGAAATCTTGTAAATTAACACTACCCGTAATATTTTGATAATTTTCGGTAATACTTCTAAATTCCATTAAGTTTTCTAAACGAATATCGGCTTCTAAAGTATGCATTTTAGTAAGTTCTTCTTTCATCCCACTACGCTCTAAAACTAAATCAATTAATTCCGTTAATGAAACATCTAAAGAGGCCTTAGTTAATTCTTCAATCATCTTTTTAAATTCTAATTCTTTACCTGAAGAAATGGCTTCGAACATTGAAGTATTATCTCTAGTAGCTTTGCCATTGATGCCTTCAATAGTCTTAAGGCCAATACCTCTTTTAGGTTCATTAATAATTCTTTCTAAAGAAACATCATCATCATGATTAGCAATTAATTTTAAATAACTGATTAAATCTTTAATTTCTTTTCTTTTGTAGAAATAAAAACTACCAACCACTTTATAGGCTAAACTATTCTTAAGAAGAGCCTCTTCATATATCCGGGACTGGGCATTAGTCCGATAAAAAATTGCTATATCCCTTTTATTATATCCAGAAGCTAGTAAATCTTTAATTTCATTTACTACAATATTAGCTTCTTGAAGGCCATCATTACTTCTTAAATATTTAACTTTAACACCTTCTCCTAGTTCACTAAATAAATTAACTTCTTTTCTTTCGGTATTATTTTTTATAACCGAATTTGCCACATTTAAAATAGTTGTTGTACTCCGATAATTTTGATTTAAAACAACTACCTCGGCATCAGGATAATCTTTTTCAAAATTTAAAATATTTTTATAATTAGCTTGTCTAAAACCATAAATAGCTTGATTTTGATCGCCAACGACAAAAATATTACGATATTTACCCGCTAAAAGTTTAATTAATTTATATTGAACTTCATTAGTATCTTGATATTCGTCAACTAATATATATTGATATTTTTCTTGATATAAATTTAAAATATCTTTATTTTTTAAAAATAATTCAACGGGTAATTTTAATAAATCATCAAAGTCAATAACATTATTTTTACGTAAAGTTTTTTCATAATCAAAATAAACTTCCGCCGCTTTTTTCTCCACATCACTTAAAAAGTAACGGGTAATTTCATTTTCATTTAACATTTCATTTTTAATAAAACTAATCCGATTACGAATATAAGATGGCGCAATCTCTTTAGGATTCATACCAAGTTCCTTCATAATTTTTTTGATAATCGTAATAACATCATCAGAATCGATAATGGTAAAATTTTTGCTAAGTCCCATTTCAGCATAATTTTCTTTAATAATTCTTAACCCAAAAGAATGGAAAGTCCCTACAAAAGCATAAGAATTACTAACTAGCTTTCCCACTCTTTCTTTCATCTCTTTGGCGGCTTTATTGGTGAATGTTATAGCTAAAATATGACTACTATAAATGCCACTATCAATAAGATAAGCTATTCTCGTTGTCAGCACTTTAGTTTTACCAGAGCCGGCTCCCGCAACAACAAGACATGGGCCATCAATATGCATAACAGCTTCTTTTTGTTCTTTATTTAAATTGTCTAAATATTCCATATCTAACCTCTAAAACAATTATACCATTTATAAATATTTTCGTCATTAAAAAGGCTAACTTATTTTAGTTAATTTAACAATTTCTGGCTTATATTATTTTACTAAATCAAGCCTATAATTATTATTTACTATTTTAACTATTTATACTATAATACTTGAAAACCAAAAAAGGAGATAGCTTATGATAAATGATTTTTTCGAGTTAAACAATCCCGCTGCTTTTCAAAATGTTGCGAACTCTAAAATAATTAAAAAAGCTCAAGCAATCATTGTTAATGATGGGATTGATCCCTTTGTATATAACGAAAAACCTTATCATGTCTCTACTCAAAACCAAAGATATTTACAAGCTGTTTTGCCAGATAATTTGCAAAATGCTTGTATTATTTTAGGAGCCGGTGATACTTTATTTGAACTTTTAAGAAGAGAAATACTTGATATAACGGCGATAGAAATTAATGAATTACAAGCCTTAGTTTATAAATTAAGACGGGCATGTATTCTAACTTTAAGTCCCAGAGAATTTGATAAATTTATTGTTGATCCATCAGGTAGGCAATTTCTAGATAAAGAACTATTTAAAACAATTCTTAATGGTTTTGGCGATGATAAAGAAGCTATTAATTTTTGGAAAACTTTACTTACCATAAATCCTTCGATAGATATTAAAGAACATTTTTTCAAACCAACAGATTCCTATAATATAAGTGGTGTAAGGTATTCTTTACAATATTTAAAAAACAAATCTTATTATTATGAATTACGAAATTATCTTATGCAGGCAAAAATAAAAATTATAATCGATGATGCTTTTAATTATTTTGCTCAAAATAAAGATATTCATTTTGATTATATCGATTTTAATAATATTTTATTATTCGTTTATCAAGCCGATTGCCGATGGGATATTGAACTTTTTAAAACCAAAATAAAAGCTTTACAAGAAATATATAATAACAATTTAAATATAGGTGGAACACTTACCCTCGATTATCAATTTGGGATGGTTAAATCTCATGTTGAAAATTTATTAAGGCAATCTATTCCCGCAAATAGTCCAGCCGATATTATTTATTCTCAGTTATATGAATTATTAAATAATGCTTTTATGTTAGAAAGTTATCAAGTAGAAAGAATTATAAAAAGTGGAGATAATCCAATGGATACAGTTTATTTTTCTCGAAAATTAAAATAATAGAAAAACTCGAACTTGTATAGGTCCGAGTTTTAATGTTAATCTGGTGTTCTTGAAGGGAATCGAACCCTTGGCCTTACGCGTCGGAGGCGTACGCTCTATCCAACTGAGCTACAAGAACAACCTTATTATAACATTAATTTTTCATTTAGACTATTATTTTCTTAATCTTAAAGAATTAAAAATAACCGTTAAACTACTTAAAACCATAGAAAGACTTGCTAACATAGGATTAATACTTAAACCAAATTCTTTAAACAAACCCATAGCAATAGGAATCATAAACAAATTATAGATAAAAGCCCAGAATAAATTTTCTTTAATGATTTTTATTGTTTTTTTACTTATATTAATTAAATCAATAATTTTTTCTAAATTATCATTCATTAAAATAACGGAAGCTGAATTAAGGGCAATATCAGTTCCCCCGCTTATAGAAACTCCCACCAGGGCACTTGCTAAAGATGGGGCATCATTAATACCATCACCAACCATCATAACTTTTTTACCCTTTTTATTTAAATCTTTAAGATAAATCACTTTATCTTGCGGAAGTAAATTAGCTTCCACATTATCTATTTTTAACTCTCTAGCAACTTTTTTCGCCACTTCTTCACTATCGCCACTTAAGATAACAACTTCTTTACCCATTTTTTGTAAAGAGCTAATAACTTCTTTAGCATTATTTCGAATAACATCTTTAACCCCAATTAAGGCTACTACTTCTTTATCGATAATAACATAAATGATACTGCACTCATTTTTGGTTAATGATTTTTCTTCTTTTTCATAAGTATTTTTTATTTTTAATTTAGTTAGTAGTTTATTATTTCCAATATAAATTTGATGATTTTGAACTACCCCTTCTAAACCAATGCCCGCAATATTTTTAAATTTTTCGACTTCTCTTTTAGTTTCATAATCTTTAAAAGCATAGGCAATGGGATGAGTAGAATTTTTTTCTAAATCAGAAACAAATTCAAGAATTTCTTGATCTTGGAATTTACTATAATTAATTATTTTAAAAACTTTTAATTTACCATAAGTAAGGGTTCCTGTTTTATCAAATATAATGCTATCTACTTTATGAGCATTTTCTAATATTTCTCCACTTTTAATTAGAATTCCTTTTTTAGCAGAGGCACCTTCACTAACTACAATGGCTAAAGGAGTTGCAAGTCCTAAAGCACAAGGACAAGCTACCACCAAAACAGTCACAAAAGCCGTCAAAGCTTCATTAAACGAAAAACCTAAAAGTAAATAACCGATAAAAGTTAAAATTGAAATTAGAAAAATGCCAGGAACAAAATAACCACTTATCGTATCAGCTAAATAACCAATCGGTGCTTTACTATTTGTAGCTTCCACTACTAACCGAACTACTTCCGAAATAGTTGAATCAGGCCCTATTTTATGAGCAACATATTCAACATAACCATCCATATTTAGGCTTCCCGCAATAACCTTATCATTTTTACCTTTACGCGATTTGGCTGTCTCACCAGTAATAAAAGCTTCATCAAAATGGGCTTCTCCTTTACTTATAAATCCATCTACAGCTACTTTCATTCCGGGTTTACAAACCAAAATATCACCTTTTTTAACTTCATCAATGGTTACTTCTTTTATTTCTTCACCAACTTTTAGTAAAGCTACCTCAGGCGTAATTTGAACTAATTCTTTAATGGCTTCTTTCGTTTTTTCTTTCGATTTTTTATCAATAAAGCGGCCTAATTTAACAAAGTAAATAATCATAGCGCACGATTCAAAGTATAAATGATGAACAAGATGATGATGCCCATTTATAACTAAAATTAAATTAACTAAACTATAGATAAAACTGGCAAGTAATCCAACAGTTACTAAAGAATCCATATTTGGAGATCTTTTCACTAGTTTTTTAAAACCACTTTTGAGAATATCAAAGCCATAAATTAGAAAAGGAATAGTTAAAATGACCAGACATAATCCATAATTAATAGGATATTTCATCATATCTAAAAAAGGAATTACGGGTAATTTTAACATGCTTCCCATGGAAACATACATTAGAAAAACACCAATAAAAGCTAAAATTATTAAATATATTTTATTATAATCTTTCTTCTCTTCTTCCATTGGATTATATTTTCCTAAACTTTTATAACCGGCTTCTTCAACAAATCTATTTAAATCATCTATTGTAAGTTTATCATCATATTCTATTGAAGCTTCCGCCATTACTAAATTAACTTTAGCCTCAATTACTCCCTCTTGTTTATTTAAATATTTTTCTAAAGTATTTTGACAAGCACTACAACTCATACCTTCAATTTTTAAAATCACTTTAGCCATTATTTACCTCCTATCAGTAATTACTTCATCAACTTTTTTGATCAAATTTTTCATTATTAATAACTTGGTTAAAAATATCTTGATTTTTAATATCTCTATTTAAAATATTTTCTCTAACTTTTAAATATTTCTCTCTTAACTTTTGTTTCATAAGCATATTATAAAACTAAAAGAAAAAGTAAGCAACCAGCTTACTTTAAAATAATCTAATGATATCATTAATCGTCACTATCACAATTAATAACATGAGCAGAGCAAAGGTAATGCCAATAAACCAATTTTCAATTTTTTGATTAATTGGACTTCCTTTAATTTTTTCAATAATTAAGAATAATACGCGTCCACCATCAAAGGCGGGAATTGGAATAATATTAATTACCCCGACATTGATTGATAGATAAGCGATTAAAAAGACTACATAATAAATTCCTAATTTAGCACTTTCATCAACAACGGAATAAATACCTACTGGCCCTGACAAAGCTCCTAGAGAAATTTTACCGGTTACAAGGCCTACAATAGTTAACCACATTGATTGTACAAGGGAGCCAAATTTTGCAAATGGATATTTAATTTTATTTAAAAATCCCGTTGTTTTTTCTTGATTAATATGGACTCCAAATATTTTAGTTATTTCACCATCTTCATCTTTTTCTTCTTTTGGAGTTATCTTATAATTTTCAACTTTACCATCTTGATGTTTTATTTGAAAATCATAATAATCTTTATTCGTTTTATAGTATAAAATTATTTGAGCTTCATCCCATGTATTTACTTTATGATTATTAATTGCCACAATGGTATCGCCTTTAACAATTCCGGCTTCTGCCATGGGATAATTTTCTTCTACATCATAAATTTTCGGACTTAAATCAACACTACCCCAAATAAAGGAAATGATAAATAAAATTAAAATTGCCATAATAAAGTTATTCATTACACCAGCAACCATAACAATGACTCTTTGCCAAATTGGTTTATTGCATAAACATTTCTCTTTCGGAATTTTTTTATCATCTTCATAAACCTCTCCCGCCATGGAAACAAATCCACCAATTGGTAAGGCTCTAATATTATAGGTTATACCATCTTTTTTTCCTTTCCAAGAAAAAAGTACCGGTCCCATGCCAATCGAAAATTCATAAATATAAACGCCAAAAGCTTTAGCCCATAAAAAGTGGCCTAATTCATGAACTAATACAATAATTCCTAAAATAAAAATAAATAATAATAATGATAAAATCCACATGTTCTCTTCTCCTTTAAAATAACCAATATAATAATATATACGTAAAAATAACAAATGATAAACTATCTACTCTATCTAATACGCCGCCATGACCAGGCATAATATTAGAAAAGTCTTTTATATTATTCTCTCTTTTAATTTTACTATAAAATAAATCACCAATTTGACCTGTTAGAGATATTAAAATTGTTATAATTAATAATTTAAAACTAAAAGGACCAACTAGATTAGTATAAATAATTAAGCCAGTAGCCACTCCTCCAATTAGGCCCCCAGCAAATCCTTCCCAAGACTTCTTTGGACTTATCTTCGTCATTTTATGTTTACCAATAAGCATTCCAACCGCATAAGCAAAAGTATCTGTTAAAATGGTTACTCCTAGTAAATAAATTAATATTGTTACTTTAACATTTCTAATAGCAATTAAAATATTAAATAGAAAACCAATTAGATAAACAATTCCCAAAAGGGAAAAAGCATCTTTAGTTGGATATTTATCTTTTTTATAAAAGATAGTTGGAAGTAAAAGTAAAATAAGTGGTAAAAATAACCGAGCATAACCAATGGATAAATCCAAAGAATAACGACCATAATTACCTAAAACCAAATATAAAATACATAAAAGCCCTAATAATTTTACGAAAGACGGAACTTTTAAATATGTTTCTCCTAAATCCATTATTTCTTTATAAGCTAAAATACTAAGGATTCCCATTGCTATGGCAAAAGGATAACTACCAATCCATATTAAGGGAATAAAAATCAAAAAAGCTATTAAAGCACTAATTACTCTTACTTTCATAATACCTCCATATATCAATTATATTCTAATTAAAGTATACTATTATTTAAGTTTTTAGTAAAGAAAAAAGTATAGTTTCCTATACTTTAGTCATTAATATCTAATCTTTCAACTGCTTCTAATTCATCCTCTAATAAAGACTTATATTTAATTTTATATCTTTCCACGTGTCTTTTTAAGTCTTCCGCTTCTTTTTCAATTTTGTCAGCTTTAATCAAGGAATTATTAACAATTCGTGAAGCGTTTTTGCGAGCATTTTCGACTATAACTTTGGCTTCTTCAAAAGCCGATTTTTTGATATTTTGCGAAGATTCTTCCGCGATTAAAATAGCTCTATTTAAAGTGCCTTCTAATTCTTTATAATGAGTTAATTCTTTTTTTAAATTTTCAATTTCTTGATCTCTTGATTTTAAATTATCAAGCATACTTTCATATTCAGTAGTTACGCTTTGAACAAAAGAATTAACTTCACTTTTTTTATATCCCGGAATGCTACTCGCAAATTTTCTCATATCATTCAATCACTCTTTTACCACTCTAGTTCATCTTCATTAGTATTTTTTACTTTTTCACTATCGTCAGTTATTTTTCCTTGGACATTAACATTATTTGGTGTACAAAGATAAATACCAACACCAATTTTTTGCATATTTCCCCCTATGGCATAAATACAACCGCTTAAAAAATCAATAATTCTTTTGGCTTGGGCTGAAGTAACTCTTTTTAAATTAACAACCACACTATTACGATTCTTTAAATGATCAGCAATCGCTTGAGCTTCTGAAAAAGAACGAGGCTCAAGTAAAATCATTTTATTACCGGCTTTATCAGCATCTTTTAAAGCTTCAGATTCTGAAATGGCATAATAATCATCTTCACCATTTACGCTTTCTATATCTTCATCATCTTTTAGCCAACTTTTTAATTTATTAAATGCCATAATTTATCCTCCATATTATCTAATTTCCTATTTTATTCTATCAAATAAATGGATTTTTTACAAGACTATTTTGCTCTCAATATAATCTTTTAATTCAGAAATTTTTAAAGTTGTTTGTTCCATTGTATCTCGGTCTCTTACCGTAACAGTATCATCCTCTAAAGTATTATCATCAACTGTAATTGTAAAAGGTGTTCCTACAGCATCACATCTTCTGTATCTTTTACCAATACTACCAGCTTCATCATAACTACAATTAAAGTGCTTACTTAATTTAGCATAAATATCATTGGCTTTATCCGCATGCACTTTTTTAACTAATGGTAAAATAGTCGCTTTAATTGGAGCTAAAGCGGGATTAAGTTTTAAAACTAATCTGGTATCGCCATTTTCTAATTCTTCTTCCGTATAAGCATCACATAAAAGCGTTAATATTAGTCTTTCAACTCCCACTGATGGCTCAATAACATAAGGTAAATATTTTTCGTTTGTTTCGGGATCTAAATATCTTAGATCTTCTCCCGAATGTTTCATATGCACTCCTAAATCGTAATCAGTACGATCAGCAATACCCCATAATTCACCCCAACCAAATGGAAATTTATATTCAATATCCGTTGTGGCTTTACTATAGAAAGATAACTCTTCTTTAGAGTGATCGCGATATCTTAAATTTTCTTCTTTTAAACCTAGTAATTTCAAAAAATCAATACAATAATTTTTCCAAAAACCAAACCATTCTAAATCGGTATTAGGCTTGCAGAAAAATTCTAATTCCATTTGTTCAAATTCTCTTACTCTAAAAATAAAATTACCTGGCGTTATTTCATTCCGAAAACTTTTACCATATTGACCAATACCAAAAGGAATTTTAGCTCGCATACTTCTTTCAACATTTTTAAAATTAACAAATATACCTTGAGCTGTTTCTCCTCTTAAATAGATTGTACTTTTAGTGTCTTCGGTAACTCCTTGACTAGTTTCAAATAATAAATTAAATTTTCTGATATCCGTAAATTCATCACTACCACATTTAGGACAAGTAATACCATGTTCTTTAATAAAGGCAATTAATTCTTCATTACTCATTCCATCGCCTGTAATCTCTCCATGGGTAAAATCTTCTACTAATTTATCAGCTCTATGACGAGACTTACAATGTTTACAATCAATTAAAGGGTCAGCAAAATTAGCCACATGACCAGAAGCTACCCAAACTTTAGGATTCATTAAAATAGCAGAATCAAGGCCATAGTTATAAGGACATTCTCTAATAAATTTTTGCCACCAAGCATCCTTAACATTTTGTTTTAATAAAGCTCCTAAAGGTCCGTAATCCCATGAATTAGCTAGCCCTCCATATATTTCACTTCCGGCATAAATAAATCCATATTGCTTAGAATAATTAACTAAGTCTTCCATTGTTACTTTTTTTTCACTCTCCATAAATAATCCTTTCTAAAATAAAGAAAACTTCTTTAGAATCATAAGGACGAAGATTAACTCCGCGGTTCCACCTTACTTATTCTAAAGAAGAATCACTCTTATTATATAGCTCGGGCTTTCCACACCGTCATCACTTGTATGTACTAAATTATATATTATTTATTTTATTTTATCAACTAAATTTGCTAATTTTTTTGCTTCTTCACTGCCAATTTTAACATATTTAAGATAGCAATCAGAACATAAAGGCACATATTCAACCTCTTTTTGCGTACCATCATCTATAACTACTACCGGTCCTTCATCCGTAAATTCGTCATTTATTTTTCGCGCATTAAATATCGCTTTTTTACCGCATAAACATAAACTGGTACTTCCAACTTCTTCCACTATGTCCGCAATTGCAAATATTTGAGCAACACCTTCACCAAATATCTCACCCTTAAAATTACTTTTTAAACCATAGCAAATAACTGGAATATTAATTAGATGGGCGATCATCCACAATTCTCTAATTTGAGAAGCATTTAATAAATCAACTTCATCAACTAAAATAACTTTGGCAGTATAATATATTTTATAATTCTTTTCTGTTAATAAAGATTCATTTTCTTTAAGTAAAATATCTACCACTCTATTCATCCCATTACGAGATATAATAGTGTTTTTCCCCTTTGTATCCTTGACAGATTTAATAATAACTATTTTAAAGTTATTTTCTTCATAACTATAGGCAGTTTGCAAAATATTAAGAGTTTTGCCACCATTCATTGCACTATACTTATAAATCATATCAGCCATAATACTCACCCTATCTATAGTATAAAATAAATAACTTTATCTCGCAAGAAAAATATTCTTAGTGTTCCATAAATGCGGACTCTAAAAAAGCATTCCTTCTTTCTTTTTCAATTTCTTTTAAACTTTTCTCTGGTGTAGGCATTTCTTCTGGCATCATTCCGCCAATATCCGCAATGGCTTTTCGCACTTTTTTACCAACTTCATAATGAACATTATTAGCGCTATTTTCTCCTCGAACATTATCTCTAATTAATCTTTGCTTCGTCTGATTTATTCTAAATAAATTAGCCACTAGTTCATCTTCATTCATATTATCTAATATATCTTCTCGATAACGAAGCCCTTTTCTTTTCGCTATATCATCTGCTGTCTCTCCATTATATAATCCTCTATAACCGGCATTATGAAATTTATCAAAATTTTTAACACCGGCTTCTTTAGCCGTTTGATTTAAAGAATAATTCCCTTTTCTAGTTAAATTTCTATTATATAGTCTTTTTTCATCTTCAGTTAATAAACTATACTCTTTTTCATTTATTTCTTGTTTTCTTGTTTGCACTGCGAAATATGTTTGAGCAAGAGCCACAACTCTTTTTCTACTATCCCCATTTTGAGCAATTAAATAGCACGCATATCTTGATAGTTTATAATCTTTAATTGTAACATTAGCTTTATTTGCTCTAATGGACAACTTGCCGACGTCGGCAAAATGTTCCTCTATCACATATTTACTTAACTCACAAGCACTTTTGGCTTTTTCAATTACTAATTCAAAATTACTCCATTTAGAATAATTAAGAACTTTCATTAGTTCTCTTCCATACCAATATTCATGACCATAGTCATCAAGATGTTTAATACTTTCAAAGACACTTTCATTGTATTTTTCTAAATTTTTTTCTTCTTTCATTTTTTTACCCTCCTGAATTATAAATTAATATTATCATACATTAGTTTGATATGCAACCCTTTTATTAAAAAAAATTTCAAAAATAAAAAGTGAGTTGTTTCTCACCTTTATATCTTATAGAATTTTTGTTTATTTTTTAAAATATAACTTGTTAAAATAATTCCAGAAGCTCCTAAAGTTCCAAGAATAAGATAATCTTTAAATCCTGTTTGAGGACTCTCAGCTGGTTTATCAACATCATCTTTCTCAGCCGTTTTTTCTAAAGTAGTGGCACTTACGAAGTCACTAAATTTATTTGATTTAAGAACAATAGCTTTATAATAATATTTAGTATTTGGCTTTAATCCAGAATCTATATTAGTAACACTTCCATCTTTCATTGCTGATACAGTTTGCCACCAAGTATAGTTTTCCCCATCTTCTGAACGATAAATTTCAACCATTGTTCCATCTTCTACTCCAGATAATTTAATACCAATTTGCGTATCAGTTATATCTACTAATTCAATTTTTGGGGGTTCTATTTCGGTATATTCTACATTTAAGACAAATTTATTAATATCAACTTTATAAGTATAAGTTGTTTCTTTTTGCTCTTGCTTTTCTTCAACTTTTAACTCATAACCATCAGAGGCAAAAGTAGCCTTTTCAGTATCAACGAAATTTCGAATATCTCTTTCATTATATCCTCTTAATTCCCCAACTACATTAAGCAAATCATCATAAATTAAAGCATCAAGTAAAACAATAGTAAAAGCATCAAATGCTTCAGAAAAATCAGCATCAGAATCAAGAACAATACTTGGATTTTCCCCAACATTATCTCTTTCTTCTAATTCATTAATTTTAATAGTTCTCTCAAGACTTAAAGCATCACTCTCTCTTGTAAACTCAGCAAGTTCTTTTTCTTCTTCACCTTTTACTAGTTTAATAACCATTTTGCTTTCTTCTAAAACTACTTTTATTTCCATTTCAGAATCAACTAATTCCTCACTATTTAATTTCTCTTCTAGTTTAGTTCTAACTTCTTCCATTGTAGTAGTTTTAACCTCGGCTTTAATAAAATTTAAACCAATGGTTAAACTCATTAAAAACACCATCAACCACTTTATTATTTTCATCTTTAATCACCTATTATAATTAAAACAAAAAACGATTTACTAAACAATATCTATACATCTCTTTTACATTGCATATTTACAGTTTTTCAATCGTTTTTAAAAAATCTTTGCTTTTTAAATAAAGACCGGTATAATCATCATAATAGTTAATTAAAAAATTATTGATTTCTTTAACAATATCTTCTTTTAAAGATAATTTACTAATACTTTTAATATCGACTAAATAATACATATTCAAGGTTTTTATGATAGATAAGGGAACAATTCTTTCACCATGATAGCAATTCTTACAAATTAGTCCTCCCCGTTCGCTAGCTAGTGTTACAATTTCTTTTTTATTGCCACAACTGATACAACTTGTAAGATTTAACCCTACTCCTAAATATTCTAATAATTTAACTTCAAGAATATTGGTAATTACCATTGGGTCTAATCCTTCTTCAATTTTTAGAAGAGAATTAATATAATCATCATAAATAGCGATATCATCCGTTTGTTTTAAAACTTGATGAATTAAATCTGTAAGGTAAGAAGCATAACTAATGAGTAAAATATCACTTCTTATGTTTTTAAAATTATTCTTAATATCGACTGATACCAAAGTTGATAATTTTCCTTTTTTATAATAAATATTAAAAATACCATATGATAATTTCATTGTTACACTTCGAAGACGACTTTTAATACTCATTGCGCCTTTACAAATAATTCCAATAATTCCATATTCTTTCGTAAGAACATTTATAATTTTCGAAGTATCACCATAAGGAGTTTCTGTTATAACTATTCCCTCAACACTATCTAACACGCTAAACCTCTAATCTAATTATTTATCACATTTTTTATAATTTAAATAATCTTCAATTTTGCCACTCTTTTTAAACTTATCCCAAGCTTCTTTTTTATTCATTTATTTCACCTTCCTACTAATATAATGGGAAGAATGAAATATTTTTATTCATAATCAAAGAAACCTAATTCTTTTAAGTATCTTTCTTTATCTTTCCAATCTTCTACAACTTTCACATATAAATCTAAATAAACCTTCTTCTCAAGCATTTCTTCTAAATCTTTCCGAGCCAAAGTGCCAACTTTTTTAATCATTTCGCCCCCAGAGCCAATAATGATTTTTTTAATATTCGGTTTATCAACGATAATATCGACACTAATTTTTATTAAGTCTTTTTTCTCTTCAATATGGTGAGCATGACAAGTAATTGAATGAGGAATTTCGTCTTCCGTATTTTGTAAAAGTTTTTCTCTCACTATTTCTCCCGCCATAAAACTTAAAGAACTACTAGTTATAGTTTCATCATCATAATATTTAACATTATCTTTTAAATATTTTTTAATAACCTCAATTAAATGAGCAACATTATCATTTTCTTTCGCAGATACGGGAACAATCTCCGAAAAGTTATAATCTTTATATTCATTAATCGCCATGATTAAAGTTTCATTAGAAACTTTATCAATTTTATTAATGACTAAGATAACCGGTATCTTATTTTGAAATAAAGAATCCATTAAAAATTTATCGCCTTTGCCAATTCCAGCTTCAATATCGACTACTAGTAAAACTAAATCAACATCTTTCGTTAAAGATAAAGCTTGTTTATTTAAGACTTTTCCTAATTTATTTAAAGGCTTCGAAATACCAGGTGTATCCACAAAGATTATTTGATAGCCATCTTCATGATAAATTCCCTCAATAATATTTCTAGTAGTACCTGAAACATTACTCGTAATGGCAATTTTATGCTCTAAGAGGCTATTTAATAAAGTGCTTTTCCCAACATTAGGTCTTCCAATAATACTTACAAATCCACTTTTCATGCTTTCTCCTAAAATATAGTCATAAACAACTTAATAAAGTAGGGAACAAAAATAATCAAATTAACAATTAAAGCTAAAACAGTCATTATCCCCGTCGCTGCCGAACCACAATCTTTCGCCACTTTAATATATTCATTATAATCTAAAGTAACCGCATCACAAACCGCTTCAATAGCGGTATTTAATAATTCAATAATCGTTATTAGACAAAGGCTCCCAAAAGAAATAACCCATTCTAAAAAACTAATGTCAAAACAAACACCCATAATAATAACTAAACAAGCACAAATAGCTTCAATTAAAAATGAAGATTCATTTTTAAAACAATAAGCTAAACCTTGGGAGGTATACTTACACTTATTTAAAACATTTCTTACTAAACTAACTTCTTTCTTTTCTGTTTTTTTCGTCTTCATCTAACATCTTCTCCTGCAACGTAAACATAACCTTTTCGTCTTCTTTTTCCATATGATCATAACCAAGCAAATGAAGTAAGCCATGGCAAACGAGAAAGGCAAGTTCCCTTGTTTCACTATGACCATAACTATTTGCTTGTTCAATCATCCGAGGAATACATACATAAATTTCCCCCAAAAAACGTATCTTATTATACTCTAATATCCCATTATCTTCAAATGCAAATGATATAACATCCGTAATACTATCTTTACCCCGATAATTTTTATTAATTTCTCTAATTGTTTCATTATCAACAAAGACAATACTTAAAGTAGCATTTTTAACATTCTCGTGTTTTAAAACTCGTTTAATTAAACTATCTAAATAACTATAATCTTTATTATAACCAAACTCATCTGTAATCTTATAATCTATCATTAAAATATAACTCCCCAATAACCAAATATATAAATGCCAAATAAAACAATCACTATTATCCACAAAACATTATAAAACAAATCGCTTTTAAAGAAATCAGGTAAATGTCTACCAATGGCAGTTAAACCAATATATAAAAAATAACCAATTATACCACCAACTACATTTAATAAAATATCATCAATATCAAAACTTCGTCCTATTTGTAATTGCACAAATTCAATAGTTAAACTCGTCACTAAAGTCGTTATTAAAACGGGCCAAATTTTTTGGGGGTTAACATACTCCCCAACTAAATAACCAAATGGAATAAAAATGAGGATATTACCAAAAATACTATAATTAAACATAGCCGTTCCAAATTCATAACGCGTTATTTCTGAAAAAGGAATTAAATTTATGCCACTACCACTATTGAGTTCCGTCATCGTTAATATTTCAAATAGAAGCCAAATATAAATTATCGAAAATAAATAACTTAATTCTTTATGAAGACAAAATCTTTCGCGATGATTGCGTAAATAAAAGAATCTAATCATCGCAATAGCAACGATAAAAACTACTAACATTGGCCAAATATTATTGATTATTTTCATTATTAGGTTTTGAATCATTTTCACTACCTCCTAAAATTTGTGATACTTCACCAATGTTCTCTTTGGTTACTATAAATACTTCTACATATATTGTACTATCATTTACCTCTTTTTTCAAAACTTTTTTATATAAAATAGCTTCATTTTCTCTTAATTTTAACTTAACCTTATCTTCCGCTAATTTTAAGGCTTTATTATAGGCCTCTTTTTCGCTTAGTTTTCTCACACTTTCTTCATATTCTTTTTCTTCCACAAAATTAATAGCAAAATCATTTAATTTATATAAAATGGTTTTTTTAACCCTTTTATTTTTAATCCGACTTTTAAAAATGTCATATTCATCATCCCCAATTTTAACACTAATATTAAATCTCTTTTTACCCGTATATTTAGAATAATATTCGTTATAAGGAACAGTTACTTTAACTTTATACCAGACTTCGCCATAAACTTCGCCACTCGCACAGACCGTATTTTTAACTTCTTCATTATGGGTAATTTCTCCCGTTATAATAACCTCGCCTTTGGTAACATAATCATTAATTTCTTTTAAGGCGACACCCCGATATAAATTGAGGCTTGTTATTTTGGCATCCGTCCTACTAATAATGTTACATTTATCATAACTTTCTTCCTCTTTAGGAATCGTTTTTTCCGTAACATAAACATTCATTATTAACCCATCATATTTTATTTCTAACCATTCTAAAGTATCCTTATTATTATCTAAAATAGTATTCACTATTTCTTCAATTTGGGAATGACTCTTTTTTAAAGTTAAAGTTTTTAGACCATTACTTGCGAGTTCTTTTTCCAAAATATTTTGAATTTTTTTATTTGGACTTTTAATATCTATTTTAAAAATAACACTATTAATCAAAAATAAAATAACAATGCTTAAAATACTACTTAGAAAAAAGACAATATATTTTTGCATTAATTCTTTTATTTTTAAAAGACCACTAGAAGTAACTATTTCGGTTTTATAACTAACTAAATATTTTTTTATTCTCTCATAATCTTTTAAACTAGTCTTAATTAATATGCCATCATCATTTTTCTTATTATCATAAATAGTAATTCCAAGTTCACTAAGTTTAGTTAAAATATTATAATAACTTTTTGCCTCTATTTTAATCCAAACTATTTCTTTTTTAATCATAGTTAAACTCTACTTTCTCTAATTTACCCTTAATTAATAATTCTTGTTTCGTCATTTGTTTAATTTTTAAATTTTCCCCATTTATATAAACAACTTTATTATTAATTCTTAAAACTATTTCTGTATCACTTAATTTATTTAATTTTGTAAAATTAAAGACATGCAAAGTATCATCATAGATTGTTATGAAGTTATCTAAATCAAATAAAAAATTTTTAAAAGAATCTTTAAAATGTAAATTATTCATCTTTAAATTATATTTTCTTATTTATAAAAAAAGACTAAGCCATGAAAAAAGAGCTATAATAATATAACTCTAATTTAATTTTTCTTTAACTATCGCGCTTACTTTAGACATATCAGCATTACTTAAATGGTCAGATACATATTTCATAATTCTTCCCATATCTTTCATACTACTAGGATTAATTTCAGAAAAAGCATTATCTACACATTTAGTTATTTCTTCTTCGCTTGCTTCTTCTGGTAAATAGCAAGATAAAATTTCAATTTCTTTTTGTAAATCTTCCGCTGTTTCTTTCTTACCTAAGTCTAAATACTCTTTAACAGAATCATTTCTTTGTTTAACTTGTTTTTTTAAAACACTAATGACAACTTCATCTGTAAGTTCACATTTTTTATTAATCGCTTCTAATTGTAAAGCGCTCTTTAACATTCTTAAGACTGATAATTTAAATTTATCGCCACTTTTTAAAGCATCTTTTAAATCATTATTAATTTGTTCAACCATTTTGTTACCTTTCCTTAATTATGATTTCTTTTATGAGAATTTTTAATGCCTTCTTCTTTTTTGATTCTTCTTTCAACTCCAGGTTTAATATGGAATTTTCTCTTCTTAAGTTCTGAAGGGACACCGCTTCTGGCAACTTTAACTTTAAATTTTTTTAAAGCTCCATCAATGTTACCATTTTGCACTACAACCTTTGTCATATTTTCGCCCTCCCTTCGCTTTTTCTACAAGATATTATAACACCTAGAAAGATATTTGACAACAGCAAAGTGCCAAATGAACGTTAATTTAAATTCCTTATTTAATTGTTACTCGAACGCATTTTCTTTTTGTAAAAAGTTTGGATAAGGAATCACCAATGGAAGTTCCTATTTCATAAATTTTATCCATGATTTTAATAAGGCCTTCGATAACAGGTCCGGATAGGGAACCACCTTTAACTTTTAATAACTCTTCATTACTTAACATAAGTTCACCTACTTACAAGCCTTTGAGTTAACCGTTCCATTTAAAATACCGGCAAAAAACACAATAACTCCGGAGACAATTCCCGTAATTAAAGTGGCCATACTAGCACTCATTGCTCCTCCATTTAACTTTAACATTTCTTCATTATTTAATTTAATCATATTACCTCCTCATTTAAATAATTTTAAAATAAATGTTATGATTTTTTCTTTATCATAATAAAGAGTAATTGTTCCTGCTTCATTATCATATAGTTCTTTATCTATATTAAGGTCTATTTGTTGATAAATTATTTCATTAATAATTTCATATTCGCCATACTCATCTATTTCATAATTTAATTTTTCCTTGTTAAAATATAAGGTTTTATTAGCACTTAATGCATCAGAGAGTGTCTCATTAGCCATAACTTTTAAGACTAAACCATCATATATTCCATAACAAGTTATTTTCTTCGTTATATAATGGGTACACGAATAGATTACTAAGAAGATAATTAATAAAACAAATAAGACGTCTAGAAAAACATATCTAGGAATTTTCAAATGCAATAGTTTCTGATAATTTATTTTTAAATAATCCATTGCTATCCTCTACTTCAATAATATTTTCAAATAATCTTTTTTGATTTTTATGAGATATATAAATAATTGTTTTATTTTTAAAATAAGTTTTAATATTCTTAATTATTTTACTTTCTAATTTTTTATCAACTTCACTTAAGGCCTCATCTAAAATAATAATATTGGCATTTTTAAGTAGTCCTCTTGCCAAAATTATTCTTTGTCTTTCACCTCCTGATATGTTTTTCGATGCTGGCTCTACTAAAGATTCATATCTTAATCCCTTTTTGGAAACAATATCTTCAATTTCACATATTTTACAAATGTCTAAAAAATAACTATTAGCAATATCTCTATTTGCTAAAATATTTTCCCGAATAGTTCCAGTAAATAATTCTTCATTTTGTCCAATGTATAAGATATTATTTCTAATTGTCACAATATCCATATCCTTAATATTTTCTTTACCTATGAGTATTTCACCTTTTTTTATTTGGTAATCTTTATTAAGTAAATGACAAATGGTACTTTTTCCTGAACCACTAGGGCCATTTAATAAAACATGAGTATTTTCTTTTATTGTAAAACTAACATCATTTAAAACATTAAAATAATTATTGTAAGAGTAACTAACATTTTGAAAGACAATATCACCATTTAAACTAGTTTGGCTCTGATTAGTTTTTTCTTCTTCAATACTTAAAAACTCAGCAATTTTGCCAAAAGATGCTTTAATATAGTTGAATTTAGGAATACCCTCAATTAAATTTTTAAAGGGGTCTATTCCATAAGATAAAATAATATTAAAAGTAAATAAATTAATAAGGTCTAATTTTTTACTAATTACTAAATATAATCCAACTGAATTTTGAAGAAAAAAACACAGTTCTAATAAAAAATCTTTTCCTAAATTAGTTAAGTTTAAATAATTATTAAACTTATAGCTATTCCAAAAATATTTAGCTAAAACTTTTTCAATCTTTTCTAAAGCAATATTTTTAATATTCAAATTTTTAATACTTTCTAAATTAGTAATATTTTCATATATTACACTATTAAAATCTGTTTCATAATTAAGATTTTCTAAAACTTTATAGTAAATACTTTTACTAATAATTATCCCATAAAAACTATAGACAATAATAAATAATATTAAAATAATTGTTAATGTTTTATTTAATATAAATAAAATCACTAATGATAATATCATCAAGAGCATATCCAGGAAAGATGAAACAAATAAATCGGTAAAAAGTTTTTTAATGAAAGAAAGTTCCGTTATTCTAGTTACTATCTCTCCTGGCATTCTACTCTTTATATTTTTTAAAGGAAGGTTAAATAAATGATTTAAAAAACTGGGATAGATTATAGTATCAACACGATTACTTAAATGATTTTCATAATAACTTCTGGCAAAAATAGTTAATATCTTCGCCATAGTTAATATGCCAAAAGCTATAATTAAATACTTTAAATAGTTTTGATCATAACTAATTAAATTACTACCTACTTTTAAGTAAAAAGAAGTAATAATCGCTAAGATGATCCAAATAAAACTTAGATAAATTATTTTACTAATAAGAAACTTTTCCCTCTTCAGTATATTAATAAATAATTTTTTTATAGTTAGAGATTCATCCATTTTAATTAAATTATCTCTTAATTTTGAAAGGATGATATGACCAGTAAATAATTTATTAAATTCTGCTAAAGACATTTTCTTATATCCAATGCTTGGATCCATGAGATATATATTATTTTTGAAAACGTCTTTAACAACGACAAAATGCTCTAAACCATTTTCTAGTTTTAAATGAGCAATAAATGGAAAATTTAAATCTTTATTTGTTAAATCATGCTCCAAAACCCCTTCTGAATCAAAGCCCCATTTATTGAACGCCTGCACTATTTGATAAGCATTAGTTCCCTTATAATCAGTTAAGGTATCTTCTCTTAACTTTTCTAAGGTAATATAACCACCATAATAAATGATAATCCATTGCATACAACAAACGCCACAGTCTTTAAAATCATGTTGCAAAATCGGTTTTAAATTTTGCATATTTTTCCTCCCTTCACTATTATTATTCGTCGCTCATAGCCCGATTTCCTTTTTTTTAAAGAAAGTTTTTGGCAAAAATTGCAACTTTTTTGCCAATTCTTATATATTTGGCATCAAATGTGGTAAATTCAACCAAAATTTTCTCTTTTAAGAAAATTAATATTTAAACATAAAAAAATCATCCTCGCATAAAATATAATGAGTTTATTTTAGGAGGATATATGATTAATAAACAAAATTTATGGTTTGTTACCTTATTTTCTTTAATTTTAATATTAGGAATTTATTATGTTAGTATCGATGATGAAGTAGCCTCCGTTTTAAAAGCGGAAGATAATAATCAAAATAGGGATGTCGTCGAAATAACCGAATCTGATGTTTTAGTGGCTTTAGAAGTTGAAAACGATGAAGAAAAACAAGCTCTAATGGAAGAATATCAAAATGTTTTATTAGATAGTGATAGTACGATTGAAGAAAAAAATGTCGCCTACGAAAATATGCAAAAGTTAAATAATTCCAAAACAGAAGAAGAAAAAATTAAAAATTTAATCAAAGAAAAATTTTCATTAAATTCTTTTGTCAAAATAAAAGATACTTCTATAAGTATAGTCGTATCTTCTAAAGACCATAATAATGAGAAAGCTAATAAAATTATTAGAGCTGTTCAAGAATTATACGAAGATGAAAAATATATAACAGTTAAGTTCAATTCATAAATGGTTAACACCATTTATTTTTTATGATAGGGATGAGCTAGAAATTATATATGGTTGTTCAATAGTACCAAGCCCAGCAATTCTTATATCGGATTTCAGATAGAAGACTGGACGAACCACACTCCCAGCATTCACATTGTTGTTGTGCACAGTCCCGCTACTATTCACAAGCCACGCACTGCTAGTGCCGTACCAGCCGTCGTAACTATACCTTGTCATTGTCCATTCTCCTTTTGCTGCTGGAGCAGTCGCTCCGTTTCCTAAACCCTCAGTCTTTCCGTTTAATCCATTTTGGATAAATAACCAATTGCTTGTATCTGCTGCTCCATCAATAGCATATAAATAATCACTTAGATACATTAATCCTATTTTTGCACTATTAAAACTTCCCCCTCTTTCATTTTGAAATAATGTTGGATTAGCGTTTGCAGTTGAATCTCCAATGTAATATGTGGCTGTGGTATTTATTAAATTTGTCCATTGAGGTTGTTGCATATAACCATATTTTGTATTTGACATAAAGTAACCATTATTTAATCCACTATATAAACTTGATTCATCCCACTTTGTATTTCTAGAATTACTATGCCATTGAAATGTAGTTGTTCCACTACTATTAATTCCTGTTGCTTTGATTAATTTTAATCTACCACTTGTGTCCACACCGATTATTCGATACATATAGGTATCCATGTTATTTTTACATGTATCTTGCTCTGTTGTTCCAAAGCATATAAAATTGTCATTTACTGTTGTATATGGCCCTACAAATCTTCTTAAATCATCTGGTACATCGCCTGTTATTGTTTGATTTCTAGCTTGTAAAGCAGAATCTTCTTCTAATGTTCCGGAACCATTTACTCCAGAATTTTTTTGCAATATATCAAGTGGCGTACCTGTTTTAATAAAATACACATTACAATACATACTTGTCGCTGTACTTACATTAGCGGTAAAAGTATTTCCATCAAATGTTACTACATCTGTTGATAATACATCATTACCATTACCATCATGACATACTGATTTTATATAGGTATAATCATTAGAATCTGGCCACTCTGTCCGGTCTGTCTCTTCAGTATATTCTCCATTTCCATTATCAATATAATAAGCAAACATATTACTAGTATCTATTTCTTTTGCATCATTATAATTTACTTGTTCTATTTCTTTTCCTTTATTAACAAATGATTTAATAGATAAATTTACAAATATCACTTCTACTATTATTAAAGTAATTACTCCTAATCTATATAACTTTCTTTTCATATTTCCTCCTATTTATTAAAGTAAGCATAGCAAACGGTTGGTTTATTTGACTGAAAATTAAATTTACCATTACTAAATCCCTTTATTTGGGCTTCTTTATTACTACATTCAGCACTATTATATGTATAACCACTAGTAGCAGTAGTTATATCATCGACACTGCCTAAAAAGCGATAATGTTTATTATTAAACTCTTTTATTCCATATTCTTCGTCTTCAACTAAAACATAAATTGTTATATCTGAATGAAAATCTTTATCATAATATATATGGCATACTATTTGCTTTGGACCCTTACTTCCATTTTCATCTTGAACCGTAAATTTAATTTTGCCATCAGTGATACTATAATTGGTATATTTTAATTCTCCTTGAGAAGGTGTACAATTACTCATCTCTTCATTTAAATGATAACCATACGTTGGCATATTATTAACTAAATTATATTTTTCGCTATCTGCTTGATCTTGCAAGTATAATTGAATATTTAAATCTGCTTCTTTGGCATTAGTGGGCAGATCTTCACTTTTTTTAGCAAAATTACCTATCGTAGCCCTTAAAATTTCTAATTCATCAGTTGTTCCATAAAAAGCATAAGAGTCTGCTGATGAAATAAGCCAAATAATTTCAACCAAAATTAATAAAGCAATAACTAATAAGCTTTTATGTTCTTTAAATATTTTTAATATTTTATTCCCTTGCATATTCTTTATCCTTCTCTATTTTTATCATGCATTATTTTTTATACTTTTATACAAATTATCAAAATGTTGCAAATACCGAATTTTTCGAATATAAAAAATATTTTTCTACTCTATACTAATATTTTAACACATGTTGTCGTATTTTTGTACCTTTAAATTAAATATAACGATAAAAAGTTTACAATTTAGAAAAAGGGATGGGCAAAATGCTAGAAGAATTTTTATTAGAAAATCTAAGAGAATTAAGAGAATATAAAGGTTTAAAGCAAAAAGATATGGCCAAAATATTAAATGTTTCACGTCCTAATTATACAAGATGGGAAACCCGAGCAGAAATTATTCCTTTAAGAAAACTTAATGAGTTATGTAATTATTTTAAAGTTGATATGGATTATATTATTGGATTTAAAAGAAAAGCTAAAATTATGCATGATGATAATGTTTTAGATAAAAAAGCTATTGGCGAAAATATTCGAAAATTAAGACATAAATATAATTTAAGTCAAAATGATTTAGCGGACATTTTAAATACTACTCATTCCGTTATAAGCGCTTATGAAAATGGGAAAACTTTAATTCTCACCGCTTTCTTAATTGAAATATGTGAAAAATATCACGAGTCAATGGATGAAATATGTAATCGAAAATAATTAATTTTTTAACATATTCGACAAAAACCAACAAAATAAATATATCATGTTTGTTATAATACATCCTCAATTGGAGGAATTATTATGCATGAACAAGATTATTTTAATGAAATAAAAGAAATAATAGAAAATACCGAAGTAAATAAAAGAGTTAGAGAATATAAAAATAATTATGATGATTTAATGGCTAAGTGGAATATTGGAAAATTATTAGTTGAGGCCCAAGGTGGAGAAAAAAGAGCTAAATATGGCGATGGATTAATTAAGAAGTGGTCAGAAATATTTTCTAAAGAGTATGGAAAACAATATAGTCGAAGTAACATGTTTTATATGCGCCAATTTTTTATGAATTTTCCAATTGTCCAACCACTGGTTGGACAATTAACATGGTCTCATATCATTAAATTATTACCAATTAAAAATGAAAATGAAAGGAATTATTATATTAATCAAGTTATTTTAAATAATTTGTCTAAAAGAGAATTAATTAATGAAATTAAAAGCCACACTTTTGATAGGCTTTCTTATGCTGATAAAGAAAATATTAAATTAATAACTAATAAAAAAGATAAATATAATTTAACTCTATCAGATATGATTAAAGATCCTATAATTATTAAAACTGATAAAGATATTAATAACTTAAATGAAAAAGCTATTCATAAATTGCTTATCGAAATGTTAGAGCAAAGATTTCTAGAGTTAGGCTTGGGATTCACACTTGCAGGCCATGAATATCCTTTAAAAATAAATAATGAAACTTATCATGCGGATTTATTATTTTTTAATTATGAAATAAATGCTTTTGTCGTTGTAGAGGTTAAAAACAAAGAATATAAACCATCACAAATAGGTCAAGTAAGATTTTATATGGATTATATAGATAAGAATATCAAAAAAGAACATCATGATAAAACAGAAGGAATACTAATAGTTAAAGAAAAAGATAAATATGTTATGAAATATATAAATGACAAAGGAATATATATAACATCATTCAAATTATTAAATAATATCAAAGAAAAAATATAATAGTTTAGAATATGTTTAGTGAAAATTTCTTCTTTTTTGACATCTTCGACAAAAACTGACAAAATAAACATATCATGTTTGCTATAATACATCCTCATCGGAGGAAATATTTATGCATGAACAAGATTATTTTAATGAAATAAAAAGTATTATTGAAAATACCGAAGTAAATAAAAGAGTTAGAGAATATAAAAATAATTATGAAGATTTAATGTCTAAATGGAATATTGGAAAATTATTAGTTGAGGCTCAAGGTGGCGAAAAAAGAGCTAAGTATGGTGATGGATTAATTAAAAAATGGGCCGAAATATTTTCTAAAGAATATGGAAAACAATATAGTAACAGAGAGTTAAGAAAAATGCGACAATTTTATCGGTTATTTCCAATTTGGCCGACACTGTCGGCCAAATTAAGTTGGTCACATATAATAGAGTTATTGACACTCCAAAATGAAAACGAAAGAAACTATTACATTAATCAAACTATCTTAAATAATTTATCGATAAGAGAACTAAGAAAAGAAATTAAAAACCAAGCTTTTGAAAGGCTTTCCTATGCTGATAAAGAGAATATTAAATTAATAACTAATGAAGAAAAAAATTATAGTTTAACATTATCTGATATGATTAAAGATCCCATTATTATTAAGACAGATAAAGATATTAATAGCTTAAATGAGAAGGCTATTCATAAATTATTAATTGAAATGATTGAAGATGGATTTTTAGAATTAGGTACGGGATTCGCTCTTGTTGGTCATGAATATAAAATAATTAAAGATAATATAACTTATAAAATTGATTTATTATTTTTTAATGTTAAATTAAATTGTTATATACCTATAGAAGTTAAAAATCGTAATATAACGGCAGAAGATATTGGTCAAATAGAATTTTATACTCATTTAATAGATAACAATGTTAAAGAAAAATATCACAATCCCACTATTGGTCTTATTTTAGTTAAAAAGAAAAATCAATATGTCTTAGAATATGCTACGGGAAAAAATAATATTTTTGTCTCTAGTTATTTATTAGAAAAAATTTAAAAAATACCTAAGACTATTTCTTAGATATTTTAGTAACATTTTTAATATTAACATCATTTTTATGTTTATCATAATATTCCGGATTTAACCAAACGTTTTTAAAATCAGACCAGCTAACTTTAGAACTAGATGATTTGTTATTATTTTCTCCTTTACTTTGATTATTTTCGGTAAATATTTCCCTTATATAACTTATTAAAGTTAAAAATTCCATGACAATGGCTGGAGTTAAAAGCCAGAAATATAAACTACCACTTGAGGCCTTAATAATCCAATCTCTTAATTCGAAAGGAAGAAAAGTTGCTTTTGTTATATCACTTACGAAAAAAGTTAAAATAACACATATGGCTAAAATCCAAGTCTTAACTTTTCCTACCATATTAGATTGCACATTATAATTATAGTTATATTTCATTATTTGGACTAAAACAATTAATAGTTCAATTACAATAGGAATAATGGCATAAGGCGTAATTAAATATAAAACAATAAAATTCATGATGGTAAATAGTTTATCCGCTGCCCCATCAAAAAGAGAACCAAAGAAAGTACAAGCTTTAAACTTTCTGGCTAAAATTCCATCAATACTATCAGTTAAATAACATACTAAAGCAAGGAGGCTAACATAATAACCACCATAAGCACTATAAATAGGTACTAAAATAATAGTTCCGATAACTCGAATTAAAGTTAATAAATTAATAATTAATAACTTGATAACCATATAACCTCCTACTTATTTTTTTTACCATTAAGGTAACTTTTAACATCCATAATTTTTTTCCCAATCGGTTTTAAATAATCAAAATAAATTATCCCATCTTGGCAACCAATACCTAAACTATTTTTATCTTGATAAACCTTACCTACTTCACTCTTCCCTTTTTCATAATGAGCTTTAACTATTTTAACTTCTTCTTTAAATATCGTAGTCTTTGATAAGGGCCAAGGACTAAAAGCTCTTATTTTATTATAAACATTTTTAACCGGTAAATTGAAATCTAATTCTTCCATCTCTCTTTCAATCATCGGGGCCATTGTAGCTTCTTCATTATTTTGTTTTTTCCTTTTAATATTACCCCTTACAATATTATCTAAATTATTAAGTAAGATTTCCGCACCCAACTTACTTAATTTATCATGAAGAGTACCAATATCATCACTATCTAAAATGGGACACTCATAAATATCAATAATATCCCCGGTATCCATTCCTTCATCCATATACATTAGAGTAACACCAGTTTTATCTTCCCCATTTAATAAAGCCCATTGAATCGGAGCACTACCCCGATACTTAGGCAAAATAGAAGCATGAATATTAAGACAGCCAAACTTGGGATAATCAAGAATAACTTTCGGTAAAATTTTTCCATAAGCACAAGTAACAATTAAATCGGGTTGATATTTTAAAATATCTTCGTATTCTAATTTTAATTTATCGGGAGTTAACACGGGAATATGATGCTCTAAAGCATAAGCTTTAACGGGTGAGGGGGTCAATACTTTTTTTCTTCCTACTTCCGCATCTTTTTTGGTTACCACTAAAACTAAATTAGTCTTCTCTTCTAAAACCTTCAAAGGGGCTAAAGAAAATTCGGGAGTTCCCATAAATACTACTCTAATGTCTTTCATTATTTTCACCTACTTATATTATAAAGGAAAAAAAACAAAATAACTAGTCTCCTAGTCATTTTGTCTAATTTTAAGCTTTAGTTATTTCGACTAAAACTTTAATACCATTGACATTAATTTCTTCTTGATCTAAATGTTTAGAAATAATTTCTTTAGCTAAAGTTTCATTTTGAATATATTCACTAAACTTAGCAATTACCTCGGAAAATTCTTCGCTATCATAATAGATAATAATCCGATCACTTATATCTAAACCAATAGTTTTTCGCATGTTTTGAATTTTAGAAATAAATTCCCTGGCATGGCCTTCTAAAATTAAATCTTCTGTTAAGTTAGTATTTAGAATAATGAATAGATTATCGATTACTCCAACATTAAAACCTTCTTTAGAAGCAATTTTAATTTCATACATATCTTTAGTAATAACCGTCTCATTAAATTTCATTTCTTTATGAGTTAAATCATCTAAAGAAGTATGTTGTAAAAATTCTTCATATTCTTTAATTTTAGCCCCAAAGATTTTACCAACTTCTTTATAATTTGGTTTTAGAGAAATATTCATATATTTCGATAATTCATCTTCATGATTAATCACTTTAACATTTAATTCTTCTTCAATTAAAGGAACTAAATCAGTAATTTTATCATAAATTGCACTTTCAATAATCGCTTCTTTAAGAGGAGTTCTTACTTTAATCTTCGCATCTTCTCTAACCATCCGACCTAGAGAAATTAAATTACGAACTAAATCCATCTTTTCTTCTAAAGCTTCATTAATTAAACTTTCATCATATTTTGGAAAATCTTCTAGATGAACAGAATAATTACCTGTTAAATGTGTATAAACCTCTTCACTAATATAAGGAACAACCGGAGCAATTATTTTAGATAATCCAACTAAAACTTCATAAGTCGTTTTATAAACAGCTTTTTTTGAATTGTCTAAAGCACTACCCCAGAACCGATTACGGCATCTTCTTATGTACCAATTAGATAAATCTTCAGAAACAAAATTGGTAATAATTCTCACAACTTTATTTAAATCATATTCCTCATAACCATTAGTTACTTCTTTTAACATACTATTATATTTGGAAAGAAGCCATTTATCGATTTCTTCTCGGTCTTCTACTTTTACATCACATTTATCAATATCGATATTATCGGTAGTCGCATACATACTGAAGAAATTATAAGTATTTTTTAAAGGGTTAAAGAATTTCGAATAAACTTCT
The DNA here is from genome assembly GCA_947631045.1 of uncultured Bacilli bacterium. Taxonomy (GTDB): domain Bacteria; phylum Bacillota_I; class Bacilli_A; order RF39; family UBA660; genus SIG200. The sequence continues at coordinate 33,069 of CANRJV010000005.1, forward strand.
TTTAAACCATCTTCATCAAATTTTAATGGAGTCCAAACGGGAGATACATAAGGAAGATACCATCTAACCGTATCAGCTCCATACTTCTCCATTATCGTAAATGGTTCAATGGCATTACCTTTAGATTTATGCATCTTTTGTCCATTTTTATCGAGTAATAATTCATTAACCAAAACATTCTTATAAGGAGATACTCCTTTCACAAAAGTGGAAATTACTAAAAGTGAATAAAACCATCCTCTTGTTTGGTCAATTCCCTCACAAATGAAATCGGCTGGGAATTGACTTTCAAATAATTCTTGATTTTCAAAAGGATAATGATATTGAGCAAAAGGCATTGAACCAGAATCAAACCAACAATCAATAACGTCTTTACATCTACTCATCGTTTTACCACATTTAGGACAAGTAATATGAATATCATCGACATAAGGGCGGTGAAGTTCAATAGATTCATCAATATCTTCAATCGCTCTTTCCACAAGTTCACTCCTAGAACCAATCATCTCATCATGGCCACATTCACATCGCCATAAAGGAAGCGGTGTTCCCCAATAACGAGAACGAGAAATAGCCCAATCGTTTAAATTTTCTAACCAATTGCCAAATCTTTTTTCCCCAACATAAGCCGGATACCAATTAACGGTATTATTATTTTCAATAATTTTATCTTTTATCTTAGTAATTTCTAAATAAAATGATGGCTTAGAATAATAGATAAGGGGTGATTTACAACGCCAACAATGCGGATAATTATGGACCATTTTTTGTTTTTTAAATAATTTATCATTTTCTTTTAAATATTTAATAACTTCTTTATCCGCATCAAAAACAAGCATGCCTTTCCATGGGCCTTCCGTATAACAACCATCTTCTCCCACCGGATTTAAATAAGGTAAATTATAATTTTTACCAACATTGGCATCATCTGCCCCATAAGCGGGAGCAATATGAACAATACCAGTTCCATCTTCCATCGTAACATAATCATCACAAGTAACAAAGAAAGCTTTTTTATTAACTTTTAATTCGGGAATTAATTGTTCATATTCCGTATATTCTAAATCTTTGCCTTTATAAGTTTCTAAAACTTCATAAGAATCGCCTAAAACTTTAGAGGCCAATTTTTCCGCAATAATAAACTTATAATCCATGCTTTTAACTAAAACATAGTTTTCGTGAGGATTAACACAAATAGCCACATTGGCAAGAAGAGTCCATGGAGTTGTGGTCCAAACTAAGAAATAGACATCTTCATCTTTTTTCTTCATTGGAACAATAACCGTTTCTACTGATACTTCTTTATAACCTTGGGCTACTTCATGGGAAGCAAGTCCTGTGCCACACCTAGGACAATATGGAAGAATTTTACTTCCTTCATAAAATAATCCCTCATCAAAGAATTTCTTTAAAATCCACCATTCGGTCTCAATATAATCATTTTTATAGGTTATATAAGGATTCTTTAAATCAATAAATTGACCCATTTTATTAGTTAAATCAGCAAAGGCTTTTTCATTTTCCCAAACGGCTTTCCGACATTCTTCATTAAATTTTTCAATACCATAATTTTCAATGTCACCTTTAGAAGAAAAACCTAATTTTTTTTCGACTTGAACTTCTACCGGAAGCCCATGCGTATCCCAACCAATTTTTCTTAAAACTTTATAACCTTGCATCGTTTTATATTTACAAAAAGTATCTTTTAAAAATTTGGCTAACATATGATGAAGTCCTGGCATACCATTGGCTGTTGCTGGTCCATCATGAAAAACCCAATAAGGACTCTTATCCCGATTTTTAATACACTTATCTAATATATCATCTTTAAGCCATTTTTCTCTAATTTCTTCTTCTACTTTAGATACTTCTCGGTTATCTAAACTTTCAAATTTTCGCATAAAAACATCTCCTTCTTTAAAAAAAATCCATAAACAAAAGGGCGAAATTACCGCGGTACCACCTTTATTTATGAATTTCATTCATCTTCCTATTTTAACGCATCGCTGCGAGGCCAAAGTACTCTTCTTTCCTTTGGTTAGCTCCTAAGGGATATAAATTAAATCCTTTTTATTAGTTTGCACCAACCACTAATTCTCTTTAAAAAGTCCTTTAATTTACGTGTCTTATTCATCGCCTTTAAATTTATACTTTAAATTATATGCAAAAACCCTCTTTTAGTCAACATCAAAATTTAAAAATAGCTATTCTTTACTCTATAATTTTTTTCTCTTTTATGATAAAATTATGAATAGTAGAAAAGGGGCTTAAAGATGAATGATAATATATTTAGAGAATATGATATAAGAGGAAAATATCCCGCTGATTTAAATGAAGATGTCGCTTATAAAATTGGCTTAGGCTATGGTTCTTTTTTACAAGAACATTTAAATATGAAAGCATGCATTGTTTCTCATGATAATAGACTTTCTAGTCCAAATCTTCATGATAGTCTAATTAAAGGTCTTATAGAAACGGGATTAAATGTTTACGATTATGGCCTTACGACTACCCCAATGCATTATTACGCAAGGCATGTGAATAATCTTTATGGCATTATGATTACGGCAAGCCACAATCCAAGCGATGAAAATGGCTTTAAATTCTCTTTTGACGAATACGCTAATGCCCGTGGCACCATGATTAAAGATTTTCAAAAATATATTGAAGAAGGAAAATTTTTAAAAGGCCAAGGAGAAATAATAAAAAAAGATATTAAAGATGAATATATTGATTATGTTATTAGTCATTTAAAATTTGGTAAAAGAAAAATCAAAGTTGTTCTAGACCCCGCGAATGGTGTAACTACAACTATCGCTAGAGAAATATTTTCCAAACTTAATATTGATTTAACTATTATTAACGAAGAAAATGATGGGCATTTTCCTAATCATCATCCAGACCCTTCGATTGAAGAAAATCTCCAAATGTTAAAAGACAAAGTCAAAGAAATTAAAGCCGATATTGGGATTGGCTTTGATGGTGATGGCGACCGGATTGGAATTGTTGATGAACTAGGTAACCGAGTTTCTATTGAAGATTATGCCATTATTATTTTAAGAAATATTATTGATAAAGTTGATAACAAAAAATTCTTATATGATCCCAAATGTTCCGATTCTTTTAAAGATGAAATTGAAAGATTAGGAGCCACTCCTGTTATTTGCAGGACCGGTACTAGTTATACTCAAGAAAAAATTTTAAGAGAAAATATTCCTTTTGGTATTCAATATGTCGGCCATATTTCTCTAAATGACCGATTATTTAGTACCGAAAGTGCTATGTATTCTTCTTTAAGATTAATTGAAGTCTTAAGTAAAACCGATAAATCTTTAAGTGAACTTGTTAACACTATTCCGCATTACCCAAATACCCCCGAAGAAAAATTTGCTTCTAAAGATAATATCAAACACGAAGTTATAGAAAAAATCCAAAAATATTGTGATAACAAACATTGGCAATATTTAGAAATTGATGGCTTAAAAGTTTTATTTAAAGATGCCTGGGCTTATGTTAGATGCAGTAATACAGGTCCTAACTTAACATTAAGATGCGAAGCCAAAAAAAAGGAAGATTTAGAAAATCTTCATCAAATATTCTTAGCTTTAATTAATATGTATAATAAGTAACTAAATGGTTACTTTTTTATTTTATGATAGATTCTAAAGCTAAAGTAATCATTTCGTTTAAACTAGTTTGTCTTTCTTCCCCACTTAAAACGGTTTTGCTAAATTTAGAATCCACGGCCGTTAAAATACAAGATGCTTCTTTTTGAAAATGATTAGCAATATGGAATAAAGCAAAAGCTTCCATTTCTTCACCCATAATATCTAATTCTTTCGGAATCCGATTTAAAACCCGATCATAATCAATATAAGGTCCAAAAACATCCATTGTCGTGACATCGCCCACATGAATTTTATAATTTAATTCTTCCGCTGTTTCGATAATTGTATTATTTAAAGTATTAGATGGATAAGTAATATGTTTATCATAATCATCAAAAGTATAAGCAAAATTACTTTCCGAATAAGCACTTTTAGCTAAAATTAATTCGGGAACTTTAACAGTTGGTTTAACGGCTCCACAAGTTCCAATCCGAATAATTTTTTCAACATCAAAATAATGGAATAACTCCCAAGCATATATCCCCATACTAGGCATACCCATGCCAGAAGCCATAACCGTTACTCTTACTCCTTTATAAAATCCCGTATAGCCTAACATATTTCTTAAATTAGCCACATTTTTCTCTTCAATAACAAATTCATCATGAATAGCATTATCTAAAAAATGCTCGGCAATATATTTCGCTCTTAAAGGATCTCCCGGCATTAATACTAATGGCGCAATACTTCCCTTTTCAGCATTAATATGAATTGGTTCATCTCCAATAAACATTATTTATCATCTCCTAATTTAATAATAAAGAAAAAAAAGAATTAAGAAAATATCTTTCTTAGTTCTTTTGACGCTTATTTACATAATAATTTGATTAGCATTTTTAAAATCTAAAGCCGCAACCTCCACAAAGTCTTCACTTCCGATAATCGTTACTAAATCATTTAAATAGGCATTATAATTAGTGGCATAATCTAATTTCAAAGTAATATTTAAATTATAACTTTGATAAATTTTATTGGCTCTTTTGACTAAATAAGTATTAACTCCCACATTACTTTCATTTATATGTATGGTAAATTCACCTTCATAAAATATAACATCATGAATAATTCTTAAAGTAGTTAAAACGTCCCCTTCCGTTAAAATTATCTTCCCTACAATGGGACCATCTAAAGTTTTATCACTACTCGAAAACTCTAAAAAATTAATGATATCATCACTAGTGGGACTAAGCCCTAAAGAATTATCGGCATTAACTAAAATATCAAAAGCCTCTTTATCATCTTTAATATAATCTAGTAATTTTCGATAAATAAAGATATTATTCATAACTTAAAGTCTCACTTTCTAAATTATTCATAAAATCTACCACCGTATTAATCTTTTCACTCATTTGCTCATTATTAATGGCATCATAAAGAGTTGTTTGCCAGCTTTCAAAAGAAGTATGATATAATCTTTTACTATTTGGAATAGTTTTGATATAACTAATTAAATCAGCCTTAGGCATTTTACTCATTTCTAAAAAATTATCAATATTCATGACGTAAGTCGCCGCATATTTAACTGGTATTTGCCGTTCTTCATTGTCCCAAAATTTTTCTAAAATAACAACCCCGTTAGCATAGAAAAAAGCATAATAACCGCCAAAACTTTGGCTTAACCCTTTAAAAGGACGCCCAATAAAATTGGAATTTTCTAAAGTTGTTATTCTTTCGTTTACTTCTCTTACTAATGTATCATAATCTTTAGTTTTACTTGGTTTATTATTTACTCCTGTACTTTTACCTTGCGGAATACTATTTCCTTCTGGTAGTAACTCCCAATTTAAAGTAATTTCTTGATCATATAAGTGATTAAACTTTTCCATAAAATTGATATCCCGATAAATATTTTCTTCGCCCTCTTTAATCGGAGGCATATTAATCTCTTTAATTTCCGGATGCATAATTCTTAAGGCATGATACTCTTCATGAAAATTCCACCGCGAATATCTCCGCAATTTTGCCATACTTGGTAAAATATAAGTTATTCTTGGGTCATATCTTTTATTAGTTTTAATCATCTCTTCAATGGCTTTTTTATAAAACATTAAGTATTGATAACAATTGGGTAAAGGCCCTTCTTTTTTACTTACACAATATTCATAAATTATTTTAGCAAACATTAAAGAGAATGTATCATCATCAAAACAACTAGCAAGTTCATGATAATCAACTGACTGGTCAAAAAAATCTCCTAAGCGTGGCATTCCTGCAATTAAATCTTGAAATATTTTATAACTTTTTTCAATATATTCCCGAAATTCTTCGCCTTTTCCATATATTTCATAATCTTCTCTTGCTACTTCGAAATACTCGGAATTTATCTCTTTATCAATAACATCTTTTAACTTCAAAGCCTTAGTTTTAAAGGCCTCTACTAAAGCTAAATTTATTGCTTCTCTTCCCTTTGAATATTCTTCAATTAAACCATTAATAAAATTTCTTTGTTCTTCTTTTGTTTTGCCATAACGGTCTAAATGATGATTAACTAATTCAATTAAGGAAATATAAAAATGATGTTCGGAATATTTAAGCATTCTTCCTATTTTATTTTCATTAGGTAATGAAACCATGAAAGCTAAATTTTTTAAAATGGCTTCATTGTGAAAAATGGCCAATAAAGGTTCTTGATAGGTTTTAAGATAAAATTGGGCAAATTTATTTTGACCATTTTCTTTTAAAGAATTTTCAAAAAGATTATCAAGTGAAAAAGTCCAATAACCATCATAAGAAGGAATTGGATTAAAAACTGCCTCAACATAATTCATTTGTTTAAAGCACTCCGATATGGCCATACAATCACTTTCTATTCTAAACTTATTATAGCATTATTTTAACTTTTATAAAACAATTAGAATTTTACTTTACAGATGTTTAAGAATACAAAAACTTTCAACGCAGCTAGTACGTACAGTAGGAATATATCAAACATAACTTTTTATATAGTAACTTCCTCTTCGCTTAAAATATTGGTTATGTATTCTAACGAATCTAATAAATTTTCAAAAGATATATTACTAGAATATGGAGCAGTAATCTGATAATTTTTCCACAATTTAATAAGTTGCTCATTTGATTTCATATTATTTAATTGTTCTTTAATATTTTCTACATTTAATTCAGTTTCTCTATAATTGAAAGTATTTTTTATTGCTAAAACAAGATTTTTAAAATTTATTTTTTCTTTATTATCATTTATCAAAACATAAATATCATAAAAATCTTTCATTCTAGTATTATATATATCTCTTTCTATAATAGTTTGATATTTTTCAGCAATTAAAGTTTCCAATGTATAAGCCAGAATTGGTATTTTCTTATCTTCAAAATGGGAATTATACATATAGAGAATTTCTCTTGGAGTTATTCTATCCCCTGTTGTAAGTTCTATAGCAAGATAAACTTTTAAATTATCCATTGTTGCTAATATGTTTATCTTAAATCCACCATACTCATTATCTTCTCTTATATCTTTAATATTTTCAATTTTAAATTTTATGCCATCATCAACTTTGGTATTTAATATTTCTGTTATTATTTCTATTACATTATCTTTCTCAAGTGGCAAACTCTTTAATGTTGCGTCCATATCCTTTGTTGTTCTTTCGTCATCACCAATAATAGAAGAAAGTAATAATCCACCTTTTAAAATAATATTATGTTTATATTTGCTTTCTGAAAGTCTTTCTAAAATATGCTCAAAAAAATACATTTGATATAGTTGGGCTGATACATTACTATTTCCTTTGGCTTTCTTTGAAATAATACTTCTTAATTTGTCTTTATCCACTATATCAATACCTCCATATATTCACTTACTTTCTTTTCAATTTTCATAATTTTGGCATACTTGGTAAGTTTGCTTAAATTTTTATTTTTACTTCTAGCGTACTCTTTTAGGGCTTTTGAAAATATTTCACCATCAATTTTATTTCTATTTTTAATAATATCACAAATTGTTCTCTCAATATCATATACTTTAATTTTCATACCAAAAGGAGATGTCATTTCTATTGCACCTAAATCTAAAATATTTCTATTTACAAAGCTAATAATTACATTTTTATCTTTTTGTAAAACTCCACTATAATCATTAGGCAAAGTGATATTGTATAAAAGAGGTGTACGATCTGATAAATTATGCAAATATAAAGCAGTAGCCAATGAAAATCTGGCATTTTTACTTTTAGAGGCTATTTTATAATATTCATCTTCTATATAATTAGGAAGTCCATAATAGCCTTTTGAAATTCTTATTAATGTTCCTTTCTTTACCATGTTTGTCAAAAATTTTTTATCAATGCCATTATTTACAACTTCTTTGGTTGTAATATAACCATTATTTTTTTCAACAATTTTTAAAATTTTATCATAATTCATAATTTTACACCGTTCTCTTTCTAACTGAAATTTTATCATTTATCAGTTTAAAAGTGAATGGTTTTTTAAAAATTTTTTATTTTTTTGTTCTTTTTAATACGACTAAATAGTTGATTTTTCCTTTATTTATATTGCATTTTTAGAACACAAAAACTTTCTATATGTTCCGTATTAGGAAACATATCTAAAAGAATAAATTCTTTAATTTCATATTTATCTAAAAATAAATTTAAATCTCTTCCTAAAGTTTGAGGATTACAAGAAATATAAATAATTTTTGGGATATTTTCTTCCTTTATTTTTTGAATTATGTCTTTATTAACCCCACTCCTTGGTGGGTCTAAAATAATTGTATCAAAATATGAAGTTATCTTATCTTTAACTTCTTTAGTATCCGACGCGATAAATTCTAAATTTTCACGCTTATTAATTACTTTATTTAAATTAGCATCTCTAACCGCATTAGGAATTATTTCGACTCCTAAAGTCTTTTGAACATTTTTACTTGTTGCTATACTAAGAGTTCCTACCCCACAGTAAAAATCTAAAACATGAAGACTATCCCTAGTATTATTGGAGATTAAATTAAATAACTCAGAACAAATATAAGGATTTACTTGAAAGAAAGAATCATAACTAATTTTAAATAAATAATCATTAATTTGATCCATTAAATATTCTTCTCCATAAAGACACTTCCCATTATGAATAATTCCCACGATAGGATAATTATGAATTAGCCATTCTTTATTTTCTAATTCTCGCTTGCTTTCACAAATTAATAAAATTTCACCCTTATAATTAATTCTAATGGTAACATTGCCATTTTGAATATTTAATTTATTTAAATCTTTTAATAAATTATTAATTTTTTCATTGGCTAAATAACAATAATCAATTTTTAAAGGTAAATGGGTTTCAGGTTCATAAAAACAAACTTCATTATTTATTATTTTTAATGTTAATTTATTACGATAATGATATTGTTCTTTACTTTTAATAATTTTCTTTACTTCATAAGGGATTTTATTTTTTCTTAAAATAGCATTTACCTTATCTAACTTGTAAGATAGAGCTTCGCTAAGAGATATGTGCATTAAATCACAGCCGCCACACCTCGTAAAATAAGGGCAAATAGGTTTTATTCTCTTTTTAGAAGGAACCACTAATTTTCTAATCTTTCCTTCTAAATAATTTTTCTTTTCTAAAGTAATTGCCACTTCAACTATATCCCCAGGAAAAGTTTTAGGCACAAAAATAATCTTGTTATTTAAATAACCAATGCCTCTTCCTAAATTGTCCATTTTTATAATTTCTACTTCCATAAATATAAATATAGCATAATTTAAGAAAAGAAAAAAGAGGCAACTACCTCTTATTCGCTTCCTCTATTTCATAACTGAAATTACCTTCAGTCATTTTTGCAAAATCCCCTAATTCCATTGTTAAATATTCTTTCAAAAATTCATAATCATCCGGACTACATAACATAATTTTACTAAAAGCACATTGCAGTTCATTCCAAATGTTAATAACTCTTTCATCAGATGGATACATTTCTAAGAAATATTGTATTTTAGCATACATATCCTTATATTTTATTAAAGCATTGGCATCTCTTTCGACATTTTCTTTTAAAGTTGTTTCTAAAAATCTTGCTACTACTTCGTCAGAAAAATTAAGATATCTTAATTTATGTACACAACCAATAATTTCTTCTTCACTTAAATAACGAATAGGAAACATATTATCAAAGTTATAACATTCATTTAATTCTGTCCAAATACGATTATACTCTTTTTTACTAATAAGAGGTCTTAACGTAATATTTTGTCTTTCTCTTACAATTGGTTCTACCTTGGGTTCTTTTTCTTTTCTTAAATTTCTTTTAATTAAAGTTGTTTCTATCGTTTGTAAATATGGCTTAGCAAGGCCTAAATTATTTAAAGCTAAAATTATAATCTCAATATCCTCTTTAGTTAATTTTTCTTTGGCAAAATAATGTCTATTTATTGCCATTAGATTTTCTTTAAAATGATCAAAATTAATATTTTCAATACTAGCACAATCCATAGCAATATATTGATGAGCTGGGGTTATCGTATCATGACCCAAACGTTCCAACATAGTTTCCAAAAATAAACCTTTGGCGCAAATTATATCAGTTTGAATATCTTTCATATTAATATAGTCCGCTATAAATTCTCCTCTTTCGTCAAAATTCCATGCTTCTATATTTCTTTTTAAGCACCAGAATACAAAATCGGTTATTTCACTTTTGGTAAAAGAAGCCGCACTCATTGCCATATTTAATCCCGTAAAATTAACAATTAAAGCTTGACTAAAATAAGCTCTCTCGGGATATCTCAAATAATTATAAATGGAAGCGCCAGCGACAATTTTTATTAAATTATCAAACTCATTTGACGATAATGTTTCTACAAAAGTATCCGTATCTATAATCTTTTTCTCTTGTTTAGTTAAACGTCTACCTAGTTTAGCTTTATTTAATAATTCTTCATTATCAATTTGGGTAGAAATAATATCATAGTTAACTACACTACGCTCATAAAGACGAGAAAGTTTTTTTATACCCTCATATAATTTGGCTAATAAACTCTCTTCATAAGTTGGCTTGGCTTTCTTCAGCTTCTCTAAGTCATCCTCTAAATAACGGGCAAAGCCATTTCTAATCTCGACATTTATTCCTATAACTTTTAAATCTTTTAAAAAGATATCAATATCTTCTCTTTCTAAATATGGATATTTATCAAAAAAATGTTTTTTAATTTCGGCATACACTGCAATAGGATTATCGGTTTCCGTTAAAATTTCTTTAACGGCTTTTATTAATTCGTCTTGGACTTTTTGCTCTTTTGGACTTAAAAGAGCTCTATCCTTAACAAAAAAATCTGCTAATGTATCGTCTTTAATCATTTTTTTAATTTTAGCTTTCGTAGTATATTTAAAAGGATAATTGATGATACTTTCAACATTAACATCTAAACTTTCTTTATCAACTTCCCAATTATAAACATTTAAACGCAATAAATGTAAAATTATTTGGATTTTTTCTTTTAAAGTTAAATCTTCGGATTCTAAATTAACCATCATATTCTCAAAGTTAATCAAAATTTTAAAATTTTTGGAATAACTGCTTTTATCACTTTTTAATATTTTTTGGATTACTTCAATAGTTTTTATAAAATCAGGATTCTCTTTTTTAGCCTTTTCTAAAATTAGATAGTATTTTTCTAAGGCCTTTTCCGTATCTGCAAACATAAATGTTTCCCCCCCCTTTAAAAAGCAAAGAATATTATAGTTAATTTCAAGACTTAAGTCAACAAAATTTATGCCTTTTAGGTATTAATTGGTTAATTTTGCCAATAATAATTTTAAGCAAGGATGATTATTATGAATAAGATTGTGGAAAGAATCAAAAAGGAATTTACCAATACTCCAGATTTAAAAATAAAAGAAGTAAAAATAAACCCTTTTAAGGCGGTTTATGTTATTTTTATTGAAACAGTATGTTCTTCAGATAAAGTAAATGATTATATTTTAAAAAATTTAACTTTAAAAAAAGATGCTGATATTGAAAGTTCTATTCCGGGACCTAATACCGTTCCTTTAGACAATTATGATCAAATTGAATTTTATTTAACTAATGGCTTTGCCATTGTTATTTATAATAAGGATATTATTGCAATTGAAGTAAGGGGCGATTTAAATCGCAGCATTACTCAGTCTTTAAGAGAGCCTTCTTTACTAGGGCCAGAAGATTCTTTTAATGAAAATTATCAAACTAATATCGGCCTTATTAAAAGAAGAATTAAGAGTCATACTTTAAAAGCGGAAGAAATAGTGATGGGGAGAATTACTAAAACAACACTTAGTATTAATTATATTGATACAATTGCAGATGAAAAAAATGTCAAAGTTATTAAAGAAAAACTCCAAAAAATTGATGTTGATGGTGTCATTGATCAAGGAACTATTATTAACTATTTAGAAAGTGAAAATAAAACAGTATTTCCAACCATTAAAAGAACTGAAAGACCCGACTTAGCTGTGACTGCTCTTTTAGAAGGCAAGATTGTTATCATGATGGATACTTCCCCATTTGCGATTATTTTACCCACCTTTTTAATTGATTTTATCAATCCTGTTAATGATAATTATGTTAAAAGCATTAATGTCGGATTCATTAAATTATTACGCTTCTTCTCTTTCGTCATGTCCATGGTTACTCCGGGTATTTATATCGCCATTATTAATTACAACCAGGAAACCATTCCTTCTAGTTTGCTCATTAACTTTAGCACCCAAAGATCTGGGGTTCCATTTCCTAGTATCGTCGAACTCATTATGCTCTTATTTATTTGTGATGTTTTAAGAGAAAGTGATTTACGCTTCCCTTCTAATTTTGGTTCAGCAATCTCTATCTTAGGAGCTCTTATCATTGGGGATGCGGCGGTTAATGCAGGTTTAGTTTCTCCCATTGCCATCATTATTGCCTCATTCACTTTTATCACTAGCTTAATTTTTACCGAACTGGAAATTAATAATGCCTTAAGATATTATCGTTACTTATTCTTATTCTTCGCCGCTTTCTTTGGTTTATATGGCATTTTCCTTTGCTCTATTCTTCTTTTAATCAATTTAATTTCTCTAAAATCTTTAAATGCGCCTTTCTTTGCCCCGATTGCTCCTTATAATAAAGAGTATTTCTTTAAAACTTTTCTCAAAAGAAAAGATATTAAAAATACCAAACGGAGTCAATTAATTACGGAAAAGAATTTAACGAGAGGAAAATTTTCATGAAAAAAATATTAATATTAATTTTATGTTCCTTATTTTTAGGAGGATGTTATGATAACATTGAACTTAATAATTTAGCTATCATAAGTGGCATTGGAATTGACTTTGAAGATGATAATTTTATTCTTACGTATGAGGTATTAAATGATACTAAAACGGAAGAAAATACCGCTATGCTTAGTTATACCGAAGAAGGAAAAGGGAAATCGATTGTCGAAGCTTTTACCAATACCAATTATAAAATTGGCAAAAAACCTTATTTTGCTCATTTACGAATAGTCTTATTAAGTGAAAGCATTATTAAAGATCATCTGGATGAAATCAGTGATTATTTAATAAGAGATACTGATATTCGAGATGAATTTATTAGTGTCGTTGTAAAAGATACCACCCCTAAAGAAGTACTTACCCATAATAGTAAAAATATCCCGGTAGTTAGTGATTTAATTATTAATCTTTTAGACAATGAAAAATATAATAATAATCTTTCTATTACCGATACTTTTCAAAAAGTTTTAGCTAAATTCATTAGTAGTAATCAAGATGTTGCTTTAAGTTCTATTACTATAAATGAAAATAATGACATAACTTTAAGCAATTTTTATATTTTTAAAGGCTACTACTATCAAAATACTTTAACCGAAGAAGAATCAGCATTATATAATTTATTAACTAAAGATGTTTTTGGTTTAAAACTAGAGAATAAATATGAAAAAGGAAATGTAGCCATAAATATAAGTCACTCTAATCCTAAAATAGAAGTTACAAGTGATAAAATAAAAATTAATTTAAAATTAGATGGTAAAATATTAGATAATAATGCCGACTTTGATTTAAAAGATGAAAAATCATATCAAGAATTAAATGAAGATTTTACTTTAATTATTAAAGATAAAATTACTAATTTTATTAAAAAATTGCAAAAAAATAAAACTGATATTTTAGGACTCCAAGAAATATATTTTAAAAAATGGCGGAAAGAAAATCATAATTTATGGGAGACAGCCGATATTCTTGTTAATGTTGATTTAAAAATTAATACTAAAGGATTTATATTTGAGGTGGAAAATGAAAAATAAATTAACTTATTTTATTTCTAGTTCTTCAATGTTTGGGATTGGCTTCTTTCTTCTTTTTAAAAATGCTGGTAAAGATGCATGGATTTCTCTTCTTTTAGGAACTCTTTTAGGAATTATGATAATATATCTTTATAGTAAAATTAAAATGTATTTAAAAAATAACAATCTAAAAGAAACTTTAAAAAATACTTTTATTGGTAAAATATATTTAGGCATATTCTTTGTTTTTTATCTTTATCTCATAACCATTATTTTAATTTTACTACCAATGTTTGTTAATTCTTTTTATTTATTATATACTCCTAAAATTGTTGTCATTATTCCTTTTTTACTTTTAGCAATTTATATAACATATAAAGAAAAAAGAGTTTTAGAAACGCTCAGTAATCTTCTTTTTACCATTAGTATAGTTGTCATAATTATTTATATAGTTGCTCTATTTAAATATATTGATTTTAATAATTTAAAGCCTATTTTTTCAGAAAGCACCTGGGGAATTATGAAAGCTTCTTTAATTTATGCCTCAATTACAACTATTCCTAATATAATAACTATTAATTTTAATAATAATGATTTTAAATATGAACTTAAAATTTATTTAAGTTCATGCTTAATGCTATTTTTAATTTTATTTGCTACTATTCTATGTTTAGGAGAACCTTTAATTAAAATTTATAGTTTTCCGGAATATGCAGTTTTAAAACAAATTAAAATTTTAGATTTTATTGAAAACATTGAAAATTTATCGACCTTTATTTGGTACTTTGATATGTTTATAACTCTTTCTGTTCTTACTACTAATGTTAAAGAAATACTTCCCCAAAAAAGAAATTTTATTTATTATTTACTAGCTATATTTCTAACTATTATTTTAAGTATCTTTATAATTGGTAGCAATTACCGCTATATAATAACTGTTTTTTATACTTATCCTTTTATATTATTTGGCTTTTTATTCCTATTTATATTGCTCTTATTATATTTAAAAAAAAGAAGAAAAGATTAACTTTTCTCTTTTTAAATCCATTTACTTATATATATCTTACGAGTAGTATATTCTTCATAATTAGTAAATATTCTTATAATAATATCTACCAAAGATTTTAAAATATTGTTATCTTTTCTAACCTGAACAGTAACAATTTCTTTTTGAAGAGTGCTTCTAAATAAATAATCTTTAATATAATTAGCTAAAACATTATCTAACTCTTGAACTCGTTGGATATCTTCCCTATTATTTTCATCGATAGAAAAAATATAACTTTTATAAACTTTTATGAGTCTATCGCTTATCATATCTGTTTCTTTAAAATCAAAATTGATAATCGTATAATAATTGGGACAATATTTTAAGATATCTTTGTTTCTATTCATTTACTACCACTCTCTATTTAATAAAATAATACTACATGTTTTTTAATGGGTCAAGATATATAGATAATTTTTTTAAAATTTATGTTACAATTCACAGCTAAAATAAGAAGATAATAAAATGCTTCTTATTTTTTTGCTGTTGAAAACAGCCATAAATTT
>CANRJV010000006.1 GCA_947631045.1 uncultured Bacilli bacterium
GTTTCTACTGCCATTTTGTCACCATCTTTATATTATAATTATACCAACAAATGCCCATAAAACCTAGAAAAATCGTCCTTAGTTATCAACAAATTTATGGCTGCTTTCAACAGCAAAAATATAAGAAGCATTTTATTATCTTCTTATTTTAGCTGTGAATTGTAACATATATTATTAATTATTTATATTTTTTCCTTAATATTATTTAATAATTTAAATGATGTTATATATATTCCTTTATCATTTATATATTTCATAACATATTTATCTTTTTCTTTAACTATTAGTATTCCTTCCGTTTTAGAATGGTGTTCTTTTTTTATATTTTTATCTATATAATCCATATAAAATTTTACTTGACCTATTTGTGATGGTTTATATTCTTCGTTTTTAACCTCTACAACGACATACGCATTAATTTCTAAATTAAAGAATAATAAATCTGTATGATAAGTTTTTGAATTTATTTTTAATGGATATTCATGGCCTGCAAGTGTGAATCCTGTTCCTAATTGTAAAAATCTCTGTTCGAGCATTTCGATGAGCAACTTATGAATAGCTTTCTCATTTAAGTTATTTATGTCTTTATCTGTCTTAATAATAATTGGGTCTTTAATCATATCTGATAATGCTAAATCAGATTTATCTTCATTTGATATTAATTTAATATTTTCTTTATCAGCATAGGAAAGTCTATCAAAAGCATTATCTTTTATCTCATTAATTAATTCTCGACTAGAAAGGCTATTTAAAATAATTTGATTAATGTAATAATTTCTTTCGTTTTCATTTTTAATAGGTAATAACTTAACAATATGAGACCATGTTAATTTGGCGAGCACTGCTCGCCAAATTGGAAATAATTGATAAAATTTTCTCATATCTCTCATATTTCTACCACTGTAACCATTACCATATTCTTTAGAAAATATTTCCGACCATTTTTTAATTAGGTTATCTCCATACTTAGCTCTTTTTTCTCCACCTTGAGCCTCAACTAATAATTTTCCAATATGCCATTTAGCCATTAAGTCTTCATAATTATTTTTATATTCTCTGACTTTTTTATTTACTTCGGTATTTTCAATAATATTTCTTATTTCATTAAAATAATCTTGTTCATGCATAATAATT
This sequence comes from uncultured Bacilli bacterium, assembly GCA_947631045.1. Lineage (GTDB taxonomy): Bacteria > Bacillota_I > Bacilli_A > RF39 > UBA660 > SIG200. The sequence continues at coordinate 1,135 of CANRJV010000006.1, forward strand.
CCTCCATTGAGGATGTATTATAACAAACATGATATGGTTATTTTGTCGGTTTTTGTCGAAAATATTAAAAAAGAAGAAATTTTCACTAAATATAATCTTAACTATTATATTTTTTCCTTAATATTATTTAATAATTTAAATGATGTTATATATATTCCTTTGTCATTTATATATTTCATAACATATTTATCTTTTTCTTTAGTTATTAATTTAATATTTTCTTTATCAGCATAGGAAAGTCTATCAAAAGCTTTATTTTTTATTTCATTTCTTAATTCTCTTACCGATAAATTATTTAAGATAACTTGATTAATATAATAATTTCTTTCATTTTCATTTTTAATTGGTAATAACTTAAGATAATGAGTCCAACTTAATTGTGAAATCACTGATTTCACAATTGGAAATGATAAATAAAATTGGCGATAAAACATTAAATTTCTTTTTGAATAATTTTTACCATAATCTTTAACAAATATTTCTGACCATCTTTTTATTAAGTTATCACCATACTTGGCTCTTTTTTCTCCACCTTGAGCTTCTACTAATAATTTACCAATATTCCATTTGGCCATTAAATCTTCATAATTATTTTTGTATTCTCTGACTCTTTTATTTACTTCCGTATTTTCAATAATACTTTTTATTTCATTAAAATAATCTTGTTCATGCATAAATATTTCCTCCATTGAGGATGTATTATAACAAACATGATATATTTATTTTGTCGGTTTTTGTCGAAGATATTAAAAAAAGAAATATTTCACTAATTATTTATATTTTTTCTTTCATATTATTTAATAATTTAAATGATGTTATATATATTCCTTTATCATTTATATACTTCATAACATATTCATCTTTTTCTTTAACTATTAATATACCTTCAGTCTTAGAATGATGTTCTTTTTTTATGTTCTTATCAATATAATCCATATAAAATTTTACTTGGCCTATTTGCGATGGTTTATATTCTTCGTTTTTAACCTCTACAACGACAAAAGAATTTATTTCATAGTTAAAAAATAATAAATCCGTATGATAAGTTTTATTATTTATTTTCAATGGATATTCATGACCTATTAAAGCAAATCCACTACCTAATTCCAAGAATCCATTTTCAATCATTTCAATAAGTAATTTATGAATAGCCTTTTCATTTAAGTTATTAATATCTTTGTCAGTTTTTATAATAATTGGGTCTTTAATCATATCTGATAACGTTAAATTATATTTATCTTCATCGTCAGTTATTAATTTAATATTCTCTTTATCAGCATAAGATAATCTTTCAAAAGCTTTATTTTTTATCTCATTTCTTAGTTCTCTTACCGATAAATTATTTAATATAATTTGATTAATATAATAGTTTCTTTCGTTTTCATTTTTTATTGATAACAACTCTACAATATGAGACCAGCTTAATTGTCCAGACAGTGTCTGGACAATTGGAAAATTCATAAAAAATTGTCGCATATAAAACATGTTACTTCGACTATATTGTTTTCCATACTCTTTAGAAAATATTTCTGACCATTTTTTAATTAATCCATCACCATATTTAGCTCTTTTTTCTCCACCTTGAGCTTCTACTAATAATTTACCAATATTCCATTTGGCCATTAAATCTTCATAATTATTTTTGTATTCTCTGACTCTTTTATTTACTTCCGTATTTTCAATAATACTTTTTATTTCATTAAAATAATCTTGTTCATGCATAAATATTTCCTCCATTGAGGATGTATTATAACAAACATGATATATTTATTTTGTCGGTTTTTGTCGAAGATATTAAAAAAAGAAATATTTCACTAATTATTTATATTTTTTCTTTCATATTATTTAATAATTTAAATGATGTTATATATATTCCTTTATCATTTATATACTTCATAACATATTCATCTTTTTCTTTGACTATTAATATTCCTTCAGTCTTAGAATGATGTTCTTTTTTTATGTTCTTATCAATATAATCCATATAAAATTTTACTTGTCCTATTTGCGATGGTTTATATTCTTCGTTTTTAACCTCTACAACGACAAAAGCATTTATTTCATAATTAAAGAATAATAAATCAGTATGATAAGTTTTTGAATTTATTTTTAATGGATATTCATGGCCTGCAAGTGTGAATCCCAAACCTAACTCTAAAAATCTTTCCTCTAGCATTTCGATAAGTAACTTATGAATAGCCTTTTCATTTAAATTATTTATGTCTTTATTTGTCTTAATAATAATTGGATCTTTAATCATGTCAGAAAGAGTTAAATTATATTTATTTTCATCATTAGTTATTAATTTAATATTTTCTTTATCAGCATAGGAAAGTCTATCAAAAGCTTTACTTTTAATTTCATTAATTAATTCTCTTTTAGACAAATTATTTAAAATAACTTGATTAATATAATAATTCCTTTCATTTTCATTTTTAATTGGTAATAATTTAATGATATGAGACCATGTTAATTGTCCAACCAGTGGTTGGACAATTGGAAAATTCATAAAAAATTGTCGCATATAAAACATGTTACTTCGACTATATTGTTTTCCATACTCTTTAGAAAATATTTCTGACCATTTTTTAATTAAGTTATCTCCATACTTGGCTCTTTTTTCTCCTCCTTGGGCCTCAACTAATAATTTTCCAATATGCCATTTAGCCATTAAGTCTTCATAATTATTTTTATATTCTCTGACTTTTTTATTTACTTCGGTATTTTCAATAATACTTTTTATTTCATTAAAATAATCTTGTTCATGCATAATAATTCCTCCAATGAGGATGTATTATAACAAACATGTTATGATTATTTTGTCGAGTTTAGTCGAAGATGTTAAAAAAAGAAATATTTATTAAACATTTCCTCTCTTTTTCCATTTTGGATATTCATAAAATATATCTCTAACAAGTCTTAAAAGTTCTTCGATTTCATCATCATCCGCTTCAAGAATTCTTACTATGTTATTTCTAAAGGCTTTATCAGCATTTTCTATAGACATTTGGGCAAAACAGATATAATCAAAAACAACAAAATGATCAATAGTATCCAAATCTTCTAATATTCCTTCATAATTTTCATCTAAATATTTAATAAATTTTTTGTATGATTTTAAATTTTTAGCATAAGAACCATCGGCTATTTTTTGATAATCTTTTTTATTATACTTTTTATAATCACCTTTTTGATTATCGTAAAAATCTAAAGCATAATCTTCGTCATTAAATTCGACATTACACATTAAAGTTTCTTCGTCATAATTATACATATAAAATTCTTCATACGTATTAAATGAAGCAATTATATGTTCAAATTCTTCTATATCTATTTTAAACATTTCATACTCAAATATTTCATGTAATTCAGATAAAGTAATTATACCATATGTATCTATTACTGATTCGGCAAAACTAAATATTTCATTATTAGACTTATTTTCCGCTAATAAAGATTTATCCTTCAAAGTTTTATTAAAAATATCTATATATTCTTTAGGCATAAAAATTTTTATACTACCATCTTTTTTATTATATTCAACTTTAGCGAGTGAAAAAACTTTTAAAAAATTCACAAAATGCAAAGACATCATTATATTATTAAAATCTAATTTTTTACCATTATTATTCATAGCCAATTTTAATTGATCTATTTCATTTATTCTTATAATTTTAATATAAGATCTTAATATGACCTCTAAGTTTTCAAGAATATAATCGATAATATATTTTTTAGGACGATTATTTAAATTTTTTATTTTAAACAATTTAGAATAATCTTCATCAACAAACACTTGGGTAATAGCAAATCTAGTTAATTCTTCATTCTTTAAACTTTTTAGATATTCTTCTAAACTTTCTTCTTTTACTTTTTTATTATTAAAATTTAGGAAATCATTTTTAATTAGTTCTTCAATATTCATTATTTATACCACTTCCTTTAATTAAATGAATTTTGTTGATAATATTGTATCATATTTCATCATATAGTCAATAAATATAAAGGAATTAAAAAAACATACTATCCAAAGATAATATGTTTAATTTTAATTTTTAAATAACTAATTAGTTATTTTCTTTTCTTTTTGCAGAGAATCCAACAGTTAATGCACTAACTAGTCCTAAACTAGCGTATACAAGAATGTTATCGTTAGTTTTTGGTACATTAGGTACATCAGGATTTGTTGTTTCTTCTGGAGCTGTTTGCGTTCCGTCTCCAGTATTTGGATCATCAACTTTAGCGTTGATTACTTTATAGTTACCATCTTCAGTAACTGTAGCACCTTCAGCGACTACATAATTTTGAACTGTAGCAGCAGATTGAGTAGCATCACCATTAGCTCTATCGCCAATAATTGCACTTAAATATCTACCACCAGTTAAGATACTTTTAAAGACATCTTCTTCAGGATCATTGTTTAAACCTGTTAATAAACTTGAAGTGATAAAGATTGCTGGTAATTGTTTACCATTTAATTTACCACTATTAAATGTACCATTAGTGATTTTTGGAATAATCTTACCAGATAATAAATTAACAGCATAATATCCTTTTGAAGCAATTGTTCCGCCATTAATAGTTAATGCACCTTCATCACCAGTATCAGTGAATACACCAGCTCCAATAGTATTATGAGCAGCAGTTAAAGTACCATTATTAATAGTTACATTCCCAGTATTCATATAAATTACGGCTTTTGCAGTTGAATATAAAGTACCATTATTAATTACTACATTTATAGGTTTAGTAATTTCTAATACTCTATCTGAAATATAATATTCTCCACCTTCAATTGTAACTGTAGCATTACTTCCACCAACTTGAGCAGGAGCAGCATATGTACTTAAGCCAATTAATTTAGCAGCAGATGGAGCTTGTCTAGTTCCTACTTTTGCATTTAATGTTACATTAGCAGTTGCAGCAGTAACATCAACAATTGTAGTGCCAGCGCTAAGTTCAGCACCTCCATTAATTTTTACTATACCTTTAGTAGAAATTAATGTATTGCCACTAGTTGATTTTCCAATCAATTTTACATTTCCATCAACTTCTAAAGTTCCATTATTAGCAACTGTTAAAGTTCTTGTTGTAACTTCACCAGCACCAGTGAATTTTAAACTAGCATTAGCTTTTACACTAAGTGAAGTGTTAGATAAATCTAATTTGTATCCATCTAAGTCAACTATAATACTACCTTCAATATCACCTTTAGATAATGCACCAAAATTACCTCCAGTAATCTCTTTAAGTAATTTTATAGTTCCACCATTTTGATAAGCAGCATCCCATGCAGCACCAAATGATCTATAACCATCACCATTTAAAGTTACTGTACAAGTTCCAGCATTATCATCATCAGGCATTGTACAACCATCACCAGTAGCATGTACACCTGTAGCCATTACTAGGAATGCTAGTAATGAAATCGCAAACATTTTTAAATTTTTCATTCTCTCTCTATACCTTTCCTTTCTATGTGTCAATTATACTTCACTTCTTTTCTTTTTGTCAATACCCTTTTTCATAAAATATTTTTATTGTCAGATTTTAACAATTTAGCTGTTTTTCATAATAAATGAAGTATATTGGACTATCATATTCTATGCTTAATATTCTTATTAATGCCTTTAGAAAAAACAAAAAACATATTATTTATTTCTAAACAATATGTTTTTCTATACTAAATTGTATAATTATTGCATTCCTTTTAAAGGCTAGGAAGTATAGATTGAGAATGTTTTGAAGTGTTTGCGATTTATCTTCAAAATTTATTTTTATATAATTCCTATCAATAATTTACAATAAGTAACTAATTGTTTTCTTTTCTTTTTGCTGTGAATCTAACACTTATTGCACTTACTAGACCTAAACCAGCGTATACAAGAATGTTATCGTTAGTTTTTGGTACATTAGGTACATCTGGATTTGTTGTTCCCGGATCTGTTGTTTGCGTTCCATCTCCAGTATTTTGTTGATCATCTACTTTTTGAGCATTGATTACTTTATAGTTACCTTCTTCAGTAACTGTTAATCCTTCTTTTACTAAATCATCAGTTAAGATAATTGTTTTTCCTTTTTCGTCTACAACTTTAATATCAGCAATTTGATTTAAATATCTTCCACCACTTAGGATTCCTTTTAAAACACTGCTTATAACAACTTTATCATCTTTAGTTTCAGTAAGAGCAAAGCTACTACCAAATTTGATTGCAGTAACTCCTTCAGCATCTTTACCATTAAATGTTCCACCAGAAATAGCATAAGCAAGTTTTGCACGTTCAATAACTAAAGCACTAGTATGCTTAGAAGTTAAAGTACCACCAGTGATTGTTAATTTACCATTAGCAGCACCAATATCTGGTGTTCCAGCATAAGTTTGTAAAGCAGCTCCTCCCTTAGCAGTAATTGTGCCTCCACTAATTGTTACGTCAGCATCATAAACTTTAACAGCTGATGAACTATTAGCAGTAATTTCACCACCTTCAAAATTTAAAGCAATACCTTTTTTAGCATATAATGCAGCTGCAGCAGTATTATATGTTCCACCTTTGATATTTACACTAGCAGCATTTTCACCTAATACTGGTTCATTAGCAATATTTACATCAATAATGCTCTTAACATTATAAGTACCGCTTGTTAATGTAACAACACTATCATGAGCAGCTACATTAGTTAAAGCAACAGAAGCCGCAGTAACATTTGAAGATACAAGATTAACATTTCCTCCGGCAACATGAATTAATACATTACTTGTTAAACCGGCAGCATTAACTGTCGCACCATCAAGAGTTAATGAACCTCCTTTTTCAACTGTAAATGGAATAGTATTAGTAGTAACATCAACTTTACCTTTAACAGTTAAAGCAGCGCCATCTTTAACAGTGAATGAACCACCATTAATAGTTAAAGTATATTCACCTAAATTAATAACAGCATTTTCAGCAGTTACATTATTGGCACCTGTTATTGTGGCATTCTTATAAAGTACTAATTCTCCTCCATCTTCTAAAACAGCGTTAATAGCATCACTAGCCGAAGCATATCCTTCTCCATCAACAGTAGCTTCACAATCGTTGCCAACTGTGCAAGAGACAGTGCCAGCAGCTGAAACGCCAGTAGTCATTACTAACATACTTAGTAATGCAATTGCAAACATTTTTAAATTTTTCATTCTTTCACAAACCTTTCCTTTCTATGTGTTAATTATACCCCCCCCCGTATTCAATTTGTCAATACTTATTTTTGCTAATTTTTGTCAATCTTCGTTTTCATACAAAAAAGATATAATTCCTTCTATATTATATTTAATATTTTCTTTTTTGATTACATTTTATAAAACATTAAAAAAGAGACTAGTTTTAAACTAATCCCACATTTTTTATATTTAATTATGTTGTTTTTTCTTTTTTAGTAGAATTGTTATTCCACTTAATGACATTACTGCCATTACACTAGGAATTGCAATGTCCATTGATGAAGTTTTAGGAACATCTATTACTTCACTTGCTTTTAATGCAACAATGAATGGTGATAATTCATCTACTGTAATAGTTACTTTTCCATCTTCTACTTTTCTTTCCCATTTTTCATAAGTGTTATCATGTTTCTTATGTAAAACATAGGCTGTCTTACCATTATTAGCATTTCCTAGATCAAATGTAATTGTTAAGGCCCTTCCTAATTCTCCATTATCTCTAACGTGGAATTCATACATATCAAATAATTCAGTATAACCGCTATTAGTAGCCATCTTAATCATTTCTTCATAAGTACTATCTTTTTCCGAAACAATATTTCCTTCTACTACTAAGCCATCTCCCGTATCTTTAAATGTTACTCCTTCAACAATTGTTGTTTGTTTTTCTTCGGGTTCTTTTTCTACATTTTCTATAGAACTAGAGTAACTTGGAGTCGTTATAGTTCCATTAGTTGCAACATCTACTCCATTAACTTCGACTTTACCTTCGCCATTATTTTTTACTGTTACGTTTCCATTGACTGGATTAACATTTAAATTTCCTTGCAAAACTTCTACTGTAGATCCACTTGGAGCATTCGTTGCAGCATTTTCAGCTTGTGTACCTACATAGTACGTTCCACCAATTTTAACTTCAGGTACATCACTCTCAGAAACATAAATTGATTCAACTTTTTTATCGAATTTACCGCCAGATACTTCAATCTCTTTTTTTGCATTGTCTGCTGGTTTATCTTTACCATCATATGCTAAAAGAGCAGTGTCATTTTTAACATTAAAAGTACCACCATCGATAGTAACTTTAGCTTCGCTTGGATATGATTCAGTATTGTCAACAACTACACCTATTCCACCTTTGAATTTAACCAATTCTCCATTTTCTTTAGCGTCGCCTACACTATATTCTTTATCAGACTCGCTAGTTGCATTTATGATTGCATCGCCACTAATTTTAACTTCACCAGCTCTAGCAACAACACCAAATACACCTGTGATTGTTCCACCAGTAATATTTAATTTTCCATCTTGTGGATGATATATAGCGGCACTTTCAGTACTAGTAATTGTTCCACCTTTAATATTAATGGTAGAATTTTTTGTTAAATTGTCACCACTTTGAGCTCCATTACTAGATATAGCAAAACTCTTTGAAGTAATTGTCCCGCCTTCAACATTAACTATTGCATTTGTACCAAATACAGTTATTCCACCATCTCCCTTAATATTGGCAGTTCCTTTAACATTTAAAGTTCCGCCCTTAATTTGAATAGCAGTAAAACCTACTCCTTTATCATTTTGGCCTACTCCTATGTAATTACCACTTTCTAAAGTAATTTCACCAGCATCAATCATAACGCTAGCACCATTTTCAGAATGTTCTACTGTTCCTTTATGTTCTGTTGAACTATCTTTTATAATTACAGTACCACCATTTACGTAAATAACTACATTTCCACCCGTTCTATTAATATTGTAACCATTTAAATCTATTGTTAGAGTATGAGTGGTATTATTAATAGTTAATAGACTATCTAAAGTTATTGTACCGGTTAATTGAACTTCAACATCTTCACTAGATAATTTTTCTATAGCATTTTTAAAATTATCTTTATCTCCTACTTTTTGAACTTCAGCCTTAACCCCAATAGTAGCCATAAACATCGCAAACATAGCTACTACTAAAAATTTAATTTGTTTTTTCATTCTCTTCACAAACCTTTCCTTCCTATGTTTGAATTATACCCCCCTCGTACAGCCTATGTCAACATTCGCCAAGTAATTTGACAAAAAATTAAACTTTTGTGTACAGCAAAAAATACATTTGAATCTAATCTCAAATGTATCCTTCATTAAATATTTATATTTTCATCAAGATCAATTCTTTTAGCATGAACCACTTTTCTTCTTTTAGTATCTCCCGTACCAGAACAAGTTGATAAAGTTAAAATTTTATCATTAGAATTAACCTCCACATTAAAATTTCTTTCACTACGAGAAACAATAGTCTTAATAAATTCTTGAAAACTTGCTTCCGTAAAAGAAGTGGTTATATAATATTCTTCAACATCAGTTATATAATAACTAAATATTTGATAAGTTAATTCTCCTTCATCCGGAGTATATATTTTAATATAATTATTTTCACTATTATTAAAGAAATCATCTTTAAAAACTTCTCTTAAAGAACCAAACATACTACCATCAAGCATTGAATGGCCAAATAAAACAACATTCCGATCATCAAAAGAAAAATTACGATAATCCATAAATATACTACCACTTTGATTCTTTTTACCATCAAAAGCTAGTTTTAAATAATAATCATTATCTTTAGCTTGCACAATGGGATAATTTATTTTATCATCATTATATTTAATCCACCCAACGGTATCTTTATTAATTTCGAAAAGTTTGGGAAAGTCAATAGTTATTTTTTCTTTTCCTTCTTCCTTATCTATACCAGGATCAACTAACATTACTTTTTGAATCAGATCACTTTTTAATCTATTACTAACAATTATATCTCCAAAATAGTTAAATACTTTATAAAAATCAAAAGTAAATAATAAAAACAAACTAATACCAATGATCCAAAATAAAGTTTTATTTTTCATCTTATTTTCTTCTTTCTTTATGATTTAATAATATCATTATTTATTTATAAACTCAAATTATTAAATTTTTACATTTTTATAATTGTCGATTTTTGACATATATTTTAAACCAAGAAAAAACTATTAGAAATAAATACTCCTAATAGTTAAGAAATCTTCTTAATTATTTTCTTTTCTTTTTTTAGCAAGAATTACTAAACCGCCTAGAGAAGCAACTCCTACTACACCATATCCTAAAATGTTAATTGATGATGTTTGAGCATTGTTTGGTGTCGGATTTGGATTAACTTCTTCAGCTTTTTCTTCTTTTAAAGCAATGATGAATGGTGATAATTCTTTAACTGTTATAGAAACTTTACCATCTTTAACTGTTTCCTCAGCTTTTTGATATGATTCATCATGTAATCTATGAATAATATATACAGTTTTACCATTATATTCACTACCTAAATTAAAAGTAATAGTTAGAGGATTAGTAAATGTTTTATTATCCTTTACACTAATATCAAGCATTTTTAAAATTTTAGTATAGCCTTTAGATTCAGCTTCTTTTACCATGGCTGCAAAGATATCATCAGTTTCTGTAACTAATGTACCTTCTAAAACAACATCTTCTTCGGTTTCATAAGTTATACCTTCAAGAATAGTTTTATCACCAGTAGCACCTGTATTAACAATTGGTGTAGTATATGATTTATCTTTTTCAATAGTGGTTTCATTTACAATTACTTCACCAGTACTACTATTTTTTACCGTAACATTTTCTTCTAAAGATTCAGTAGGTTTAAAGTCACCTTGTAATACATCAATAACATCACCACTTTGAGCTAAAGCAACAACTTTATTAGTATCTTCACCAATATAATAATTAGTATCATTATTATGGTTTAAACTAACCATTTTATCTTCTTCACTTACATAATTTTTAGAAGCGATATTAGAAGAATATATGCCACCTTTAACAAAATTAGTTTTATCTTTTACATCTAAAGCCCCAACTTCGTCATTACCCGTAAATGTACCACCAGTAATACTAATAGTTAACTTATTATTATCCTTAACTGCGGAAATAGCGGCATTTCCAGTTGATGTTAAAATACCACCAGTAACATCAATACCAACATTTTTAGCATGGTCTGGTGCTACAAAGACTGCGGCCCCATTATCTTCAACTTTACCATCAGCACTTGAATCACTTTCGCCAACAGTTCCAGTAGCAGTAATTTCGGCTCCATCTTTAACTTCTAAAGAACCATTAATTATTGTTACTCCACTAGAATACCCTTTAATTATTCCTTCTATTGTAACTTTACCTTCACCCATATGTAATATTCCACCACTTTTGGTTGATTCAATATAAGCACCATCATGAATATTTATATTTGCTTTACCATCACTAGCATTATTAATAGCAGAATAAGTTCTCGAATGTTTTACAGTACCATAAACATCAATTTGAGCATTTTGACAATAGTTAGTAATAGTGGCTTTTGATTGGTCACCAGTACCACTAACAGTTGAATCTTTGTCAATATCTAAAGTAGTTACTTTGGAAGCATCTTTATCAAAAGTATATAAAGTAATTGCGGTTCCATTTCCAGACATTGTTAAATCAACATCTTCTAATTTGATATTGGCTCCATTAGAAGCAAATATTATTGCTGGAACCAAAGCATCATCAGAAGTTGCACTTGATTTTATTGTCCCGTTTTTAACAGTTAGATTATGACCTCTAATAACTAAACCAGAGTAAGAATTAGAAGTTTTTCCAGTAAATTCCATTGTCTTACTATTTAAATCTAGTATAATGTTTTTTTCGATTTTAAAATTAGTAGTATCAAAAGTTACATCTTTTAATAACTTTATAGTTCCTCCTTCTTCTCCTACAGCCTCTAAAGCATTAGAAAATTGTGTTTTATCATATTTTTGCTCTTTACCAACAACTTCGAAATAGTCTTCGGCGAATGCTGTTCCGACCATCATAAACATTGCTATGAAAGCCAACAAAAATGTTTTAAGTTTTTTCATATCTTTTCCCTCTTTCTATTATGTTTCAATAATATCATTATTTACATCTGATTACAATCAATTGTCACATTTTACAATCGAGTTGCCGAAAATTTTACAGTAGTATATTATTCTATAAAAAAACTACTAGTTCTTTCAAACTAATAGTTTAATAATTTCTTAATTATTTTCTTTTCTTTTTTTAGCAAGAATTACTAGACCACCTAGAGAAGCAACTCCTACTAATCCATATCCTAAAACATTCATTGAAGATGTTTGAGCATTATTCGGAGTTGGGTTTGGTTTTACTTCTTCATCAGTTTTTTCTTCTTTTAAAGCAATTATAAATGGTGATAATTCAGTAACTGTTATAGAAACTTTACCATCTTTAACTACTTCTTCAGCTTTTTGATATGATCCATCATGTAATCTATGAATAATATAGACAACTTTATCATTATATTCACTACCTACCTCAAAAGTAATTGTAATTGGTTTTGCAAATGTTTTTCCTTCTTCTTCTTTAAATTCAAACATTTTTAAAATTTGTGTATAGCCTTTAGCTTCAGCTTCTTTAATCATTTCCGCAAAAACATCATTAGTTTCCGTTATAACTGTTCCTTCTAAAACAACATCTTCTTCGGTTTCATAAGTTACACCTTCAACAATGGTATTAATTTTTTCTTCTTCAACTTTCTCTTTTGTAATTATTGAAGAACCTGCCTCTACCGTTTCACCATTTATAGTTACTGTTCCTTCACCACTATTTTTAACAGTGATGCCAGCAGGCATTTCAGTTTCAGTGTAATCTCCTTGTAATACTTCAATTGTATCATTTGCTTTAGCATCTTCGGCTACTTTTGTAGTACTAGTACCAACATACATTGTATCATTTAACTTAACAATATTTTCATTGCCCATATAATTTTTAACAGCAACTGTTGCATCTACATTGGTTTCAGTAAATAAACCACCAGTAATTGTCGCAGTTCCTTTTTTACCTTCATCTGATCCAACACTAATTATTTTAGCTCCAGAAGCGGCTTTGAAAGTACCATCTGTAATTGTTAATGTCGCAGCGTCAACTTCTGCGCCTTTAACATTAGTAATTAATGAATTACGAATGCCTGTTCCTTCAGGACTAAATACGCCGCCAGAAATAGTCATTGTTTTATTATTAGATAATACGGAAAAAGCATTTCCTTGAATAAAGGTTCCACCTGTAATAGTAGCAGTTCCAACATTAGTTAAACCCCAAGCACCTTTATTACCATCATTTCCATCAGCAGCAACACTTTTTATTGTTCCATCATTAATTGTTAATTTACCAGCATTGTATAAAGCCGCACTATTTTCATATTTAATTCCTTCAATAGTGCCACCATTCATAACTAGTTCAGCGCCAGATTTAACATTAACAGTTGGAACATTTGCAGTTTTATCACCGTCTTTTACTTTTATTGTTCCATTACCTTCTATAGTTAACTTACCACCTTGTATATCAATTGCTGAATACTTCACATCGGTACTAGTTAAACTATAACTTTCTAAGTTTAAAGTAACTTCTTCACCCTCTTTAATTACTAAATCTTGATTAGCATTATCTGTTAATGTAAAAGTACATTTTTTATCGCCTTCTTCACATTCAACTTTAATATGTGTAGAATTTTCTTGGTTTTTTAAATCGCTAATAGTAGCGGCTTTAACATTACCCACACATAATGTTAATAACATCACTCCGAATATTAATTTTCTTTTCACGTTCATTCCACTCCTTCTTTACAATACAATCATATCGTGTATGTAATTAAAAAGTCAATTAAAACGTAAAGAAAAAAATGTACTATGTAAATATGTGTAAAAATAATAAAAAGATATACCTTTCGATATATCCTTTCTTTATATCAAATTGCTTTAAGTTAGGAAGTATAGATTGAGAATGTTTTGAAGTGTTTGCGATTTCTTCAAAATTTATTTTTATATAATTCCATTATCTTCGCAATTTTGATAACTAATTAATTGTTTTCTTTTCTTTTTGTTGTGAATCCAACTGTTAATGCACTAACTAGTCCTAAACCAGCGTATACAAGAATGTTATCGTTAGTTTTTGGTACGTCAGGTACATTTGTATCACTTGGATTTGTTGTTCCTGGAGTGTTTGCATCGTCTCCAGTATTTCCTTGATCATCAGGTGTATTATCGTTAATATTGACATTTCCATTTCCAACTACAACTTTTCCGTTTTCAGTTTTTAATTCAATGCCTTTTGTTAATTTTTCAGCTATAGCATTTGCTGGATAAGAATTTAAAGATCCAGCTACTTCGTTAGCGAATTCTCCACCTTTAATCATACTTTCATGATTCTTTAAAAAATCTTCTGCATTATCAGTAACTTCAGTACCAGTTCCAAAACCAATGGCAGCTTTTTTACCTTTACTTGTATAAGAACCACTATTGATTTCAATTACAGCTTCTTCAGACTTAGCACGTTGAAGTCCTTCAAAATAAATTGCATAACCATCAGTGCTTTCGCTTTTGAAAGTACCACCATTAAATTTAACGTTAGTAGTTGCATTCGCATCAATCGGAGTTCTGACATCTTTACTAAATACAAATGCAGATCCAGTAGCAGTTCCTCCTGAAGTTCCAGTTGGAGCACTATCTACCTTCTTTTTACCAGTTAATTTTGCTTCTCCTTCGATAACAACTTTACCAGTTCTGTATTTAAAAGCATCAGCACCTGTGATTTCTCCACCTTTAATATTCCATTCACCATAACCTGATGCATAGAATGCTATTGTGTTATTTGAAGTAAATTTACCTTCTGAAACGTTAATTACAGGATTACTATCTTCAGCTTCTTTTACTTGACCATGAACTGATACTGTGTAAAGATCAGTTGTCCAAGTACCGGCAACATTGACTACTACACCAGTAGATTCACCAGTTTTATAACCATTATCATCACTGGCATCTGAATAAATAATTAAGCCAGCTCCTTTAGTACTAGTAACTGTTACGTCTTTGCCAACATTAACTTCTGTCTTATCAGCATCATCATTACCTTTAACAGCAATCATCGCTTTCTTATTAGCAGTAACACTACTCGCAGTACTTTCTAAAGTAACTTTTCCATCAATAGTCAATTTACCACCATCAACTCTAAATAAATTAGTTACATTTGCTGATGATATTTTTGCATCACTACTACTTTTGACAGTTAAGCTACCATTAGCATTTACTTTAAATAAAGTTGTTGTAGTAGTAACATTTTTTCCATTTAAGTCTAAAGTAACACTTTTATCTGCTGGAACAGTAACTTCTTCTCCAACACTATCTAAAGCACCATATAAAGTAATTGTAGCACTTTTATAGTCTTTATCCTCTGTGTTTAATTCGGTTATAACTTCAGCTAAAGTCGCATAACATTTACCTGTGTTATTATCTATTGTTGCATAAATATTAGTTTTACCAGTAACTTCATCACAAGGATTTTTAGCAGCATGAACGCCACTAACCATTACTAGGAATGCTAGTAATGTAATTGCAAACATTTTTAAATTTTTCATTCTTTCACAAACCTTTCCTTTCTATGCGTTAATTATACCCCCCCCCGTATTCGATTTGTCAATACTTATTTTTGCTAATTTTTGACAAACTCATTTATTTTACAAAAAAGATATAATTTCTTTTATATTATATTTCTTATTTTATATTTTGATTACAATTTATAAAACATTAAAAAAGATATACCTTTCGATATACCCTTTCTTTATATCAAATTGCTACAAGTTAGGAAGTATAGATTGAGAATGTTTTGAAGATGTTTGCGATTTCTTCAAAATTTATTTTTATATAATTCCATTATCTTCGCAATTTTGATAACTAATTAATTGTTTTCTTTTCTTTTTGTTGTGAATCCAACTGTTAATGCACTTACTAGACCTAAACTAGCATAAACAAGAATGTTATCGTTAGTTTTTGGTACGTTAGGTACATCTGGATTTGTTGTTCCTGGAGTGTTTGCGTCTCCATCACCAACATCTGGATCTTGTTGTTCAGGTTCAGCAGGAGTTCCTACTACTACTTTACCACCTTCAGTACGAATTTCACCTGAAGTTAATTCTTCAACAACACTAGTGGCTTTGATAGCAGAATTTCCGCTATTTTTAACATCACCGATAATACTACCGGTAAATTCTCCACCTGTTATCATTCCTTTATGAGCTTCATTTTCAACAAAATCCCAATCTTCAATCGCAAGAGCTGGTAATTGATTTCCTTCACCATCTTCAGCACTAGTAAATTTACCACCACCGATTGCAATTTTAGCATTATTAGCTGTTTTAATATACATAGCATGAGCATTTTCACTAATAAATTCTCCACCAGTTACAGATACATTAATTGTATTTTCTGGTTGATAATTAGCAACTCTACCAATAATATCTAGAGCAGCACCATGGCTTCTAGCATTAGCACTTCCTAAAGTACCTGTTGCATCACTAGAAGCTACGAATTTACCTCCGCTAATAGTTACTTTACCTGAAAGAACTTGAATAGCATCTTTTCCTGTAATAGTACCACCAGTGATATTCCAAATACCATAACCTGATGCATATAATGCTACACCATTAGAAGTATAACTTCCTCCTTTAATATTTACTACTGGAGCATTTGTATCAGTATAAGCTATTTTACCATTAACTTTTACTGTATATCCTTCTGTCTTCCAAGTACCATTTAAATTAACTGTAACACCTGATGCAGAAGCATTTGACCCTGAGCCAATTACTAATCCATAACCATCAGAATTTACAACAACATTTCCACCAATAGTAACTGTAGTTTTTGCACTACTACTTCCATCAATCATAATTGCTGGAGCAGCAGCAGTTTTTGAATCTGTAGTTAGCTTAACACTACCTTCAACAGTTAAATTTGATCCAGCAGCAACACTAATTAATGGATGTGAATTAACAGTAGTTGATTTTAATTCTCCATTACCTGTTAAAACTAATTTAGCATTACTATTTAATACTAAACGTTGACCGTTAGTAAAAGTAACTGTTTTTCCATTTAAATTAATAGTAACATTTTTAGTAATTTGCATACTTGAACCATTAAATGAATTATCAGTTAATAATGTAACTGTTCCATTTTCTTCAACACCCGTTAAAGCAGCAGTTATTGAATCATAGCATTTGCTTCCATCAGTTGCTTGTGCTGTGTTACCAACACATGTAACTTCAAGAGCATGAACACCCATAGTCATTGCAGCAAATGCAGCAAGACCAATTGCAAACATTTTTAAATTTTTCATTCTTTTCACAAACCTTTCCTTTCTATGCGTTAATTATACCCCCCCCCGTATTCAATTTGTCAATACTTATTTTTGCTAATTTTTGACAAACTTGTTTATTTTACAAAAAAGATATAATTTCTTTTATATTATATTTCTTATTTTATTTTTTGATTACATTTTAAAAAAGTTTTTTATTGTCCGCATATTTTTCTTGACTTCAAAAACGTTAGTTTGCTATTATATTTATAAGGAATATTCAAATAGTTGGGTGTTGCCTTCATCTTTAGTTTGAAAAAACTTTAAGATTGGGGGTGATAATATGAGTAAAAAAGATTTTTTAATCTGTGGATTATTCATAATTATCTTCTTTTTACTATCTTTGTTATATACAACTTTGAAATAAAAGAAAAGCGCCTAACTCAGCAATGAATTAGGCTTCCTCAACTTAGATCCAGCAACACTCAACATGACAATATTTGAATGTTCCTTTTTTATTTTATTCAAGTTTCCTTGACATATTCATTATACTACATTTATATTTCTCTTGTCAAAAAAAGATATACCTTTCGATATACCCTTTCTTTATATCAAATTGCTTTAAGTTTAGGAAGTATAGATTGAGAATGTTTTGAAGATGTTTGCGATTTCTTCAAAATTTATTTTTATATAATTCCATTATCTTCGCAATTTTGATAACTAATTAATTGTTTTCTTTTATTCTTGCTGTGAATCCAACTGTTAATGCACTTACTAGACCTAAACTAGCATAAACTAGAATGTTATCGTTAGTTTTTGGTACGTTAGGTACATCTGGATTTGTTGTTCCTGGAGTGTTTGCGTCTCCTGTGTTTCCTGGTTGATCATCAGGAGCTTTTACTCCTACAGTTACAGCAACAGGATCTTTTCCTTCCTCTTTTGCCGGTACAACTATAGGTCTTTCAGCACCTGCTTCATAAACTACTAATTCAGTTGTTTTTTCATTAGTTACTTCTGTTCCACTAACAACTGTTAATTTTTTCATTGTAGCATTTTCAGTAATAACTAAATTATCATATGCTTTGTCTAATGTGATTTCTTCATTTTCAGCATTAGCATATAAACGAGCTTCATCACCAATAGTTACGATAGCATATTCACCACTATCTGCCGCGATGGTAACTTTGTTAGCTCCGCTACAACTAAATACTTTTTGATTATTAGCATCACTACATACATCAACAGTTTTATCAACTTTAACATTGTTTCCAGTAACAACTAATTTACCAGTTGAAACTTTACCACTATCTGTATGAGTCCAAGTAACTTTGGTTGGGGCAATTGAACCAGTATCAATATATCCTTTAACATTTATAGTAGCAACTTCTGAAGCAGAATCTGCATCACCATTATCTAATAAGATATCAGCTTTTTGTTTAGCTGTATCATCATTAGCAGTAAGATTTCCTCTAGCATTTACATGAGAAGTTTCATCAATACTAGAATTTTTACCAAAGATTATACCAGCATAGCCATTACCACTAGCATTTATATTAGTATTTTCTAATTTAAATGTAGCCCCAAGACCATTAGAAGTGTTATTCTTAACATTAATTGTTGAATCTTCAGCAGTTAAAACTAATGAATTTGCTCCTTGCATTCCGTTTCCTCTGTTATCGCTAACATTTAAAGTGGCCTTATCTAAAACAATAGAACTATCTTTGCCACTTTCAACAACAACAATTGCAGAATAGCTCTCATTTCCAGTTACGTTAAGAGTCCCACCATTAACAGTAATTGTATGTTTTGAAGCAATTTTTAAAGCTGGAATTTTAGTAGAAGATCCAGTTTCTTTTGGTGCATCGGTGATAGTTAAAGTAGCATTATTTTTAATAGTAACATTATCAGTTAAAGTTACATATGCTCCTTTAATTTCTAAAGAGCTTCCCTTTTCTAGGGTAACAGCACCAAGATTGATTTTTTTGCCTCCACCAATAACTACAACCTTTTTATTATTAGCGACTGTACCACTTATAGTTCCACTATCGTCACTAAGAGTACATGTTTCAACACCATCAACATCTTGACAATCTTTGGCTTTTTGCATTTCAGCATGTACACTCATAGTCATTGCAGCAAATGCAGCAAGACCAATTGCAAACATTTTTAAATTTTTCATTCTTTCACAAACCTTTCCTTTCTATGTGTTAATTATACCCCCCCCCGTATTCGATTTGTCAATACTTATTTTTGCTAATTTCTGTCAATCTTTGTTTTCATACAAAAAAGATATAATTTCTCTATATTATATTTCTTATTTTATTTTTTGATTACATTTTAAAAAAGTTTCTTATTGTCCGCATATTTTTATTGACTTCAAAAACATAAGTTTGCTATTATATTTATAAGGAATATTCAGCTATTCTGAGTGTCTACCTACTTTTCCAATGGAAAGGGGGGTTGATATAATGCCAAAGCGAATCTTTTGTATAAAAGTATTACGCTACATTACTATCATTTTACTTCTCCTAACTTTGTTAGTAATAGAAATAAAAAAATGACACTTAAGCCAGCGATGACTTAAATGTCTAGCAAAATATTTTGGTAGACATTCAGTAAACTGAATGTTCCCTTTTTTTATTGTATTCAAGTTTCCTTGACATATTCATTATACTACATTTATATTTCTCTTGTCAAAAAAAGATACTCTATTTCTAAAGTATCTTCTCTATACTAATTTGTAAATAATTGTTTTTACAATTACCACAAGTTTTTGTGGAAAGGTTTGTGAGAATGTATTCTAGGGTGTTTGCGAGTCCCTAAAATTTATTTAAACAATTTATTTACTAATTTAGTAACTTAATTAATTGTTTTCTTTTCTTTTTGCAGAAAATCCAACACTTAATGCACTTACTACACCTAAACTAGCATAAACTAAAATGTTATCGTTTGTTTTTGGTACATTAGGTACACCAGGATTTGTTGTTCCCGGATCTGTTGTTTGCGTTCCATCTCCAGTATTACTAGGATCAACTGGTGTTACATCCGTTGGTTTAGCTTCACCAACTTCAGCATCTTTTCTAACTTCAGCAAGTTCAAGATCAATGGTAATATCACTAGCTGGCATCGTGAATTCATCAAGGCCTGTAACAACTTCTTTAGTAGAAGCATTAGTGATTGTGTATTTAACTCCATATCTATAATTTAAATCTTTTGGATTAATACCTTTACTTAAATCAAATTTTGCTAATAAATTTACTTTTTCTCCTTCAATTGCTTCAAAACTAGCTGGTTTTGTATAACCTAATGATGTTTCAGTAGTATTCGCCGTTACTGTTAATTTACCAACAGTAACCTTATATGGTTTACCAACTAAAATATCTCCATTTGCAGTCTTAACACCTTTAATTCCCTCTGCTAAATAAGTTGGATAAGCATTAATAAAAGCAGAATTTGTAGTTTTTTTAAATATACCTTTTGTCATAAATCCTGTTATGGCATCAGCCCATATTGGACTCTTATTAGGATTTTTTGCTTCAAAATAACCTCCAGCAATTTTTACTGTTTGATTTTTTTGATTTTTAACACTATAAATATGAACCGCGTCTTGTTTTTCAGAAACAAAACTTCCACCATTTATAGTAAAGTTACCTTGTTTTATATCAATAGTAGGATTTGTAGCTGATGTTGAAGTATAACTACCTCCATTAATTACTACAATAGTATCTTTATCAGCGAAATTATCATGAGTGATTGTAGAATTTCCTGTTTCCCAGGTACCATTTAAATCTGCATTTGTGGATGTTGAAACAACTAAACCATATCCATTAGTAACAGTTACAGTAGTATCAGCGCTAACAACTAAATTAGCAACATCACCAGGTTCTCCACTTAACCAGAATGCATGAGGTATATCACCATTATCTACAGCACCAGTAACCTTAATAATTAATTTTTCAGTTTTTAATGTTCCTCCCATTACTTCAAATGCTGCTATATCTCCTTTAAATTTTTGAATTACAGTACCATTTTTAATAGCAAGTTCTCCACCTTCCATAACAGTAATGTAGCTTCCTTTAGCTAATGTTAATGTATGACCACCTAAATCAATAACAACTTTCTTTTCATATGCTATTAGATCATATGAATCTGCATCATCTACTGTTATATCATCAGCAAGAGTACATTCTCCTCCTAAAGTTATACAAGCATCTAAACTATCAGCATCACTAACATTTAGAGCTAACACACTTGGTATTGCCGCAATCATTGCAACAAGACCGATTGCAAACATTTTTAAATTTTTCATCTTTTTTCCTCTTTCCTTTCTATGTGTTAATTATACCCCCCCCCGTATTCAATTTGTCAATACTTATTTTTGCTAATTTCTGTCAATCTTTGTTTTCATACAAAAAAGATATAATTTCTTTATATTATATTTCTTATTTTATTTTTTGATTACATTTTAAAAAAGTTTCTTATTGTCCGCATATTTTTATTGACTTCAAAAACATAAGTTTGCTATTATATTTATAAGGAATATTCAGCTATTCTGAGTGTCTACCTACTTTTCCAATGGAAAGGGGGGTTGATATAATGCCAAAGCGAATCTTTTGTATAAAAGTATTACGCTACATTACTATCATTTTACTTCTCCTAACTTTGTTAGTAATAGAAATAAAAAAATGACACTTAAGCCAGCGATGACTTAAATGTCTAGCAAAATATTTTGGTAGACATTCAGTAAACTGAATGTTCCCTTTTTTTATTGTATTCAAGTTTCCTTGACATATTCATTATACTACATTTATATTTCTCTTGTCAAAAAAAGATACTCTATTTCTAAAGTATCTTCTCTATACTAATTTGTAAATAATTGTTTTACAATTACCACAAGTTCTTTGTGGAAAGGTTTGTGAGAATGAACTTTAGGGTGTTTGCGAGTCCCTAAAATTTATTTAAACAATTTATTTACTAATTTAGTAACTTAATTAGTTGTTTTCTTTTCTTTTTGCAGAGAATCCAACTGTTAAGGCACTCACTAGGCCTAAACTAGCATAAACTAAAATGTTATCGTTTGTTTTTGGTACATTAGGTACATCAGGATTTGTTGTTTCTGGAGTGTTTGCATTGCTTCCAGTATTACTAGGATCAACTGGTGTTACATCCGTTGGTTTAGCTTCACCAACTTCAGCATCTTTTCTAACTTCAGCAAGTTCAAGATCAACAATTACATCACTAGATGGCATTGTAAATTCATCAAGACCAGTAACAACCTCTTTAGTAGAAACATTAGTGATTGTGTACTTAACTCCGTATCTATAATTTAAATCTTTTGGAGAAACATTTCTAGTTAAAGCAAGCTTTGCTAATAAATTAACTTTTTCTCCTTCAATTGCTTCAAAACTTGCTGGTTTTGTATAACCTAATGATGTTTCAGTAGCATTTGCTGTCACTGTTAGATTACCAATATTAACTTTGTATGGTTTACCAACCAAAGTACTTTTATCAGCAGTTACAACACTTTTAATACCATCTGCTAAATAAGTATTAACAATTTCATTTCCAACAACAGGCGCTTTAAATGTACCTCCAGTTATAAATTTTGTTAAAGCAACTGCATAAATAGGCCTATGACTCGTATCTTTTGTTTCAAAATAACCGCCAACAATTTTTACTGTTTGAGCTCCTTCTGTTGTAACATTACTAATATGTACAGCATCCTTATGTTCAGAAATAAAGTTACCACCATTTATAGTATAATTACCTTTTTTAATATCTAAAACATAATCAGTTTCTACAGAAGATGTTGAAGTATAACTACCTCCATTAATCACTACAATTGTGCTCTTAGTAGCGGCATAGCTTGGATCATGATAAGTTGCATCTGTAATTGTAGATTTTCCAGTTTTCCAAGTACCATTTAAATCCACATCAGCATGTGATGAAAGAACTAAACCATATCCATTATCAACTGTAACTGTTGTATCAGCGCTAACGACTAAATAAGATACACTCTTATTATCTGTTCCAGATACAAAGAATGCATGAGGCATATTTTTTCCTTGTCTATTTGTACCCGCAGCACTAGTAACAGTAATTGTTAATTTTTCAGTTTTTAATGTTCCTTCATATACATTAAAGGCTGTTACATCACCTTTTGCAGATTCTTGAACTACTGTCCCATTTTTAACCGTAACGGTAATTTTTTTGCCCATAACATCAAGTGAAAAATCATCATTTAATGTTAAGGTATGACCATTTAAATCAATGACAACATCTTTCTTAGCAGTTATTTCTGTTCCTTCAAAAGTATTATCATTTACTTTAATATCTTTAGCAAGAGTACATTCTCCTCCTAAAACTATACAAGCATTTAAACTTTCAGCATTATTTACATCTTGAGCAAATATTGTAGAAATTGCTGTAAACATTGCAGCAAGACCAATTGCAAACATTTTTAAATTTTTCATTTTTTTCCTCTTTCCTTTCTATGTGTTAATTATACCCCCCCCGTATTCAATTTGTCAATACTTATTTTTGCTAATTTCTGTCAATCTTTGTTTTCATACAAAAAAGATATAATTCCTCTATATTATATTTCTTATTTTACTTTTTGATTACATTTTAAAAAAATTCAAAATGTCCGCATATTTTTATTGACTTTAAAAACATTAGTTTGCTATACTGGATTTAGGAACATTTAAATAGTTGGGTGTGGCCTTCATCTTAGGAGTGAATAACTTTTAGGTTTGGAGGTGATATTGTGAATAAAAAAGACATTATAATCTTTTCATTATTTATTATCATTTATTCATTAATCATAATCATTTTTCATCTATTGTAAAAAACAACGCCTAACTCATCACTGAATTAGGCTCTCTCAACTTAGATCAGGCAACATCCAACACTAGAATATTTGAATGTTCCTTTTTTAGTGTATTCAAGTTTCCTTGACATATTCATTATACTACATTTTAATTCATTTTGTCAAAAAAGATACCTTATCTCTAAAGTATCTTCTCTATACTAATTTGTAAATAATTGTTTTTACAATTACCACAAGTTTTTTGTGGAAAGGTTTGTGAGAATGAATTCTAGGGTGTTTGCGAGTCCCTAAAATTTATTTAAACAATTTATTTACTAATTTAGTAACTTAATTAATTATTTTCTTTTCTTTTTGTAGAAAAACCAACAGATACTAGACTTACTACACCTAAACTAGCATAAACTAAGATATTATCGCTAGTCTTTGGTACATTAGGTACATCAGGATTTGTTGTTCCTGGATCTGTTGTTTGCGTTCCATCTCCAGTATTCGGACCTTGTTGTTCTGGTTCAGTAGTTGCAGTAGTTCCTACTGTTACTACTCCACCTTCATTTGTAACTGTAGCATTTCCAGTTAATGCTTTAACTGCAGCTGCAGCCGTTTGATAAACATCATCGCCAACTAATACATCATCAACAATAGCTCCAATAAATGATCCTCCACTAATCATATTAGCATGGTTAGCTAAGAAATTTTTATCTGCTATATTAATAGCTGGTAATTGATTTCCATCATCATCTTTTCCACTTGTGAAAGTTCCTTTACTTATTGCATAAGTTCCTTTAGTTGAACTTGAACCTACTGCAAAATATAAACTGTAACTTCCTTTATGTGTACTAATTAATTCACCACCAGTAATATTTAAAGCATTTTTATTATTTCCTGTAGGATTAGCAATTTTTACTGCATTTGATCCTGTTGAAGTGATTTTTCCACCACTAATATTTAATGTTCCATTAGTAAGTGCAAAAACAGTTTTATCAGCTTCATAACTTCCACCTAGAACATTTACTACACTATTACCTGCATCTAATGTTACTAATGAGCCACTTAATGATGTTCCTGTTACATCAGCATTTAAATTAACAGTAAGATCCCTATCTTGACCATTATCACAATCAATTATTTCATTTTTAAGATCCCAAGTACCATTAATATTAACTTCAGTTTTCTTCGAAGCATCTTTTACTTTTATAACTGCTCCACTTATATTAGTACCATCTACTGTAACATCCTTTTCGATTGTTAATGTTGATGCATCATCTGTAGAATAAACTTCAATCGCATTTGTTACTGATGATGCAGCATCAATTGTACCATTTTTAATAGTAACATTAGCACCTTTAATTATAAGTTTCTTACCATTACTTATAGTAAGTTTATTATCATTTAAGTTGATTGTAACATCTGTATCAATAGTGTTATCTGAAGTCATAGTAGCATTTTTTAAAAGTACTATTTCTCCTCCTTTATTTGTTTTGGCAGCATCAATAGCATCTCTTATAGTTGCAGCACAACTATACTTACTATCGCCAAGATCAACATAAAAGTTACCAGTACATTTTGCTGGATCAGTTTCAATTGTTCCAGCATAAACGCCCATAGTCATTGCAGCCATTGCCACAAGACCAATTGCAAACATTTTTAAATTTTTCATCTTTTTTCCTCTTTCCTTTCTATGTGTTAATTATACCCCCCCCCGTATTCGATTTGTCAATACTTATTTTTGTTAATTTCTGTCAATCTTTGTTTTCATACAAAAAAGATATAATTCCTCTATATTATATTTCTTATTTTATTTTTTGATTACATTTTAAAAAAAGTTTCTTATTGTCCGCATATTTTTGTTGACAAAGAGATATTTAGATAATAAAATAAAATTAGAAAAGGGCTGGTCGTGGCGCGTGTAGGGTATTTTATACTCTGTGCTGCGGTCGGTCCTTTTTTACTTTCTCTTATATGCTTTTATTAATTTGTTTCTCTCTATTAGTATTATTTGCTTTACCCATTTTCTTTTGGGATCATCAAATAATTTGTTAATTTGATTTATAAATAAATTATTTATTGAATGCTTATTATTTATAATTAAAATAAAATTATTTGCTTGTTCTTTATTTAATTTTATCTTACTATCTATGTTTCTACTTCCATTACCTTTTATTTCTTTCAAATCCCATTTTTCATTGGTATCTTTTACCATGTAATCGGAAGTTTGGATATTTTCGGGTTCATTAATTCTTGGAAGCATATAAATATCTTTATTAAGTAATTTTGCTAAAAACATTCCTACTTCTTTTTCTTTAGGAGTATAATCTAAAACGACCTTTTTACCATCAACATAATATTTTTTACCATGATGTTCATAATATTTAGCATCATATACCTGGCCTTTATTTAATTTTAAATTCTTTTCATAAATATTATCCTTTCACTATTATTATTCGTCACCAAAGGCTTATTTCCTTTTTTTAAAAGAAAGTTTTTTATAAAAATTGCAACTTTTTTGCCAATTCTTATATAATTGGTAATATATTTGGTAATTTATATAAAATTTTTAAAAAAAGTTTTATATTGTCCGCATATTTTTGTTGACAAAGAGATATTTAGATAATAAAATGAAATTAGAAAAGGACCTATCGTGGCGCATGTAGGATATTTTATATCCGGTGCTGCGGTCGGTCCTTTTTTACTTTCTTTTATATGCTTTTATTAATTTATTCCTCTCTATTAGTATTATTTGTTTTAGCCATTTCCTTCTAATAGGATTATCGTATATTTTTTCTACTTGCTTAATTAAATCTTTATTTAGAATTTTTTGCTTACTATTGTCTATTATAAAATTATTTGCTTGTTCTTTATTTAATTTTATTTTACTATCTATATTTCTATTTCCATTACCTTTTATTTCTTTCAAATCCCATTTTTCATTTGTATCTTTCACCATATAATCTGATGTTTGGATATTTTTAGGGTAATTTACTTTAGGAAGCATATAAATATCTTTATTAAGTAATCTTGCTAAAAACATTCCTACTTCTTTTTCTTTAAGAGTATAATCTAAAATAACTTTTTTACCATCAACATAATATTTTTTACCATGATGTTCATAACATTTAGCATCATGTACTTTACCTTTATTTAATTTTAAATTTTTTTCATAAATATTTGTTATATCTTCATAATTTTTCTCTTTAACTTTAATCATAATAATGTCTTTAAAAAACTCTTTGTTTTTTGTCCTTTCACTATTATTATTCGTCACCTAAGAGCTTATTTCCTTTTTTTAAAAGAAAGTTTTTTATAAAAATAATAACTTTTTTGCCAATTCTTATATAATTGGTAATAAATTTGGTAATTTATATAAATATTTTCAATTTTTTTCAATAATGTCCGCATATTTTTGTTGACATTGAATTATTTAGATAATAAAATGAAATTAGAAAAGGACCTATCGTGGCGCATGTAGGATATTTTATATCCGGTGCTGCGGTCGGTCCTTTTTTATTTTTTTTAAATTATTCACTTAAAGTTACTTCTAAAGTTAAATCATCACTAATAGCGGTACCAGCTGGAGCACTTTGACTTGTTACATAACCATAGCCATTAGTTTGAAGATTTAAGCCAATTAAATTAGCATAAGTCCTTACTTCATTTAAACTCCAGCCCGTTAAATCTTCTAAAACATAATCATGATTATTACTAATTAAAAATACTTTACTACCCTCTAGGGCTTTAGTTCCTTTTTCAGGATATTGGTTAATAATATATTTTCCTGTACCTATGGAATAAACTTTTAAGGCCGAATTGGTTAAAGCATCTTTAACGGAACTCACTTCTTTACTGATATAATTATCCATCGTTACGACTTTACTATCTTTATTAGGATTAACATTTTCAATGCCTAAATAAGAAACAATATTATCGACTACTTTAGTAAGTTCTTCAGCAATAGGTTTCGCACTTGAAGAATTTAATTGTTGTGCAGCAACATAAATAATATACTTAGGATCTTCTTTGGGGAATATGCCGGCAAAAGAACGAACATAATCATAAGCACCATTTAAATATCCACCACTTTTAGAAGCTATTTGGGCAGTACCGGTTTTTCCAATCATGGTTGTTTTAGTAGGTTGCCATATTTTAGAAGAACTCATTCCTTCATAGACAACTTTATACATTAAATCTTTCATATAATCCGTTGTTTCTTTACTAAATACTTTAGCTACTTCGGTTCTTTCTCCTTTATAAACAGTTTCACCTTTGGCATTAACAATTTTATCAACAATATAAGGTTTGATAGTTGTACCATCATTAGTAAGGCTAGATAGGGCTTGTAACATTTGAATCGGAGTTACACTAATACCTTGGCCAAAACCGGCATTAGCAAGTTCGGTTTCATAATGAAAATCGACAACTCCCGAAGCTTCACTAGAAAGCTCAATACCAGTCTTAGAACCAAAACCTAATTTTTTATAATAATCCGTTAATTTTTCTACTCCTAGGCGTCTTGCAATAATCGTAGCGGCCACGTTAGATGAATAAGTAAAGCCCGTATTAAAAGAAATATCGCCCCAACCTTGACCTTTATTGTGGTCTTTAATTGTAGCATCAGCCACTTTTATTTGTCCAGAATGATATAATTCATCACCATTATAAATACCTTCTTCAATGGCACTCGCAAAGGAGAAGGTCTTCATGGTACTTCCCGGTTCATAAGTATAACTTACTAAAGGATTCATATAAATAGTTAAACCTTCCCGATCATTAGGATCAAAATTAGGAACTGTGGAACTCGCCACAATAGCGCCAGTTTTGGCATCCATAACGGTCACAATTAACCATTCCATTTGATAATTTTGGGCTAAATTATTGGTCATGGTTTCGGTAAACCATTGAATATCACTATCTAAAGTTAAATATATATCATCACCATTAACAGCCTCTTCCGTAATTACTTCCGCACTAGGAAGCGTATAACCATAAGCATCGGTTTGATAAGTCGTAGATCCATTGGTGCCACTTAATTCTTTATTATAATAAGCCTCTATTCCCAGTTCGCCAATGATTTCGCCATCTTCATTACCATTGGGCTTTTTAGCATAACCAATAATATAAGAAGCAAAAGAACCGGTACTATAAGTTCTTCTTTGACTTTGAATAAAATCAATTCCTGGTAAATCTAAAGCTTCAATTTTATTTTTTAAAGATTCCGTGATATTATTTCCTTTAGTTCCAAATTCGACTTGATAACGGCCTTCTTTATTAAGACGCTCCATCGCTTCATCATAAGGAATACCTAAATATTCATTAAGCATTTTGGCGGTAGCATCTTTATCCACCACATAATCTTTTTCTCTTTTAGGGTCTAAGTAAGCAATAATTTTATAGGAATTAACAACGGAGGCTAAAACTTCGCCTTCATTATCATAAATATTGCCTCTTTTAGCATAAATTGTTTCCGTTTTAGTATTTCGATTACTAGCTAAATTATGTAAATTAATGCCATCGACTTCACTACTTAAAGAAACAAAAGATAATTTAATTATTATGGCAATGAAAAGAAAAGCCACAATTAAGATAAACACTTTTGGTATTCTTACTGTAACTTTTCGCATTATTATCCCTACTCTCCAACTTTAACTATGTTATCACTATTATATGACAAACCATATAAAGCGGCAATCTTTTGGATATTTTCAATACTAACTAATTCATCAATTTGCATCTCTAAACTTTCATTAGTATTCTCTTGTTTTTCAATTTTATTTTTTAATTTTTCAGTTTCAATATTTGTTTGACTTAATAAAGCCTTCGAAAAGACATTTGCAGTGGGAATCGAAATAAGTAAAAAGACCAGTAAAGCATACATAAACTTTTCTCCTTTTAGTAATTTTAATCTTTTCATCTTTCTTCTTGGCATTTTATTGAATCCTTTCTATTATTCTTAATTTCGCACTATGACTCCGACTATTTTCCTCTAATTCTTTTTCACTTGGAGTAATCGGCTTTTTATTGATAATTTTTATTTTGGGTTTATATTCTTCCGGAATATCGGGAAGTCCTTTCAAGATATCCGGTACTTCACTAAATTTTTTAAAAGTATTCTTAACAATCCGATCTTCTAAAGAATGGAAAGTAATAACACTCATTCTACCACCCTTCTTTAGTAAATCAATTGCTTCCGGTAAAACAGAGGCTAAAACATCAAGTTCCTGATTTACCTCAATTCTTAAGGCTTGAAATATTTTTCTTTCCGGATGATTTTTAAAATAATAATTAGCTCCCACGCCTTTTTTAATTATTTCGACTAATTCTAAAGTTGTTTTAATTTCTTTTTCTTGACGATATTTGACAATAGCTTTACTAATGGCTTTAGCCATTTTTTCTTCCCCATAAGTGAAGAACAGATGGTTTAATTCGTCTTCTTTATAAGTATTAACAATTTTTGAAGCTGTAAGCGAATTATCTAAATTCATCCGCATATCTAAAGGGGCATCACTCATAAAAGAAAAACCGCGTTCTGATTCATCAATTTGGGGAGATGAAAAACCTAAGTCAAAGATAATCCCATCAACCGCTGAAATATTAATTTCTTTTAAAGCCTTTTTTAAATACGCAAAATTAATCGGTAAGATTTGATAGTTATTTCCAATCTCTTTTAAAATGCTATCGGCATACTCTCTGGCTTCTTCATCTTGGTCAATTCCAATTAGAAAGCCTTTAGGAGAAAGTCTTTTTAATATTTCTTTACTCATGCCGGCATAACCTAGGGTAGCATCAACATAAATACCATCTTCTTTAATATTTAAAGAAGCCATAATTTCTTTAAGCATGACACTATAATGTTTCACTATAACCCTCAAATAAGTTTTCCGCAATATCTTCTAATTTAGAAGCATTTTCAGCCATATAAGCGTTATACGCTTTTTCATCCCAAATCTCAATGCGGTCATTTACGCCGATTATAACACATTCTTTTGTTAAACCGGCGTAGCTAACCAACGGGGAGGTAATATTGATTCGACCCATCTTGTCGAATTCACATACAGAGGCACCGGCAAAAAAGGATCTCATAAATGTTCGGGCATCTTTTTTAGTGAAAGGTAAGGTATCTAATTTAGTTACAACTTTTTGCCAATCTTCAGTTGTATATAAATACAAACACTTCTCTAAACCACGAGTCACAACGATTTTAGTTCGGTCTTCTCGAAATTTACCAGGTAAGACAATTCTGCCCTTTTCATCAATATTGTGATGATATTCGCCCATGAACATTTATATCACCCACTTTCTGACACAGTCATCCACTGTCTACCACTATTGTACTATACCAGCCCCAGAAAGTAAATGAAATTTGGGAAAATTATTAATAAAATTCTTTCATTGACGTCTTGTTTACAAAAATTTACAGACATGAAAAAAGGCTATTTATAAGCCTTCTCTTGTTAGTTTGTTAATTTTTCTAAAACTTATTAGAGCTATAATACTAAAACTCATTAAAAGATAAGCATAAATTAAAATATTATCGTTAGTCTTAGGAGGCCAAAAATCCAGATTAGTTTCATTTAGAAAATCCTTATTAGGAACTTTTGACCAATCGATTTCGTCATTACTATTTTGAGGAATATTTTCTAGCAAAGTATTATCTTTATCATCTTCCATATTTTCTTGAGATGAATCTGCCACTTCTCCATTATTAAAAGGATTATTAATTTCTACTTTTAAAGAATTTTCATCTAAAACTTTAATTTCTTTTTCGTAATCCGTATTTACTCCCTTAATAAGATAAGTACCATATGGTAAAGTAACTTCTTTTGTTTCCTTATCAATAGTTTCATAAATTTCATTATTACTCTTTAAAATTATTTGATAAGTATTATTATCTTTAATATCAAAATTAATTTGCGCTTTAATAACTTCTCTTTTAATAGTTAAAACATAATTTTCTTCATCATCTAAATCAAAAGAGATATCTTCTAATTCTTTATAAGCTTCTTGTTTTAGAGCATCTTTAACCGTATAATGGCTATTACTTTTAATTTGGTATTCCTTATTCGGAAGCATATTTAATTTTTCTTCCCATATAAGATATAGACTATAGACATTACTCTGTTCTAAAGCATCACCATATTTACCATTTACGCCTTTAATTTCTTCTTTAATTTGAAAAGGAGTACCATAAACTTCGTATTGTAAATTTTTGGCTAAATCACTAGGGCCACCGGTATTTCTTAAATAAGTATAATCACCATCCCAATGATACCATTTTACTTCTGGTTTTAAAGAAGTGGTAAAAGATAAATTATAATTTCCTATCTCTTTATTTTTAATTTTAAAACCACCAGCCAGACTTTCTAATTCCAGTCCTTTAGATGATGGAAGAATATATTCTTCTTGATTGCTAAAGTAAAAATATGTATCATTCCATATCTCCCCTTTCTTCTTTGCTTTAAAGAAATTTTCTTCAAGACGATGATGAGCTATTTTCTCTTTTAAATTTTGAAAGAAAGGAATATCCTCTTCTTTAATTAAAGTCCCTTGTTTATCACACATCACAATATCTTTATTAAAGATATATTTCCAAATATAAAATTGGGTATAAAAATAGTTTCCATCACTCGGATTCACATTATAGCCATAGTAAGAGGCATCGGCAAAAATACTATTAACTGATCCATCTAAAGCGCCATAATATTCATCATAAGAAGATGATTCCGTAAACCCCATTCCACCCACAAATTCTTTATAATTTTTAATGAAGACCACATTCTCAGGTGATTCAACATAAGGTTTATAAACATTATAAACAATACTACTTTGCCTTTCTTTCACATAATACTCTATTTGGGTATTTTTAATATCCAAAGCTTTAACCATTGTTGTTAAAAGAAAAAAGCTTAACAAACTAAACAAAATTTTTTTCATTTTTTTCCACCTTTCCATAAAAAAACACAAGAAAATCTTTCGTTTTCCTGTGCCTTGGTTAATAGACTAACACGCATCTTTTGTTTTAGCAAGAGGGTTTTTTTGACAAGTTTTGGCGAATTTTGACGAAATTTAGGAGTGATACAATAAAAATAGCTAAATAAACACTGATAACGCTATTGAAAGTGATTGTAATTATAAAAGTAATGATACCAATTAAAATGCCATAAATAATTTGCCATCCTCTTTTAAAAGGACTATATTCAGGTAAAGGGGCAATAAAAATACTCGCAAAAATGACTTCACTATTTAAAATAAAATGACTATCTTTGGTAATTAAGAAATAAATAAAAGTTAAAATAATATAGGTTAAATTAAGACTTAAAGGAATGTCTTTTTTATAATAAAAATTATAAATTAAAATGGTAAAAGCTAGTAAACTAAAGAAGATACTTGTCGAGGCAATTCCTCCCGTAAGTCTTCCCATAAGTAAATCAACTAGTGAAAAACTAAATTCATAATTAATCTCTAAAGGAGTACGAAAATCTAAGCCAAAAATTAAATACTCACCTAATATTATTAATAAATAAGAAAAGCAGATGGCATTCCACTTGAGATATTTTGATAAGAAAAAACTAATTAGATAAGAAATTAAAAAGACAATACTATAAAGAACTAAATTAATATTATAAGGAACAATCATGGGGACTAAAATGGCATAAATTAAATTATAATCAATTTTCAAATGACGATATTTAATGAAATCAAGAACAAATTTAATTCCCATACTAATTAATACGAGATAAATAATTTTAAAAATCATTACCCCACTAATTAAACCTTTACTATAAATTAAATAGCCATTTTTATAAAGACTATAAAAAATAAAAGGGATTAAAAGATAAATCTCTCTTAAAACTAAATCTTTAGTCGAAAGTTTCTTCATGATTTTCCCCCTTTACTATTTCTTTTAAAGAAAGATTCGCTGGACAAATATAATCACATAAACCACAGCCAAGGCAACGATGGCTTTTTAAATTTTGGGTATAGCACTTTTTTACATTAATATTAACTGGGCATATTTTCATGCAAGCCCCGCAGTTGATACACTCCGTTTCCATATTATCTTCTAATTTATTAATAACTATACATCTAGTATTATAAGTAATAATAACTTTATCTAAATCATTTATTTTATAGCCTTGTAAAAGGCCATTTTCATAAACCACATAATCACTTACTGTTATCTTAATAAAATTATGAATAATTTCTTTTAAAGAAACACCAATTTTTGTTTTAATAATTAACGACTTCTTTAAAGCATCACCACTAATAGTCACATATTTTTCACTAATACTTTTACCTTTTAATATTTCATTTATCTCATAAATTTCATTAGTGGTTAAAATCAAGGTGTTATCTAAAGGAATATTTAAATAATCGGTTAAATAAAAAGGATTACTCATCAAATATTTATCAGGAAGTAACATAACTTTTAAATCCGGATAAATGCCACTTACTGATTTTACTTTTTTAATACCTTTAACATTTGTATTCTTGATGGCTAAAACCGCATTTTCTAAAGCCAAAACTTTTTTTAAATCATCAATTAATTTTAAAATTTCTTTATAATTTTCGACTAAACACATAAATTCATTCATTTCGTAAATTTCTTCATCAAAACAACTGACTATGAAATTATCAATTTGAGGTAATGACATAATTTTTTCTTTAATAGTATTTAAATGATTAAATTCTAAAACTTGAACTAAATCTTGGAAAGTTTTGATTTTCGGTTTAGATTTTCGAAATTCTTTATTTTCTTTAAAATCGTTATTAACTTTTAAGGCTTTTATTTTTTTTCCATTAATAAGCATATCTTCAAATCCAATAGGAAAACCTGAAACCGAAACAATAGAATTATCTAGGTAGCTATCTTTATAAAGGTAACTTATATCTTTTAACTGAGAATCATTTAGAGGAATATAAACATTTTCGGGATTTAAAAATTCGTAAATATTATTTACAATAAAAACATCTTTTTTTTCTTCTAATTTAATTAAGGGTTTCATATTCCATCCAACCTCTTCTTTATTTTAACAAAAAGGAGCTTTTATGTAAATAAATTGGATTTAAAATAGAAAAAAACATCATTTGAGTCATATAATAAAACTTTATGATGTTTTTTGTGTTTCCAAGTTTAATTATAGATTATCTTCTTCTTCATACTTGATTGCCATTTCAATAATCTTATTCATTAATGGCATCTTTTTACCAATTTGTCTAACAAAATCATCGCCCAAAACTAATTTAAATTTAGAAATAGCTAATTGGATATATTTAGCCTCTATTTCGAATAATTCTAAATAGTTTAAAATAATATCATCGATAAAGTAAAAATTATAACTTTTTAATAATAAATAAACTTTATTAAAATTTTCTTCATCTAATAATTTTAAATATTCTTCATCATAATTAGCATAGACTAAATCTAAATAAGAAGAATTTAAATATTTATCTAAAAACATTTTAAACTCCTTTTCCTATTTGATTTTTAATATAATATTCATTTATTAAGTTTTCAAGCGATACACCATATATTTCTTGCATATCAGGACTACTCATCGTGAATATATCATTTAATAAGCCATTTTCATCTATTATAGGTATATTGTGAGATAGCAGAAATTCAATTTTAGCTTGTAATTCTTGAATGGAAATGTGAGCAAGAATAGTTTTGTTTTTTGCCTCATCAATATTATAAGTTTTACATACGTCAATAATCTTATCTTTATTTTGTTTATAATTCCATATCATTCCTATACTGGAAAGTAATTGTCCTTTTTCACTATCTGGTATAGTCAATCTTCTTTGATTTGCAATCCATTTTCCAAGATTTACTTCTCCATTTTCATCATATGTATAACCATCACTTGTTTTAAAACTCGTTGGTATTTCTAAATTACCATAGTATTCATAATATGTCTTAGCTAATTGATATTTTTTGAACCATTGTTCTTCACGAACACTCGATACAAAACCAATGGACTCTAATAATTGTTGTCTTTCACGGGATAAATTATCAAAATTTTTTCTTTGGGTTGTACTCCAAAGTCCAAGATTTACTTCGCCATTTTCATCATATGTATAACCATCATTTGTTTTAAAACTCTTTGGTATTTCTAAATTGTCATAATGTTCATAATATGCTTTAGCCATCTCATATTTTTTATACCATTTTTCTTCACGAACGCGCGGTTCAAAACCAATGGACTCTAATAATTGTTGTCTTTCACGGGATAAATTATCAAAATTTTTTCTTTGGGTTGTACTCCAAAATCCAAGATTTACCTCGCCACTTTCATCATATGTGTAACCATCATTTGTTTTAAAACTCTTTGGTATTTCTAAATTGCCATAATGTTCATAATAGGCTTTAGCCATCTCATATTTTTTATACCATTTTTCTTCATAAACACTCAGTACAAAACCAATGGACTCTAATAATTGTTGTCTTTCACGGGATAAATTATCAAAATATCGTCTTTGATTGGAAATCCAAACTCCAAGATTTACCTCGCCGCTTTCATCATATGTATAACCATCATTTGTTTTAAAACTCCTTGGTATTTCTAAATTGCCATAATGTTCAAAATATTTTTTAGCGAGTTCATAACTTCTATTCCACTTATCTTCTAAAGGATTTAAGGAAAAACCAAGGGATTGTAGTGCTTGTTGTCTTTCTCCTGATAAATTATCAAAGGTTGCTCTTTGATTTGCAAGCCACCATCCAAGATTTACTTTGCCATCTTCATCATATGTATAGCCATCATTTGTTTTAAATTTTTGAGGTATTTCTAAATTGCCATAATGTTCATAATATTTTTTAGCAAGTTCATAATTTCTATTCCACTTATCTTTTAAAGGATTTAAGGAAAAACCAATAGATTGTAGTGCTTGTTGCCTTTCTCCTGATAAATTATCAAAGTTTACTCTTTGATTGGAAATCCAAATTCCTAAATTTACAGTACCATTTTCATCATATGAATAACCATCATTTGTTTTAAACCTTAGAGGTATTTCTAAATTGTCATAATGTTCATAAAATTTTTTAGCAAGTTCATAATAATCTTCCCACGTTCTTGTTAATCTATCACTGACATATTTTAACATTTCAAATAAATCTTGATTTTCTATTTCAATGTCAAAAGATACATCTCTTATTTTTATCTCTCTATAATTACTTAATCCTCTATTTTGAATATCTTTTATTCTATCTTTTAAATTATTTTCAAGTTCTTTAATAAAATCATAGTTATTAGCTAAATCAATAACTATGGGAGCAATTAATTTTTCAATTATTTCTTCTTTAGGAGTATTTTCCTCAATATGAATATCTCTTGTTTTACACATTTCTATTAGTTCTTCAACTGAATGCTTTTCTAACTCTTCAAACATATCTTTGGTATTTCCCCGAACCGCTAGGGCTCTACCTAATTGTTCAAAATAAACAATATCTGAAGTTGTACCTCTTCCCATAATAACACCATCAATATTAGGGGCATGAATTCCTTCGTTATATTGATTTATGGCAAACATTACTCGAAGTTTAGCCGAAGCTTTTTCACCATCTAGTGTTACATCATTATAAAAGGCATCACGATTTTTCCTTCCATCTTCACCCATATCACTTGTTGATGTGTAAATAACAATATCTTTTTCTGGTACAAATTGTTTAAACCATTCAAAGGCTTGTTTTTTTATTGTTTCAATATCATTAGTTCCTTCTTCAGCCCAAGGCGGACAAAAATAAATATATTTGCCATTTGGTTTGATATTTTTTCTTAAAATATTAGGAATACTTGGAGCTTCATTTATTTTCCTTTTAACATCAGATAAAATAGCCATATATTCTTGATATTCTTTAGTTGAAGCATCTAGTCTTTGGACTCTTTCTTCTAATTTACTTGCTAACCCCATTAAATTAGTATAAGCACTTTTATATATAGGTTTAGGAAGAACGCCATCTATCATCGCATCACATAAATCGTATCTACTTTCGATCTTACCGGAAAATAACTCATCAGTATCCGGATTAGCCATATCTCTTTCATAAGATGTACCTCTATCTCTTATGGTATAAGCTGTCATTCCAAGTATTTTCATTCCGGGATGTGTTTCAATCATCGTATCAATTCTTGCTCCCCATATAGGAGCACCAAGATGATGAAATTCATCAAGAATTAGTAAATCACAATTTATAGCCTGAATTTCATCTTTTGATAAAGATATAAAACTTTGATATGTTCTAAATTCTAAATTAGGAAAATCTCTTTCTAAATCTAAATTGGGATTATTTTCAATTATATTTTTTAGATGTTCAATGATTCCATTTGATGGTACAACATAAACAATCTTTTTATCTTTATTATCATAAGCAAGTTGAAGGGCATTATAAGATTTACCTGTACCGGTGGCATGAACAATTCCGACGACATCTTTGCCAGTCTCAAATGCCGTTTTTATCTTTTCATAACTATTTACATTATGATCATATAGACCAACTGTTTGAAATTCATTATTATTCATAATCTTCACCATCATAAATTTCGATATCAACAAAATGTTTTCCTGATATATCTTGCTCTATAATTAAAACTTCATCATTTTTCATTATTTGGGCATTAATTTCATTGGCCTCTAAAATGAGATCTTTTAAACCATCTGGAGTTTTTACTCTAAAACCAATATTAGTTCTATCCATTACATCCAATAGCTCCCCATTTTTAAATTGTTCTGGAATATATACTTCCATTACTTTTCCTCTTGTTTTAGTCACTCTTTCACTTCCCTTTTTAATTTTTCTATTTCAAAATATGATAAAACCTCAGTTACTTGGGGGTTATTATACTACAAATTGAAAAATTTTCCTAGAAATTTTTCTTCTAAAACTTTATTTCCTAAATAAGAAAAGATAAAAACAAATTTACTTGCCGTTTTTTCTTTTTTGGCTAGCTTAAAATCTTATCTTTTCATATTGTTTTAAAAAGCGGTTTATTGTATAATTATGAATAGTAAAAGGGAATAACGGTGATACTTGTGTTTAAAGAATTTGATTATGACAATAAACCCGTAGTTGATATAGTTAATAGCATGATTATCGATGCCGTTAAAAATGGGGCTTCCGATATTCACTTTGACCCAACGGAAGAAGATTTAAATGTTCGAATTAGAATTGATGGAGCCTTACTTGACTATGCCAAAGTTCCCGCCACGGTTAAAAAGAATTTAATTACCCGGATTAAAATTATTTCCGGGATGAATATCACCGAAACTAGACTTCCCCAAGATGGAGCCATTAAAGGCTTAATTGAAAATTTAGATGTGGATTTACGGGTATCTTCTTTACCAATTGTTGATGGAGAAAAAATTGTTATTCGAATTCTTGATTACCGCATGAGTTTAAATGGTTTAGAATCTATTGGTTTATCGAAAGAAAATTATAATAAAATTAATGAACTTATCAAAAAACCTAATGGTATTATTATGGTTACTGGTGCTACTGGTAGTGGTAAATCAACAACCGTTTATTCGATGCTTCAAGTATTAAATACCACCGAAAGAAATATTATTACTGTTGAAGACCCAGTGGAGATGAAAATTGCTGGCATTAACCAAGTTCAAGTTATGAGTGAAATAGGTTTAACTTTTAGTAATACTTTAAGAAGTATTTTAAGACAAGACCCTGATATCATCATGATTGGAGAAATTAGAGACGATGAAACGGCGAGAATTGCGGTTCGGGCCTCCATTACGGGACATTTAGTTTTATCTACTATTCACACTAATAACTCCTTAAACACAATTGAAAGACTTTTAGATATGGA
The DNA here is from genome assembly GCA_947631045.1 of uncultured Bacilli bacterium. Classification (GTDB taxonomy): domain Bacteria; phylum Bacillota_I; class Bacilli_A; order RF39; family UBA660; genus SIG200. Next base: position 41,162 of record CANRJV010000006.1, read on the forward strand.
TGTCGAACGGTACCTACTGGGAAGTGCCCTTTCTGGAATTATTTCCCAAAGACTAGTTAAGAAGTTATGCCCTAAATGTCGAAGTGCCAGACCAACTAATCAATATGAAAAAAATCTTTTTAAAAAAGTCTTAGATATGGATGTTAATGAAATATATACTCCGGTTGGTTGTGAAGAATGTATTAATGGTTATAAAGGCAGAACTGCCATTCATGAAGTTTTAGAAATAAATCAAGATATCCGCGATGCAATTGTTAATAATATTAGAAAAGAAGAACTAAGAGCATTAGTCTATGGCCAAAGTGATAATACCTTAATTAAAGATGGTTTAATTAAAGTAATGGAAGGAATAACCTCCATGGATGAAATATTAAGAGTAATTGATGTTAATGATGACTTTGGTAGTAATGAACAAGAATTAAAAGATGCTGTTATCGGAAAAAATAGTACTGTAAATAAAGGAACAAGTGAAGAAATCAATACTCCTCATCATTTAAAGAATCCTTTCACCAAAAATAATATCGAGACACTATAAAAGGACTTATTTAAAGCCCTTTTTTAATTATAATCTAAACATTTTTTTCTTCTTATTTATTTTGACATAAGCGTAAGCAAAACCGCCAAGAGCAAGAATAAATATTCCTGCTTCTAGTGGACCAGTTTGGGGTCCTTTATCTAAAGCTGTATCATTATTGTTATTATTATTTGTTTGACCATTTAAATCCGGATTAGAATTATTTTGCTTAATATTTATTTGAGCTGAGGATCCTTCAGATATTAAACCTGATTTATCTTTTAAATAAGCATATATTGTTTTTTCACCATCAAAATCAAAAGTATAATCAATAGTTATATTTTTTTGATTTTTGACATCTTTCCAATCACAATTAGCACTAGAGTTAGTAGTACTTAAGCAATAACTAGCAACATCATTATCTTCCCAAAAAAGATAAATTTTATTTTTTAAACTAGAAGAATTTTCTTCTTTATTATTAAAATATAATTCTTTAATAATCGGTTTAGTTGTATCCAAAATTATACTAGCACTTTTTGAAGCCGAAATTAAATCATCACTTCTAATAAAGGCATATAAAGTTTGAGTTCCATCACCATCTGTAAAACTAGCATTGAAAACAGCACTTTGAGCAGTTGTATTTTGCCAATTGCAATTAGCATAACTATTAGTTTTACTAATACAATATTGCGTAACATTTTCACTTGACCAACTTAAATGAATGGTTGGAGTTTTCGTATTAGTATATTTACTGGTAGCAGAAGAACCAATATAGAATACGGAAATAAACGGAGCGGCTACTTCTTCTGTAGCCTCTAAAGTTACACTATCAGATTTAAATTCTGAAATGTTTCCCGCCTTATCTTTTAAATAAGCATATAAGGTCTTAGTACCATTACCACTAGTTAAAGTATAAGATTTATTTATTTCTTTATCAGTAGTAGTTTGCCAAATACAGTTATTACTACCCTCTTTAGAACTAATACAATATTCTTTAACATCCTCATCTGTCCAAGTTAGGGAAATAGTTGTTCTTTGACTAGTTATTTTTTCCGGATTTTCTGCCCCACCAATTGTAAAGGTTGCAATAATAGGTTTCTTCGTATCTAAAGTAATCTCGGCTTTAGCGCTTAAAGAAATTTCTTCTTTATTATTCTTAACGAAAGCATATAAAGTTTTTAGGCCATCGGTATCGTTACTAAAAGTATGATTAGTTTTAACGCTACTACCACTCACTGCTTGCCAACTGCATGAAGAATTGCTATCTGTTTCGCTTAAACAATAATGTGTTATATTTTCGCCTCGCCAACTTAGATTAACCTCAACTTCTTTAGTTTGGGTATATTTTACTTGGGCATTACTACCTAAATAAAAATTAAAAATTTCGGGACTATAAGTTAAATTAATCGTTACAGGCATATTACCAGTGGTAGTATTACCTGTATTGTATTTATAAGTTAAATTATCTAAACGATTAGTTAAAGTAAATACGCCTGTCTCATCATTATAAGTTACACCTGAAATATTCGAAAATATAACTTTTTTAGAATCAAGATGCGAATCTTGTTCTTTTAAGTTTAATTCATATTTACCATCTTTTCTAGTTAATTTTATATCTCTAGTTTGATTATTAAAAGTAATATGATTAATTCTTAAACCAGAATTAATTTCTAAAGATAGTAAATTATTATTATCTAAATTAACATAGCCAATTTGTTCATCACTTAATTTAACATACGTTAATTTATTATTCGATAAATCTAAGTTTCCTAAAGTTTTGAATTCACTAGCATCAAAAGTATCTAATGTGCCATTCTTAATCGTTAACTCTTTAAGCATATGATTATCATGACCAATAACAGTTAATTTGGCACTTTTATCGATAAAAATAGTTTGTAATTTAGTTAAATTTTGTGTTTGAACAGCACCGCCAAAGCCTCCGGTTAAATTTAAAACTTTTATATTTTTTAAAAGATCTAATCCATCAGTTGTCGAAAAGCCCGAACAACCAAAATTATTTAAAGCTTCTAATTCTGAATTTTGAACATTATATTCAATACTTTCAGAGCCATGACCTGTAGCGGCTAGAACACATTGGTAAAAACGAACATCACCAAAAGCCGGATTACCTGGAGTAGAATTTTGAGCCCTAGAAATATTGATATTAGAAGCGATAACTCCCATAATTACTATAAATATAATAAAAAAACTTAATTTTAATTTGAAAATTTTTTTCATTAATAACACCTTACTCTTATTTATAAGATAATACATTTAAATTATAACAGCAATAAATTATGTGTCAATTTTCAAACCGTTTACTTTATTTTTACAAATAATTTTACATAAATAAAAAGGAGCTATTTTTCTCCTTCTTCTAACATTGTTGTTATAAATAAACCATAACCAGTATAAGGATTATCGACAATAACATGAGTAACGACACCCACGATTTTATTATTTTGAACAATTGGTGAACCACTCATGCCTTGGACTACTCCTCCAGTCTTATCTAGTAATCTTTGATCTGTTATAACAAATGTTAAATTTTTGGTATCACTAGATTCATTAATCTTTTCAATATTTATTTTAAATTCTTCCACTTTTTCATCTTCTAAAACGGTGTAAATGGAAGCTTCCCCAATTTTAACATCTTCTTTTTGGCCGACTTCAATTAATTCTAAATTATTTAAACCTTTATTATATTTCCCAAAAATACCATGATTGGTATTTTTTATAATATTACCATAGACCGTATTGTAGTAATACTTGGCATTTTTACTGCCCGCACTACCAACGGTTGATTTATCAATCGAAATAATTGCATTACGGAAAATCATCCCATTTTTTATTTCCACCATTTCTTTGGAAGATGATTCAATTACTTCATGACCCAAACTTCCAAAGATATGAGTCTCAGGATCTACATAAGTAAGCGTTCCTATTCCCGTTATACTATCCTTAACATATAATCCTGTTTTATAAACCCCATTTTCATTTAGTAAAGGAAGCGTTGTTACTTCTTCTTTTTTATCTCTAGTGTAAGTTATTTCTACTTCTCCATTATCAACATATTTTTCAATCGTTTTTGTTAATTCTTTTAAAGTATTTACTTCTTCCCCATTAACCTTTTTAATATAATCCCCAATTTTTAATTTGGGATTACCTTTATTAAAACTGCCATCGACTTCATAAAAGCCAACAATTAAAATGCCATCACAATCGAGTTCTATTCCAAGGGTATTACCACCCCGATAAATATAATCTGAATAAGCTAAAGTTGGCAAAGGAATTAGTAAAAAACTTATTATTAATAATATTTTTTTCATTATAATCACCATCAATATTATTATGAATAAATTAATCAAAAATAAAAAACCAATAATTGGTTCTTACCAAAAATTGGTTAGATGAAAAAGTCTTTAATCCGGGCCATTATTTCTCTTATTTCTCGAAATATTTGACCTCTATATTGAATTTCCTCGGCATAAACTCCCGTAGCCTTAAGTTCATAATTAGAAGCCAGATATAAAGCCCGATATAAATGATATTTTTGGGTCACAATTAAAACTTTTTTCTTTTTATAATTATGATAGAAATTTTTAATGCTTTTTCTAGTAGAATCACCATTATCATCCCTAATAATTACTTCTTTAGCTATACCCTTCTTTTGTAAATATTTTTCCATCACATCTACTTCACTATAGCCGTTTTTATGGGTACCACTCACAATAATATTTTGAACATAACCCTTTTCATATAAATCTATAGCTTTATCAAGTCTATCTCTAAGCATTAAAGATGGTTCCCCATTTTTAATACCACAACCTAAAACTAGCGCCATATCATAAGTACCTGATAAATTACTAATATCTTTAATACTTTTACTAGCTTTAATAATCATATAAAAATTAATACTCATAAATAAAATAATAATAACTACTAAAACAATAATTGTTATTTTCAATATTTTCATAACTATCCCTTTATTAGTATATCATAATATTTTTTTAAATACATTTTATTATAGAGAGGTTTACACATGAACATACAAAATTTAATCTATGGCTTAATTATTGGTCTTGGCTTCATTATTCCTGGTGTTTCTGGTGGGGTTATTGCTACCATTTTAGGAATTTATGAAACAATTATTGATAAAATATTAAATTTTTTTCAAGATGTTAAAAATAATACAAAATATTTACTGCCTTTAATAATTGGTATTATTTTAAGTGTTTTTTTCTTTAGTAAAATAATACTTTATCTCTTAGAAGAAAAATTATTTTTTATTTCTTATGTTTTTATTGGTCTTATCTTAGGATGTATTCCTTGTCTTTTAAAAGAAATAAAAACTAAAACTAATCAAAAGATGGCTATTTTTCCTTTTCTAATTAGTTTTAGTTTAGGAATTATTCTTTTTGTTTTAGAAAAAAAGATTCCCGAAAACTCATTAAATCCCTCTTTTTTGACCATGACTTTAGCGGGGATTATTTACGCTATCGGGAAAATTGTTCCCGGCATTAGTGGAGCTGCTTTATTAATGCTTATTGGGGTTTATAAATATTTATTAAATATTATTGCTAACCCTTTAAATATTAAATTACCTATTATTGTATCCCTTATTCCTTTTATTATTTCTTTTTTACTTAGTGCCATTATTATTTTAAAATTAGTTAATTACTTATTAAAAAAGCACTTTAGGACCTCCTATAGTGCTATTATTGGTTTTGTTATATCTTCTATTTTATTTATCTACCCAGGCCATTTTAATTTATTAAGTATTATTATTACAGCTCTTGCTTTCTTAATTTCATATTATTTAAGTAATTAACTTCTTTTCCGTCTTCTCACCCGCGCTTTTTTCACAAAACTTTGTAAGGCTTGTTTCGTTTCTAAAGGATAGGAAAAAGGAACATCAACAAGTTTCTTTAATGAGCCTTTTGAGTACATCATATATTCCCCATTAACATAACCATAAAATAAATCATTTTGAATATTTTCTAAAGTTAATTTTGTTAAATCTAAGCCATTCTTATCAAATATTGGAGGCACCAAAAATTTACGACTCATAGGAAGCCAGATGCCTTCTTTTTCATTTATTTCTACTTTTAATAAAAACTCTGGTATTTCTTCATCTTCAAGTTTAATTACAGATAAATATTTTATAAAAGTTATATCATCAAAATAAGCAGGAATTACTATTTTTTTTGTAACATTAGCCTTAAAAGAAACACCTTCATAGAAATCAGAAAATATTTGCTTCCTAATATGTTTTCTTTTCTTCCCTTTAGTTACGACAATGGCACCCATTTTGTCATCATTACCATTAAAAGTAAAAAATTTAAGAGGAATTGTTTTTGGTGGTATTTTGTCATATGCCTCAGCCAAATCTAAACGATGAGAAACATTTTTCTCTACTATACAAAGAGATACAAGAGCAAAATCTTCCATTTCTTCTTGATTTTTTTCAGTATAAAAATTAGTATTTAATACTAGATGAAGATTTTTATATTTTACGGGTATCAAACCATCTTTAGTTCCCATCAATCCATTTCTTTCAACCATTACAACCCCATTTTCATAATGAGTATTTTCTAATGTTTCATTTTCCATTATAACCTCCTAAAAGTTAGGATTTATTTTACCATTTATTTGGTTTTATAGCAATTAAAAAGGAAGATATTTCTTCCCATTTAACTTACATTTGTTATGTAATATCTTACCTTCGGACAGTTTTTAAATAAAGAACTTCCCGAACATTTTATTATGGAACTTAAAAAGGTGCTTATAT